>JBBDNW010000080.1:0-27762 GCA_040877375.1 Pirellulales bacterium | reverse complement strand
GGTAGCCCGTCATCTCTTCGGTGTAGGGAACCCGCACCGTGTAGGTCTGCTGGACTTCTTCGGTGTAGGGCACGTTCACCTTGTAGGTGGCCGTCCGCTCCTCGGTGTAAGGCACGTTCACCTTGTAGGTCGCGGTCTTCTGCTCCGTGACCGGGACCATCACCGTGTAGGACTGCTGGATCTCTTCGGTGTAAGGTACGTTCACCTTCCACGTCCGGGTCTTCTCTTCCTTGACGGGCACCATCACCGTGTAGCTCTTCTCGAGCTGCTCGGTGTAGGGCACGTTGACCTTGTACTCGACCGTCCTGGTCTCCGGCACGTTCACATTGACGGTGTAGTTCACCGACTTCGTGCGCTGCTCCGGCACCATCACCGTGTAGTCGCGGGTCTTCTCTTCGATCCGCGGTACCTTCTTCGACACCTGGAACGACCGCTCGCGGACCTCTGTGGTCCACTCAGTGGTCTCAACGTCCCGGATCTCCGGGGCCATCACCCAACGCTTCACCGTCTTGGTGCTTGCGCTGCCCGAGATGGCCTCGTCGGCCACGGCGGGAGCCTCGGCAGCCGGGGCCACGGCGTCGGCGGAGCCGACGAGCACGGAACCGTCAGCCGGGGTCGGAACCGCATCGGCACCGTGGGCAAATCCGCCCACGCACACGCCAGCGGCAGCCGCCCAGGGCAGGAAACTGAATGTCAGACGCTTCTTCACGGAAACCTCCAGAGGGAAAGGAAAATCACCCAACGTTTCGCGAAACACTGTTCCGGGTTTGATCGCGGGGAGACCCCACCCCCAGTGGTGGCGCTCCCGCACGGAAAACCCAGAATGGGCTGCCGACATTCCCTTCCGTCACCGTCGCCCAATACGTAGGGACGACGGAATCAGTCGGGTTTGCGCTGCCGGCAAACTTCCCTTAGAAGATCGATCTTCGCCGACCCAAAAACTCACCCGTCGCAAAGATCGTCGGATTGTTCCGATCGTGGCGGTAACACGGCCGATTCGTCGGCTGGCGGACCCATCGGGCCCCCTTCGCAGCAGGTCTCGAGGATCGCCCCGCACTGCCGGCAGATGAGCTTCGCCCGAATCTCATGGGTGTCGCCGGCACAGATCGGGCAGCGGCAGGTGCTCATAACCGCGAGCATAGAGCGCATGCGACGACGGTGTCTCCCCGGCTCGGGGCTGCCCATACCACCGACATCGTCTACCTCGACATCAAGCCCGCCAACGTGCTCCGTGGGCCGGGGCCCATGCGGATCGTACCAGGCCGGCCGCCCGGTTCCGCTCGTGCCTGCAGCCGCACGGCTCGATCCGGCGACCCGTCGGGCCTGTGCGGACGCGATCGATCGGCTCTGGTGGGCGACCTTCGTCGATATGGCCCCGACCATTCCGATTCTCGACCTTGAGATCGGCTCCCTCATCTCCCTACGCATGGAACGCGGGCCGCTCCGCCGTCTCGCCGCTTACAGCCTGCCCTTCGCGACCGCGGCCCGATTGGTCACACTGATATTCCGGGGTTTGCTTTGTCTTTTTGTGATCGACCTCATCACGTTGGGATTGCCTGCGCTGATCCAACTGAGCTTTCCTCTTGGTATCGCGTTACTCGTGATGCAAGTCCTCCTGTGGTGGGAACCCCTTCGGGTACGGCAAATCTGTTCGAGCAGGCCGCCGCATCGGCCGAGGCCCGGAGCATGCGGTCGGCCCGACTCGGGTACCTGCTCCTCGTCAACGCCCTGTTCTCAGCCCGCTGGTAGTCATGGCCGACAAGTTGCCCAAGCACACGACCACGATCGAGAGCCTGACGGTGGAGCAGGCACGGGAGTTGGCGGCGGAGTCCAATCGCCAAACTCTGTGCCTCGACCTTTGAACCACACTCGACGCCGCCAAGGCGCTCGCGGAGTTCAAGGGCACAGTTCTGTCCCTCAACGGCCTGACAAGCGTCCGCATCACGCTCATCGACCGCGACGCTTCCTGGGGGCCCTACCCGCGGCAAAGTGTTTCGTCAGCGTTTGCGGATCATGGCGCGGGTCGGGGAGGAGTTTCCCCTCGAGTGCGCCGTCTGCGGCTGTGAGCCCGTCGAGGTTGGGCGTGCGGAAGCCATCGGCCCCAAAACAGGCGAGTTCGGCATAGTCGAGGTCGTCGGCGGCGATGATGACGACGGTTGGCCGATCCGGCTCAGCAGTGCACACGCTCAAGCAAGCTACGCAGATGCCGACGACTGTGATTGGCAGCACCGTTGTTCTTGACGCGGGAGTGGCGAACGTGATCATGGAGGTCTTGTTGCTTGTATGTTCGACCAATTGCTAGGGTGCCACGCCGGTTGTTCTTCAACTGGTTTTAGGAGCCGATCGCTATGAATACAGGCTGGGGGAAATACTTCGTGGGCCTTGCGGCGCTCGTCATACCCTGCACGCGGGCTGGCGTATCCGCTGCGGCTGACGCGCGACCGAACGTGCTGTTCATCGTTTCCGACGACTTGAACTGTTTTCTGGGCTGCTATGGCGACCCGATCGTGAAGACGCCGCACATCGACCGGCTCGCCGCCCGCGGCGTGCGATTTGAGCGGGCGTACTGTGCGTTTCCGCTCTGTGGCCCGAGCCGCAACTCGTTTCTCACGGGGCTCCATCCCAACTCCACTGGGATTTATGCCAACGCGCAGCTCTTTCGCCAGTCGATCCCGACGCAGTTCTCGATGCCGCAGGCCTTCCGGCTGGCGGGCTACTTTGCAGCGCGCATCGGCAAGATGTACCACTACAACGTACCGATGGCCGTGGGCACCAACGGCCACGACGATCCCGGCTCGTGGGAGCTCGAGATCAATCCCGCGGGCTGTGACCGGCTCGAAGAGGAGCCGCAGATCGTCTCGCTCGAGCCCGGTAAGTTTGGCGGCACCCTCAGTTGGTATGCCTCACCCAAGGGCGACCGCGAACACACCGACGGGATCATGGCCGACGACGCAGCCTGGGTGCTCGAACGCTGCGCCCGCGACCGCGCACGGCCCTTCTTTCTCGCGGTCGGCTTTTACCGGCCACACACGCCGTATGTCGCCCCGCAGACGCCCTACTTCCAGATGTATCCCGAGGCCGAGATGCCGGTCGTCAGCGGTGTGGCCGAAGACCAGCAGGACATACCCAAGGCGGCACTCGGCAGCCGTAAGGCTGAGCAGGATGCGATGACCGAGAGCCAGCAGCGGCAGGCGCGGCAGGCCTACTCCGCGAGCATCAGTTTTCTTGACGCGCAAGTAGGCCGCGTTCTCGACGCGCTTGAGAAGCACGGCCTCGCCGACAACACGATCGTCGTGTTCACAAGCGACCACGGCTACCACATGGGTGAGCATGGCCTCTATCAGAAGATGAGCCTCTTCGAGGAGAGCGCCCGCGTACCGCTTCTGATCGCGGCGCCCGGCCGCTGCCAGGCCAACGCCGTGGCGCAGGCGCCCGTGTCGCAGGTGGACATCTTCCCGACGCTCGCGGCGCTCTGCGGCGTCGAGCCGCCGAAAAATCTCCAGGGGCAGAGCCTCGTCCCGCTGCTTGCCGATCCGACGGCCCCAGGTCGCAACTGGGCTGTCACGCAGGTCGTTCGGGGCAGTAACCTCGGCCGGATCTCGAAGCCCCAGGAGGGCGGCTCCAAAGGCAAGCAGTTCTTTGGCTACTCCCTGCGCACGCCGCGCTGGCGGTATACCGAGTGGGACGAGGGCCGCGAAGGCCGTGAACTTTACGACCACGACGCCGATCCCAGGGAATTCACGAACCTCGCCGACGTGCCGGCCCACGCAGCCACGGTCGCCGATCTTTCGAAGCAGCTCGCCGTGGCCGTGCAGTCGACGCTACCGCCTGGTGGCGTGATCCCGGAGGTGAAGCCTGGCCCCTGGAATCCAAGCCTCACAAACCCGTGAACGCTCCGGAAACGATGCGGGTCGAGCGCTCGCTCGTGGAAAAGCCCGGCCGGAGAAGGCCGGTCTCCGGTCAATGGTCCCGGCAGATCACCCGACGATGATCACCACGAGCTCTTTGGGCCCGTGCGCGCCCAGGACCAGAATCCGCTCGATATCGCCGGTGCGGCTGGGGCCGGTGATGAACGACAGCATGCTCGGCATCCGGCCGGCATGCCTCGTCCGTAACTCGTCAAGGGCGTCGCCGAGCGTGGCCACGATCTGGTCGAGCGCGACGATCACGATATGCACGTGCGGCAGGATCGAGAGGGCCCGGCCTCCGCAGGTCGCGCTCGATACGAGGATCGAGCCGGTCTGGGCGACCGCCGCCTCGCAGGCCGTGATCCCGGCATCGCAGCCCTCAAGAACGTTTTTGTCGAAGCCGCCGCTGTCCACACGACAGGTCTCGCAGCCGAGCGCGGCGGCGACCGGCTCGACCGCCGCATGGCCGTGCCAGGCCACCCGCTGCCAGCCTCGCGTGGCGGCCATGCCCGCCACAAGGCCAGCCGCGGCGGTGAGGTCGGCCGCCCGGTGAACCTCAGCCCGCAGTTTTCTGAGATTCTCGACGAGAATCGCCAGCCGCTCATCGGGGGTCTCGCCGCCATCCGGCAGCCACGGCCGCGCGACCTCGGCCGGCAGGATCGTGAGCCCGGCGGGCCCTGCCGCGGCGGCCACCTCAGTCGCGTGCGACTGCATGTGTGGCAAGGGGGCGGGCACACGCAGCGCCTCGCGGATCCGGGCGAGGATCGTGTCGCGGGCGGATGTCGTGGCGGCAGGGTTCATGACCGCGTCCTCCACTGACTGCGGAAGCTTCTCTCTGGCGCCGGCGGTAGATCCCGCGTGGCCAGCCAGTCGCAAAGCAGCGGCAGCCGGAGTTTCTTCGTGAGCCAGAGCGTCTTGCGGAAGATCGCGCCGCCTGTGGCGAAGAGCCAGGGCCGGCTGGCGACCATCACGAACAGCCGGTGGCCCAGTTGCTCGAGCCGGCTTGGCGAGTTCTTCGCGGCGTTGCGGCGGTTGTGGAGCAGGTGGTGGTGAATGTCGATCCGCACCGGGCAGGCGTCGGTGCAGGCGCCGCAGAGGGAACTCGCCCCGGAGAGATGGTTCCAGTCGGCAAGACCTCTCAGATGCGGCGTGATCACCGAGCCGATCGGGCCCTGGTAGGTCGTGCCGTAGGTGAACCCGCCCACATTTTTAAAGATCGGGCAGACGTTCAGGCACGCGCCGCAGCGGATGCAGTGGAGGCTATCCCGCTGCTCGGGATCGGCGAGGATCGCCGTCCGCGAGTTGTCGAGAAGCACGAGGTGCATCTCCTCCGGTCCGTCGCACTCGCCCGGCTTCCGGGGGCCTGCGTAGAGCGTGTTGTAGCAGGTCATCGGCTGGCCGGCTCCGGCCGTGGCGAGCATCGGCAGGAGCACGGCGAGGTCGTCGAGGTGCTCCACCACCTTTTCGATCCCCGAGATCGCGATGTGCACCCGCGGCAGCGCCGCGGTCAGCCGGGCGTTGCCCTCGTTCTCCGTGATCGAGATCTGGCCGGTCTCGGCGACGAGGAAGTTGGCCCCTGTGATCCCGACATCGGCGTCGACGTAGAGCCGGCGCATGTGCCGGCGGGCGATCATCGTCAGTTCTTCGGGACTGTCGGTCGGCGGCGTGCCCAGATGCTTACCGAAGAGGTCGCTGATCTCTTCACGGCGAACGTGCATGCACGGAAACACGAAATGATAGGGAGGCTCGCCCCGCAGCTGCTGGATGAACTCGCCGAGATCGCTTTCCACCACGCCGTAGCCGTTCTGCTCGAGGGCGGCGTTTAAGTGGATCTCCTCGCTCGTCATGCACTTGCTCTTGATGACGGCCTTCGCCTGCGCCGTTTTGAGGAGGCCGAGGATGATGTCCCGAGCCTCCTCGGCGGACCGCGCCCAGTGCACCCGGCCACCGTTGGCCTCGAAGTTGGCCACGAACCGGGGGAGGAGCTCGTCGAGGCGGTTGACGGCCGACCACTTGGCGAGGCTCGCCGCGTCGCGGGCCTGCTCCCAGTCGCGATAGCGGGCCTTCTGCGTGTCGCGGCTGGTGTAGTAGCCGCCCAACGCCCTGCGGACGAACGCCCGGTGGTCCGTGTCGCGGACATGCTCTGCGGCGTCGTGCAGGAACTTCTTCTTGGCGAGACGGGGTGTCTCGGCCTCGAAGGCGTGCGGTGCGTCGGTGGAGCCGGGCGTCATGGATCGACTCCTGCGAGCACCTCGGCCAGATGGATCGTCCGCGGCTTTTTCCCGGCGCGGGAGAGCCAGCCGTCGAGCTGCAGCTGGCAGGAGGGATCGCTCGACACGATGTAGTCGCACTCGGTGCGGGCAAGCGAGCCGGCCTTCACCTCGGCCATTGCCGTCGAGATCATCGGATATTTCACGCTGAATAGGCCGCCGAAGCCACAACAGCTTTCCGGATCGTCGCACTCGAAGAGTTCGAGGTCTTTGACGGCGCGGAGCAGCGCCCGCGGCGCCTCCTTGATTCGGAGCTCGCGCAGGCCGTGGCAGCCGTCGTGGTAGGTGACCCGGTGCGGGAACCGGGCGCCGACGTCGGTGACGCCGAGCTTGTCGACGAGGAACTCGCCAAACTCAAACGTCCGCGCGGCCAGATCGAGCGCCGCCGTCTCGTGGGGCGTCCCGGTGAGCAGTTGCGGGTAGAAGACCCGCATCATCGCCACGCAGGAGCCGCTGGGGCCCACGACCGCCTCAGCCCCCGCGAACACCTCGATCGCCCGGATCGCTACCGTGCGGGCCTCGTCCCAGTAGCCGGAGTTGAAGCTCGGCTGGCCGCAGCAGGTCTGGGCCGGGCGGAACTCGCAGTCATGCCCGAGACGCTCAAGCACGCGGGCTACCGCCAGCCCCACCTGCGGGGTCATCTGGTCGACGAAGCACGGGATAAAGAGGCTGACATTCATTCCACTGGGTAGTGTAGCCGCGCCACGGTCCGCGGCAGCGAGGTCAATCTGTCGCGGGACCGCGCGATTTCAGTCAGCGGGCGCTCTGTGGCGAGATCGCCGGGGGCTCAGCTGCGGACGCCGACGGCGGATGACCAGACGAGATTGGAAGGCCACGTCCCGAAGTCGAGGTTTGTGAAGGCGGAGCCGGTGCTCGCGAGGACCCGCCAGATCCCGCTGGTGCCATTGCGGACGGCGACGTCACTCTTGCCATCGAGATTAAAGTCGCCGACCGTGGCGAACTGCCAGGCAACATTGGTCCGCAAAACGCCCCAGGTGGAGGTGGTGAAGGCAGAGCCTGTGCTGAGCGAAACCCACCAGGCGCCGTCGCCTGTTCGCTGACCGACGAGGTCGGTTTTGCCATCGCCGTTGAAGTCGCCGCCGCGGGCGTTTTGCCACTGGACGTCAGCCGGCCAGGTGCCGAACGAGAGGCTATTGAAGGTGGCGCCGGTGCTCGCGAGGATTCGCCAGAGGCCGCTGGTGCCATTGCGGACGGCGATGTCACTCTTGCCGTCGCCGTTGAAGTCACCGACGGTCGGGAACTGCCAGGCGACATTGGTGCGGAGCACGCCCCAGGTGGAGGTGGTGAAGGCGGAGCCGGTGCTCGTGGAGACCCACCAGGCGCCGTCACTCGTCCGCTGGCCGACCAGGTCGGTTTTGCCATCGCCGTTGAAGTCGCCGCCACGGACGTTTTGCCACTGGACGTCAGCCGGCCAGGTGCCGAACTGGGAGGCAGTGAACGTGGCCCCGCTGCTCGCGAGGATCCGCCAGAGGCCGCTGGTGCCGTTGCGAACGGCGATATCGGCGCGACCGTCGCCGTTGAAGTCTCCGACGGTTGGGAACTGCCAGGTGATGTCGGTCCGCTGCGTCGCCCAGAGCGTGGGGGCCGCAGTTGTGCCCGTGGCAGGTGTCAGCGTCACCCACCAGCCGCCATTGGCGGCCTGCGTGGCGACGTCCGTCCGGCCATCGGCATTGAAGTCGCCGGCGACGGTCGCCAGCCAGGTGGTGCCCGCCGGCAGGGTCGCGAGCGGCCCGGTCGCGAAGCCGGTGCCCGTCGAGCGGCTGATCACCAGCGCGTTGCCGGCGAGGCCGACGATCGCGTTGGGTACGACGCCGGGTGGCGCTACCCTCACCGTGAACGCATCCTCGACGAATCGGGTGGCGTCGAAGACGCTCGTCGCCCGCACCGTGACGACCGCAGTCCCCATGCCGCCCGGGGCGTAGGTGAGCTTCAAGTTGCCATTGGTCTCAATCGTGGGCGTGACGAGCGCCGGTGAGTTGGTCGTCACCGAGTAGAGGAGTTCGCCCACGCGGACGATCGATGGGAACTTCACGAACTGCTCGGCCGTCGGTCCCGTCTGGGGAGGCGCGTTGAGGGTGGATGCGTTGGCCCCTGGCACGCCGCGAAGCGGAATGCTGTCGTAGGGTGACGAGTAGCCGAACCGCGGCACGGCGGCGATCACGTCGACAGCCGCCATGCCGCTGCCCAGCACGCGGCCGAACGTCGTGAACCCGCCGTTTTGATTGTCAAGACTGTTCGGATTGAATCGGTCGGTGTTATCGCTCAGATTGAAGAACCACTGGTTGCTCGCACTGTTGGGATCGCCGCCGAGCTTTGCCATGGCGATCGTGCCGCGGACGTTGGTACTGCCGACAGTCCCAGGTTCATTGACGATCGTGCCGAACGACGTCGTGTCGCTGATTGCGAACGACGTCGTGCCGCTGACAGTGAATCCGCCCCCCTGCACCACGAAGCCGGGGACGGAACGGTGAATGAACGTGTTGGTGTACGCTCCCGCGTCGACGTACCGGAGAAAATTGGCGGCGGTGACGGGTGTGACACGCGTCCGGCCCGGACCAGCCTGGTCGAAGAGCTCGACAAACACCCTGTCGAGCGGTGACGGCGAGTTGACCTCGAACCGCACGACCGAGCCGGTGACGTCGGTGTCGTCGTAGCGGTTGGCGAGCGAGATGATGGCTGCCGCGGCGTTTGGCGCGACCGTGACGTCGGGCAACGCGGTGACCACGTCGACGGCCAGCGCGTGGCGGCACTCAAGTTGCTCAATCCGCCCAACCAGCGTCCGCTTCCGCGTCATCGTCGCACCGCGATTCGTGGTCTGCCCCGCCGGCGAATTATCGCAGCAGTTCACGTCGGAACAAAGGCCTTACGCACGCCGCGGTCGCCCGGTTCAGTTTTCCACTCAGCGGTGGCGTTTTTCCACGGCCCGAACGAGCGCTGCCCCCATGTCGGCGGGGCTCTCGGCGACCTCGATCCCGGCGGTCCTGAGGGCCTCAAGCTTCGCCTCGGCCGTCCCCTTGCCGCCGGAGATGATCGCCCCGGCATGGCCCATTCGCTTGCCCGGCGGGGCCGTGCGGCCGGCGATGAAGGCGGCCACGGGCTTGGTCACGTGGTGCTTCACGTACTCGGCGGCCTCTTCCTCGGCCGAGCCACCGATCTCGCCCATCATCAGGATCGAGTGGGTGTCAGGGTCAGACTGAAAGAGAGCCAGAATATCGATGAAGGAGGAGCCGACGAGTGGATCGCCGCCGAGACCCACGCAGGTGCTCTGGCCGTGGCCCAGTTGCGTGAGCTGCCAGACGGCCTCGTAGGTGAGCGTGCCCGAGCGGCTCATCACGCCCACGTGGCCGGGCGTGTGGATGTAGCCTGGCATGATCCCGATCTTGCACTGCCCCGGCGTGATCACACCGGGACAGTTTGGTCCGATCAGGCGGCTCTGCGAGGCATGCACGACCGGCAGCACCCGGGCCATGTCCATCACCGGGATGCCTTCGGTGATTGCGATTACCAGCTCGATGCCCGCGGCCACCGCCTCCAAAATCGCGTCGGCGGCAAACGCCGGCGGCACGAAGATCATCGTGGCATTGGCGCCGGTGGCGTCGCGCGCCTCGGCGACGGTGTTGAACACGGGCAGGTCGGCGACGGTCTCGCCCCCCTTGCCCGGTGTGACGCCGCCCACCATCCGGGTGCCGTAGTCGAGGCAGCCGCGGGTGTGGAACTCACCGACCTTGCCGGTGATGCCCTGACAGATGACCCGCGTGTCGCGGTTGACGAGGATGCTCATGGGTGGGTGTCCGTGTTCAGGCCTTGCTCGCGGCGACGACCTTTTGGGCGGCGTCGGTGAGCCCGTCGGCGGTGATGATTTTTGCCCCGCTCGCAGCGAGGATCTTCTTGCCTTCCTCGACCTCGGTCCCCTCGAGCCGCACGACCAAGGGCACCGTGAAGCCGACCGTCTTCGAAGCCTCGACGAGCGCCGTGGCGATCGTCGTGCACCGCATGATGCCGCCGAAGATGTTGACCAGGATCGCCTTGACGTGCGTGTCGGAGAGGATGATCCGAAACGCCTCGGTGACCGCCTTGACGTCGGCACCGCCGCCCACGTCAAGGAAGTTGGCCGGCTCGCCGCCGTGATACTTCACGAGATCCATCGTGCTCATGGCGAGGCCGGCGCCGTTGACGAGGCAGCCGATCGTGCCACTCAGCTTGACGTAGGAGAGCCCCGCCGCCGCGGCCCGCGTCTCGGCTGGATCCTCCTCGGCCTCGTCCCGCAGGGCGACGAGATCCTTGTGGCGAAACAGCGCGTTGTCGTCGAACGTCATCTTGGCGTCGAGCGCCACCAACGTGCCGTCCTTGGCGAGGACGAGCGGGTTGATCTCGAGAAGCGAGGCGTCGAGATCAACGAACGCCTGGCAGAGTTTGCGGAAAAAAGACTCGGCATGCCGCCAGCTCGCCGTGGGCAGGCCGAGCTTCGAGGCAAGCACGCGTGCCTGGTAGGCGCCGAGGCCGCGGTCGGGATCGAAGGGCTCGCTCAGAATCAGCTCAGGTGTCTTGGCTGCCACCTCCTCGATGTCCATGCCACCGGCGGTGCTCGCGATCAGCACAGGTGAGCCGACGCGGCGATCGACGAGCACGGCGCAGTAGAGTTCACGATCGATCGCGCAGCCACTCTCCACAAACACCTGCCGTACGACCTGTCCCTCGGGGCCGGTCTGGATCGTGACGAGCGTGTTGCCGAGCAGGCCATGCGCGATCCGCTTGGCGTCGGCGGCGGTCTTTGCGAGTTCGACGCCGCGTTGCTCGCCCCCTTGCACCTTGCCCTTGCCGCGGCCGCCCGCGTGGATCTGTGCCTTCACGGCACAGACGGGCGTGCCGAGCGCGGTGAACGCGGCGGCAGCTTCGTCGGGGGTGTGAGCGACTTTCCCGGCGAGCACCGGCACGCCGGCGGCCCGGAGGAGGTCCTTGGCCTGAAACTCGTGGATCTTCATCGCGGAGGCCTCGCGGGGCGGGCAGGAAGGCAATAGGCTGCGCAAATATCCCAAGAAAGCCGCAGGCCGCAAGCCGGAGCGTCGCCAAGGCCCGGTGGTAGCGAAAGCGTCAGCGAGGAGGTAGCGCGGCTGCCGCCTCGGCAGCCTGCCACGTCTCCGGGCTGGCTGCTGCGAGCCGGTCGCGATGCCCGCGGGCCGCGTCGAGCGGACAGGCCGCGAGATAGCCGGCCACCGCACGGCGGACAAGCGGGTCGTCGTGGCCCAGCGTTTCCCAGAGGGCCGCCACGCGGTCGACGTCGTTCCAGCGGCCGTAGCGGGCCAGGTCGATTGCGCAGTCGGCTGCCACAGTGGGATTCAAGAGCAGGTCGGCCGTCGCGGTCGCGACCACATCGCGGGGCAGGCGATCCCCGAGGCTTTCCCACGCAAACCGCAGCGCAGCGACCGCATGCCGTGCGTCACCGGGCCGCGTCGTGGCGGCGAACAGGCCCCGACTTCGCAGATCCTCGAGCCCCTCCCCGCCCTGGGCGACGAGCAAGCCAGCGAGGATGCCATCGAAGCCGGCCCGGAAGTCATTCGCCGGCGCCGCGATCACCGCCTGAAGGGCGTCGAGGCAGATGGCGCGCACGCTGGCGTCGGTAGTGCGGTCGGCAGCGATGCCCAAGGCCAGACCGTAGAAGCCGCGTCGCCGCTGGTCGATAGCCGATTCCCGTACCCAGGCAGAGAGTCGCGTCGGATCGAGTGCATCGGCGGCCTCGCGGACCGCCGCGAACGGTGCGAGGCCAAACTCAGTGAAGGCATCGGCGGCGATAATAGGATTTGGGTGCTCGAGGCGGGACGCGAACCAGCGGAGCCGGCGGGCAGCGGGCTCCTCGGTCGAGGGCCCCGCCGCGACGTGCCCGATCAGCGCCTCGTCGGCCGCGATCGCCTCCCAGCGGATGCCGCCGTCGTGACGCGTGCCGAAGAGCAAGGCCGTGCCCTCGACGGCCGCTGGCACCCGCGTTGAAACCGTGCGCGTGGCAGGATCGCTCGTGCCCCGCAGCGTTGTCGCCAGCGTGAACGACTGCTCGAGCAGACCTTCGGTGTTGCGGGTCGCGGGCCCGGCAGAGTCGCCGACCGCGACCACGTCGGCGGTGTCGCGACGGGCGGCGAGCGAAAGGCCCACGATGCCGCAGAACGGGCAGGCGGCGGTCGTCGCCGCCAGTCCGAGCCAGAAGGTGATTGTGAGCAAATGGCGCAGCGGCATCACCCCGAGGCCGACGTAGCTGACTCGGTCTTCAGCCGAGCCCGCCAAGAGGGCGTGGATTAGAGGATAGGACGGTCAACGGCACTTCCGCAAGCGTGTGCTGGTCAGTGAGCGGTCGGGGTGGCTGGCTGTGGGCGCTCACGGCCACGGGAATCAGTCCGTGCGGGCCGCCTCGCCCCCAAGAAGCCCGCAGCGCGAGCGATGGGTATGCGGGTGGCAAGCTGTGGGCGTTGCACGGAGCGGTTGGGATGGCGGACGGATTCCCCGCGCTCGCGCTTGGGGCTTCCTGTCGGGAATCGCCGCGGATCGGAACGCATTGCGTCGGATGCCTTTGCGCTCACGGTGGACACGCCCGAGGGTGGTGCCGTCGGCCTGGCAGGAGTCTGTCCAAAGTCTCCTCGCCCGCCACTTCGGCAGACAGTAAGATTCCTACTGGCTGAAGTAAGAATACATCATGAGAGGAAAGCATGAAAATCACGTCGAAAGGGCAGGTGACGATTCCCCAGGAGGTGCGCGAGCGGACCGGACTCATGCCGGGCTGCGAAGTGGAGTTTTCCGAGGGGCGGGATGGTCGTTTGTATCTCACCAAGCTGACCGGAGCCGCCCGGGGTCGGCGCATCGTGAACGGCCTGCGCGGACAAGGCAGCGTGCGGATGACCACCGACGAGATTCTCCGCCTCACTCGTGGCAGATAGCCCGCCAGCCATGTCAGTCTTCGTCGATTCCTGCGTGCTGCTCGATGTCTTTACGGAGGACCCAAAGTGGTTTGCCTGGTCGGCGGCCGCTCTGGAGAAAGCCGCAGATGAGGGGCCACTGGTCATCAATGCCATTGTGTATGCCGAGATATCGGTGAGGTTCCCCCGCATTGAGGAGCTGGAATCGGCACTCGCGATCGGTGACTTCGACCACCGACCGATTCCGCGGGAGGCTGCGTTCCTCGCTGGCAAGATCTTTCTGCGGTACCGCCGGGCGGGCGGCGCAAAAGTCGCGCCCTTGCCCGACTTCTTCATCGGCGCTCACGCCGCTGTCGAGCGACTGCCGTTGCTGACGCGCGATGCGCGGCGGTTCCGTACAAACTTTCCTACGCTGCATCTCCTGAGCCCCGGAAGCGAATGAGGCTGCACGCCACGCTTGCCGTCGAGCATCAGGCCCGCTGTCACCCAATCCCAAAGAGAGGACGGCCAACGGCACTTCCGCGACCGTTTTCCGGACGGCGCGTTGCGTGTGAGCCCCGTAGCGTGTCATCCGGGCCGGTTTGTGGCGGCGATTCCCGGTCGGGGCACCCCTCAGGAGGGTCGGTTTTTCGCCTGCGGCGCAGAACCTCTCCAGATCCGGTCATCGGCCGGTTGGTCGCTCACAGCGAGTGGATGTCGATCACCGGCAGCTCGTTGGGCGTGCTTGGAATATGTTGCGATCGTCATGGGCCTGAGCGAGCTCGCCCCAGTCCGTGGGTGGCCCGCGAGCCGGATGTCGCCGCCGCAGTTCGGGCATTCCAGGGGAAACTCCTCCCCGAACCGCGCCATTTTCCGCAAACGCTGGTGGGAGACTTTGCCGTGGCTAAGGCGGCCCGCCTGACCCAAAGAAGCCCGAAGCGTGAGCAATGGGTATGCGGGTGGCGACCGTTGCGGAGACGTAGAGGGAGTTGGGGTGGTGGACGTATTCCCCGCGCTCGCGCTTGGGGCTTCTTGTCGGGAAGCGACGCGGAAGGGATGTCATGCGAGCGGCTGCCGCCGCGCCGAGGAGTTGCTCTCTGCAGAGCAGTCGCTTTACTCAAGAGAGAAACTTCTTCGTGACCGCCGCGACGGCCTCGGGCCGGTCGCCGAGAAACCCCCGCAATCGCTAGCGAGAGCGCCTCCGGTTCGGCAGGGAAATCACCCATTGCCGCACGGGCACCGGCGGGATCACGCGATCGACCGATGAACGGCAGGGCCATGCTCGTGAGTGACCTGCACACGCGGTGGACGCCCCCGAAGGAGTTATGCAGGGGGGCAAGCCCTTTTCGCCCCGCAAGCATGAAATCCCGAGATGGGTCAAAGACGTCCCGCGATGCCGACGACGTTGTATCCGTTGGTCAGGCCGGTGATTCCCTCGAAGTGGGTCAGGCCCCCCGGTGCGTCATCGAAAAAGGAGGCGAGGTTCTGATGAGAAAAGGTGTGATCCGTATCAGACTGTGGCCGCGGTGGAGTCTTGCTGCATCCGGGCCCGCCAGTAGGGCGTGGTGCAGAGAAGCAGTTTGCCGGTGCCGTGATAGCAGAAGGCAAGCTTCTGGCCCGACAGCCAGTAACTCAGCCACGACTTCGCGGGCCGGCGGACCGAGAGCGTGATGCCACTGGTGTGGGCGACGACGAACGGCCCGTCGACGATCAGCTGATCGTTCGTGAGCTCGAGCTCTTCGACGGGGCCGGAAACCGAGAGCACGACCTGCCCTGCCCCCTTGAGCGCGGTCTTGTACCAGAACAGGCCCTGGTCGGCTAAATAGGCGGTCCAGAAGCGTTCCCGATGCACCGAGAGCTTCACCTCGCCGTCACTCGCCCAGAAACATTTGGTGTCGAGGATCCACCGCTCGCCCGGCGTGATGGGCATGGCGTGGAAGCCGCCAAGCGAGGAGTCGAGGTACACCGTGCCGGTGCCGTGGTACCGCGGCCGCAGAAGTGACTCGTCGGAAAAGAGCGACACCCACCACGACTTGAGCGACGGGAAGGGCACGTCCATCGAGATCGCGCCCTTGAAGTGGTTGAGGGCGCCCCGCTCCGCGCGGACGTCATCGTCGTCGAGCGCGACCTTGATCCAGCGCATGCCCTCCGCGTGCTCGACTTCAAACGTCGCCATTGATGTCGACCTCCGCACCGCGGGTGATGCCCCCCTTCGTCCAGTCGACGCTCCAGCCGGGAAAGGCAGTCTCTGGATACGGATCCGGATCGATCGGGGCCGGCGACGTGTGCACAATGTCGAACTGTCGATCGCTGCGGATCCGGCCGATCCGGCAGACCTTCGTCGTGTGCTGGGTCTTGGGATCGAGCCGCACGAGGCCACCTGGGCCGGCAAACTCGAGACCCTCGCGGAACACCTGCTGCACCGCCTCGGTCTCAAACGTCCCCGCCTTCTCAACGGCCTGTTTCCAGAGGTGCACCAGACACCAGTCGGGCTCCATCGGGTCGCCCGTGACGCGGTCGTAGCCGAACTCGCGACGAAAGCCGTCGACCCAGTCGCGGTTGGCCGGCGTGTCGAGGCTCTGGAAGTAGCACGAGACGGCGTAGTGCCCCTGCACCTGCGCCGGCAGCAGGCTCCGTAGTTCATCCTCGGCGATACTCGTGGAGACGACCGGCAACTTGGCCGGATCGACCTTCGCCTCGGCGAGCGCGGCGAACAGGCCGATATTGGAGTCGCCGTTGACTGTGTTCAGCACGCAGTCGGCGCCGGAGTCTCGGATCTGCTTCACGACGCCGGCGAAGTCGCGGTCGCCAAGCGGCACGTAGGCCATTCCCACAGGCTTCAGGCTTTTCGTGGCGAGATACTTCTTCGCGATGAAGTTGGCCGTTCGCGGATAGACGTAGTCGGAGCCGACCAGGAAAATCTTTTTCTTGAGGCCTCCGGCCGCGCTCCCCAGCCAGTCGAGCGCGGGCAGGACCTGCTGGTTGGGCACCATGCCGCCGTAGACCACGTAGGGAGACGACTCGTTGCCCTCGTACTGGACCGAATAGAACAGCAGTTTCTTCGCCGCTTCGATGATCGGCAGCACCGCCTTGCGACTGGTGCTTGTCCAGCAGCCGAACACGGCGACGGACCCTTCGTCGAGGAGTCGTTGGGCCCGCTTCGGAAAGAGCTCCACCCGCGACCGCGGATCGGGGGCGTGGGCCACGATCTGGTGGCCGAGGAGTCCGCCGGCCGCGTTGATCTGCTCGAAGGCGTGGAGTTCGATGTCGCGGAGCGAGGTCGCGCTGATAGCCAGCGGCCCGGTCTGCGAGTGGAGCAGGCCCACGGGCACGGTTTTCGCGCGGGGAGGAATCCCCAGCGAGCAGCCGGCGAAGAGCGCCGGCGACAGGGCCCGGGCCGCCGCGAGCGTGGCTGCGGCCCCGCGCCGCAGTGCATCACGCCGCGAGTATTCGATCCCGGGAGTGCGGCTCATTCGTCTTCCATCCGCTTATAGAGGACTTCAAAGGGCTCTGCCGAGATACTCACGTCGCCTCGGAATGGCTGGTTCATGTCGAAGATCAGGTGCATCATCGTGCCCAGGTAGGCGGCCAGGATGCCGCCGAGCAAAAGCTGCGTGACGAACCGCATGTCGAACAGCCAGCAGATCGCCATGTTGAGGATTGCCCCGAGGATCATCACGTACCACATCGAGGCGGGCAGCGACGACTTTACGGAGAAGAGCCGCATCTGTCGCGCCTCCAGAAACTCGTTCAACTGTCGTAGCACCTCGGCATGGAGGATCTGCTCCGCCGGCGTCTGCGGCTGAAAGTCGAGGAGTTTGTCGTAGAACGCCGCGGCGCGGATCCCGCCCTCCTCGGGAATGATGCCCCGCTGCTGCAGCGGCCAGGCATATTTGATGACGTATCGCGCGTAGCCGCGAAGCAGCCAGCGGAGGTTCTGCCGGTGGGGCTCCGGATAGCGAGAGACATCTTCATAGAGCGCCGAGAGCGACGCTGCCTCGTGGGTGACGTTCGCACCCGCTTCGGCGACGTTCTGGTAGGCGGTGACAGCGATCAGACCGAGCAAGAGTCCGTAGAACACGCAGAAGCAGGAGAGCACGTAGCCGACGATGTCGTTGGAGCCGGCGGTGGACTTGACGAACTGCCGCAGGATCGGCCGCAGCAGGATCGATCCGGCCCAGTAGAAGCCGACGAACGACCCGATGAAGAGCAGCGCCAGGCGAAGGTGGGGAATGTCGTAGAGCCAGTACCACGACTCAGGCGAGAACAGGTTCATGCTTAGTGACCGCGTCGCGGTGTTGTCCACGGAGTGCATCGAGGCCGCAGCAATGCTGCCGATGGCCTCGAGGGGAGGCCTCGCGATCGTAGCAGCATCCGCCCGTCCCGGGCCAGCAGCAAAGACAAGCCGATCCGGGATCGTCGGGATGCCACGCGTCTACTGCACGCTCTCGCCGTCCAGGGCATAGATCGCCAGATGTTTCCCGTCGGGGCCGCGAAGTTCCTCGACTTTGAACCTGCCCGCCACGGCCACCGGCCGGATTAAGAAATCGGCGGTCCTGCCCGGCTGCATGCGGACGACGACGCAGTCGTGGAGGGCGGCGCCCGGGCCGAAGCAGCATTCCTGATTATCGCGGACGAGCACGAACTGCGTGAGGCCGCTCTGCTGGAAACTCGGGAGAATGTAGCCGCGAATCCGCACCCGCTGCTGTTCAAGCGCTGTCACCCGCGTGGGGAGCAGGTCGCGAGTGAAGGGATCGCCCTTCGGCAGCTCGAGTTTGATGTCATCGAACGTGATCTCGCGGGGTTGCCGCGAATCCGCCGGCGATCGCCCTGCAGAGGGTGGCGGGGAAGCGGCGGTTTCCTCCGCCGGCCGTGGTGCCGCGGCACGGTTCGCAGGCGTCACGCCGCCACAGCCGGCGACGAGTAGGGCGAGGGCCCATGTTGGCCACGACTCCTTCGCGTGCAGGCGCCTGTTCACGTTCATGTCACCGCACGCAGGCGTTGTCGAGGTGGTAGAGCACGCCGCCGGTGAGATCCGCGGTGCCTGTGGGCTGCACGCGGAACCGGCCCGCGACTTTCGTGAGTCGGGGAGTAAAGTCGATGCCGGTCTGCTCGGCGAGCTGCACGAGCACACGATCGGTGATCTTCGGGTTTCCACCGAAGCAGCAGTCGCCCTGGTCGCGGACGAGCAGGAACTGTACGAGCCCGTGCTGCTGCTTGCCGGGATAGATGTAGCCCTTGAGGAGCACGTTGTGCCCGTTGAGTGTCCGAGCCGCGTCGGGCACGCTCGTTGGCGGATCACCCTCGGCGGGCTGCAGCATCGCATAACTGAGCCGCTCAAAACCCTCGGGAAGCTCGGCGGCGTACTCGCGGGCGAGTGACGTGAGACCACCGGCCAGCACGACCGCCGAGACCGCGAGCGCCACGATCGCCAACGGCCCGCCCGTCAGGTCCATCGGCCGCGTGGCGATGTCGCGGAGGGCGACGAGCGATAACACGATGCCGATCGCGGGCACCACGGCAAACCACCAGCCAAAGAAGACCAGCGGCGACACCAGTGCGACGGCCCCGGCGGCGATGGCGGCACCCGAGAGGGCTCGGTACGCCTCGACGTCCTCGCGAGCGCCTGCCTCGCGGGCGCCTGGGTGGGAAGGTCGGAGCGGCGAGTCAAAAAGGCCGGTGACCATGGCGTGGTTCAGCGATCTCCGGCCGGAGCGGGCCGCATCGCGGTGCGGGAGACGATGGCGATCACGAGCACGACGGCCGCCCAGAGAATCCATTTCCAGCGGCGGCTGACGGTTGGTGCGGCCTCGCGATTGGGCTGCGATGCGTCATGGCCGGGCGTGTCGTCGGTGGCCTCGTCGTCGCCGAGCACCGGCGCCACGGTGAGGGAGCCGGCCGCTCCCACTGCTGGATCGGTGAAGGGTTCGACCGGCCCGCGGGGGCCCGCGTTATCGTCCTCGTCGCCGGCCAGCCCTGCCGCTGCGGTGCCGGAGGCGACCATGCCGGCGATACCGGCGAGCGTCGCGGCCCGGCGGACCGCCTCAGGATCGATCTTTTCCAGTTCCTTGACCGCGGCGGCGGCCTCCGGCAGCGGGCAGGCGCGGAGATAGTTCACGATCGGTTCGCGGACGAAGATGTTGTCGGCCTTGGCCTCCTTGAAGAGCGTGACGAGCGTGTCGACCACCGACCAGTCCTGCCATCGTGCGAGGTCAGCGATCACGAGGTCGGCGAGTTTCGGTTCCTGGAGCAACAGCCGCAGCGAGGCGAGCACACGGTCGCGGGGCACGAGGTCAGACTCCTCCCCGAGGAACCGCAGTGCCATGACTGCTGCGTAGGTCTCTGTGAACGGCACCTCGCGGGGTTTGCCGTCGGCGGATGAGCGGTCGAGGAACAAGCGGTCGACGAGGTCGAGCGCCGACGGACCCTCAAGCGCCACGTAGCAGGCGATGAGCGCGTCCAAGCCGCTACGGGCCTCGGCCTGCTCGGGGGAGAGGCCGTCGCCCGCGAGGATCCTCCCGATCCGCTCGGCGTCGTCTTTCGAGCCGCAGACACCGAGCATGGTCGCGTAGAGCCGCCGCCGATTGGCCTGCACCTTCGGGTTCTCGATCCACGCGAGCAGTTTCGCCGGATGCATCCGCTCCTTGATATTGCGGACGTCCGCGTATGGCGCGATCGCAAACTCGTCGTAGGCATCGCGGGCCAGTGTCTCGTCCTCGTCCTCGAGGTGTTCTTGGAAGAAGGTGAGCCGCTCGGGCCCCTTCTCCGGTAGCTCGCTGAGCTTCCTGATGTAGGCGACCGCCCGGTCGCTGACGCGAACCGGGCTCGACCAGACGAGGTCGGGTGGCTCCACGCCCATGAGCAGGAAGAGCGTGCCGACCGGCTTCTCCTCGAGCATGATTGTCTCGATCGGTTTGGGATCAGAGGCCGTCAGGCCCGCCTCGGCGACGAGGTCGGCGCCCTTGATCACCTCGACCACCTCGAACTTGCCCTTGGGGAGCGGCCCCTCGGCCCGCGGCGACAGGGCACTGGCCGGTGGCGGCTCGATGAGTTTGGCGATCACCGCCGCCTGGCTCTGCGAGATCTCCTGCGCGAACGTCAGCGACACCGCGGAGCAGAACGGGCAGGCCCGGGCCGAGCCCGAGAGCGCCGCGACCGTTGCCACGACTGCGACCGGCACGAAGCAGCGGATGAGTGGATTCATGAAGGTATTGTAGCCGTCACCCGAGCCACTTCGCGACGTCGGTCCGGTAGGCCGCCAGCGCCGGGAGCAGCGCGGCCAGGATCGCCAGGCCGATCAAAAACGGCACGAGGAGCATTTCGGCGGCTGGTGCCGACGATAGCAGGTTCGCCGAGACGCCCGCGTTGGTGGTGATCAGGGGGCCGATCGCGGCGACCAGCACGTGGCCGAGCGCCCAGCCGACGAGGCCGCCCCCCACCGCCAGGAGCACCGCCTCGATGAGGACCGTGGCGAGCACGTGACTGCGGCGGGCGCCCAGGGCCCGCATCACGGCGACGTCCCGGCTCCGCTCGAGCGACGAACCGACCATGCTCACGAGAATGCCGATCGCCGACACGATCACAACGAGCGTCGTCACGAGCAACAAGAGCAGTTCCAGCGGCCGCACGAAGAGGCCGAGGAGCATGCTGATCTCACGGATTGGCTCGGCGGCCTGCCCGTCGCGGCCCTCGTTGATCGCGGTCCTCAACCCCATGGCCGTGAGTTCGGCGGGGAGGCCAGGCAGCGCTGCCGTCTCGACGAGGATCGCCGTCACTTCCCGCTGGCTATCGGGCAGCGCTGCCGGGGTCGTGGACGGCGCGGTGTCGGACAGTGACGTTGATGAAGCCGCTATCTCTCCCTCGACGGGCTTTGCATGCCCCTCCTGAAGGTAGAAGCCCTCCATGTTCACATACACGCCGCGGTCGACGGGCGTGTCGGTCCGCGCGAGAATACCGGTGACCGTGAAGGGGTCGTGGACGAGGCCGTCGTCGGCGCCATGCGTGGGGGCAAAAGGGTCGCCCGCCTCGAGGCCGAGTTTCGCGGCGACATCGCAGCCGAGCACGCCGCCGAAGAACTCGTCGTCGCGGAAGTTACGGCCGGAGGCAAACGCGAAACCGCGCGGCTCGGAGCGGGCATCGGCCAGGCCGACGGCCCGCCGCAACCAGCGGCCAACCCCCGCAGGCGTCCCTCCACCTCCCCAGGTGAGCTTGTCGAAGTAGGCGCCGTTCGTGCCGACGACGCGGAAGCCTTGAAAATAGTCCCCCATGCAGATGGGTACCGCCGTCTGCACGCTGCCGGCGTATCTTCCCGCGGCCCCGTCGCGTCGTGCCGCGGCCGGCAGAAACTCCTCGTAAAAGTTCCAGGAGATGTTCTCGATCGGCTTGCTGATGAGATACACGCTGTTGAGCACCAGTTGCAGCGGGCTCCCCTTCGCCCCCACGATCATGTTGTAGCCGAGCCCGGAGCCCGAGTTGAACGCCTGCTTGACGATGTCGCCGATCACGAGCGTGGAAACCACAAGCGCCACGCCGAGGGCGAGGGCCAGCGCCGTGAGGCCGCTCGTCAGGAGCCGCTGCCGGATGTTGCGCCAGGCGATGCCGAACAATGACATGGGCTCGACTCGGGAGGGGGATTTGAGAATCGATCAGCCGTGGTGGGCCGCGGCGCGGTTGAAGTCTTCGAGCTGGAGCCTGCGGGGAAACCGGGCGGCGACCTCGGGCGAGTGCGTGACGATCAAGAGCGCGACGTCTTGCTCGGCGCAGGTGTTCTTCAAGAGCTCGATCACCTGGTCTTGATGCGCGGTGTCGATGCTCGCCGTCGGCTCGTCGGCGAGAATCACTCGCGGCCGGTTGGCGAGCGCGCGGGCCACCGCCACGCGTTGCTGCTGGCCGATCGAGAGTTCGCCCGGCTTATGGTGGAGCCGGTGAGAGAGGCCCACCGACGCGAGCAGGTCGGCCGCCCGCCAGCGGTCGGGTTTGCCCGACCCGAACGACATCGCCACCAGCACATTTTCCAGCGCCGTAAACCCAGGCAAGAGGTTGAACTGCTGGAACACGAGGCCGAGCGTGTCGGCCCGCAGCCGGTCGGTCGCTGCCTCCCCAAGACGTGTCAGATCGTGGCCGTTGACGACGACTCGCCCCGCGTCGGGCCGCATGATCCCGGAGATCACGTGGAGGAGCGTCGACTTGCCGGAGCCGCTCTGGCCGGTGAGGGCACACTGCTCCCCCTCGGCCAGTGCGAAGGCGTCGATGTCGAGCACCGCCACCGTTTCGCCCCCTGGCAGGGCGAACGTTTTTTTGACGCTCTCGAGTTCGATGACAGGGTTGGCCATAGGGGCGATTCTAGCGGTTCCGCGGAGGTCGATTGAGCGGCTCCCGCGGGGAGGTGTATCATCCCGGTCCCGCCACCAAGGCACCGGCTTCCGCGAAGGAGCGGAACGGCCGGGCCTATCGCCCCCGTCCCAGGAGACTCGCCGTGCCCATCCGCGTTGGCATCAATGGTTTTGGCCGCATCGGCCGCCTCACCTTCCGCGCCATCTTCGAGAAGTATGGCCTCGACGGCGACGTGCAGGTGGTTGCCCTCAACGACCTCACCGACGCCAAGACCAACGCGCATCTTCTGGAGTTTGACTCCAACTACGGACCCTTCAAGGGTACGGTCGGCTACGACGGCAACGACATCGTCGTCGACGGACGCAAAGTCAAAGTATTCGCGGAGAAGGACCCGGGCTCGATCCCGTGGGGCAAAGAGGACGTGCAGATCGTCGTGGAAAGCACCGGCTTCTTCACCGACGCCACCAAGGCCGTGGCCCACAAGCGAGACAGCGTCAAGAAGGTCGTGATCTCGGCCCCGGCCAAGAACGAAGACCTGACGATCGTGTTGGGCGTCAACAATGAAATGTACGACCCCAAGAAGCACCACGTCATCTCCAACGCCTCCTGCACCACCAACGGCCTGGCGCCGGTGGCGAAGGTACTCCATGAAATCTGGGGCATCGACCGTGGCCTCCTGACCACGGTGCACGCCTATACCAACTCCCAGAAGACGGTTGACACGGCCGCCAAGGACCTCCGCGACGCGCGGGCCGCCGCGCTCAATATTGTTCCCTCGAGCACGGGCGCCGCACGGGCCGTGGGCCTCGTGATCCCCGCCCTGCAGGGCAAGTTCACCGGGATGGCCTTCCGCGTGCCTGTGCCGACGGTGAGCGTGGTCGACTTCACGGCCCTGTTGGGCAAGGACGCGTCGCCGGCCGACATCAACGCGGCGATGAAGAAGGCGGCCGAGGGACCGCTCAAGGGCATCCTGCGATACACCGACAAGGAACTGGTGTCGACCGACTTGAAGGGGGATCCGCACAGCTCGATCTTCTCGGCAGTCGACACGATCGGCCTGGGCAACCTCGTCAAAGTGGTGAGCTGGTACGACAACGAGTGGGGCTACTCCAACCGCATCGCCGACCTGCTCAAGTTCCTCGAGGACCGCGGACTGTAGGGTGGCGAGCGGTCAGGAAGCCCCAAGCGCGAGCGCGGGGAAGCGGTCCGCTATCTCGTGCCGCTCCGCGCTACCGTGGCAGTCACGACCCGTTTACCCGTCGCTTGCGCTCTGGGCTTCTTGAGGGCACATCCGGTCAGGAAGCCCCAAGCGCGAGCGCGGGGACTAGGTCCGCTACCTCGCGTTGCTCCGCACCGCCGCGGCGGGAAGCGTGGCGTCGGTCTCGAGGGCCTTGCCATCAGCGCCGGCCATTTGGATGACCACGCGGACGTGATCACCGGTCGGCGGCGCTGCCGTCCAGCGGAGCGGGAAGTGCATGCCGCGAAGCCGGGTTGTGCGGCGGAAATGGGCGGCCGCCTGCTCCGTGGGGATGGTCCACGTCGCGAGCGGCGTCGTGGGCTCGGCGGCGTCGAAGACGGTGATCGACACGGCACCCTCCGCGGCCACCAGTTTTTCTTCCGAGTCGCGGGGCTCAAACGTCACGTTGATGCCATCGCTTTGGCCGTCGCCATTGTCGTCGAAGCAGCCCGTGGTGGTGGTGACGACGAGGCGAACCGGACGCCCATCCGAGAGCGGCTGGTCGTAGGACACCGGCACGGCCACCGGTGCGGCCGGGACTGCGGCACCTTGTGCCGGCAGCGACAACGGGTTGGGATCGGTCGTCGAGGAGGACGTCGCCGGCAGCGGCGGAATGTTATCCAGGGCGGGCGGCGCGAGGCCGCCCCCCCGGGCCGCCGGTCCGCGGATGGCCTCGGGGATCTCGATGGCTGGCGGCACCGCGACGGGCGCTGGCACGGCGGCCGGCCGGGAGCGGCCTGGCCGTGTTCCTTTCAATGGATCAGCCTCCGTCACGCCCAACTGCCGCCGCAGACTGGCGTTCTCCCCCGCGACAGAATCGAGGCGTGCGCACTTGTCCTGCAGGTCGTCCTGGAGCTGGTAGATCTGGTCCTCCTGGTAGCGGAGTTCCCGCTCCAGAAGCTGCTGGTTGAGGTCGCTCTTGCAGCCGGCAAGCCCGAGACAGCAGACAAGCGTGACGCAGGGGATGCGACTCCCGTGCGGCTTGAGTATTTCCTGTGACAGCATCGACGCGCCTCCTTGCGCCTCTCGCGGCCGACTTACCGAGGTCCGTCGACCCACTGCTTCCCAGTTCAATCCGAATCCGGTCTGCCGTTCTCCCAGTTCACCGGCACCCCAGACGCCCTAGACCGCGGCCTTGGGGGTTGGCATGCGGTCGATCACCTCGTCGATCAGTCGATAGTCCCGCGCTTCCTGCGCGGACATGAACCGATCACGGTCCGTGTCCTGCTCGATCTTTTCCAGGGGATGCCCGGTGTGCTTGAGCAGGATGTTGTTGAGTTTGTGCTTGATGTTCTTGAATTCCTTGGCGTGGATCATGATCTCCTCAGCCGTGCCCTCCATGCCGGCGAGCGGCTGGTGGATCATGATCCGGGCGTTGGGCAGGGCCCGCCGCTTTCCCGGGGCGCCGGCTGCCAGGAGCACGGCGCCCATCGAGGCCGCCTGTCCGATGCAGTAAGTGGCGACGTCGCAGGTGACGAACTGCATGGTGTCGTAGATGGCCAGCCCCGCCGTCACACTGCCGCCGGGCGAGTTGATGTAGAGATGGATATCACTCTTAGGGTCGTCCGACTGCAGGAAGAGCAACTGTGCGACGATGGCGTTGGCCACCTCGTCGTTGACCTGAGTGCCCAGGAACACGATGCGGTCCTTGAGCAGACGGCTGTAAATGTCCATCGCCCGCTCTTCGCGGCCGCTCTTCTCGACGACGTAGGGAATCAGGGGCATGGCGTGGGCTCTCTGGGGCGTACGGCGGTGGTCTGAATTTGTCAGTCCTTCTCCTGCTCATCGGCGACGACGGGCGGCTTGGTCAGCACCTCGTCGACGAGGCCGTATTCCTTCGCCTCCGTGGCAGACAAGTAACGATCGCGATCGGTGTCTTTGGCGATCCGCTCGATCGGCTGCCCCGTGTGGTTCGCGAGGATTTCGTTGAGCACTGATCTGGTCTTGATGATCTCATCGGCCTGGATCTCGATGTCACTCACCTGCCCGCCGACCTGTCCGTAAGGCTGGTGGATCATCACCTTGGCATGCGGGAGAACGAACCGCTTCCCCTTGGCGCCGCCGGCCAGAAGCACCGCCCCGCCGCTGGCCGCGAGACCGACGCAGTAGGTGGCCACGGAACATGAAAGGATCTGCATCGTGTCGTAGATCGCCATGGTGGCTGTGACGCTGCCGCCCGGCGAGTTGATGTAGAAATGGATGTCCTTGCGTCGATTCTCGCTCTGAAGATAGAGGAGTTTCATCACGAGTTCGTTGGCGTTGCCGTCGTAGATCTCGCCCTGCAACAAGATGATCCGGTTTTCGAGCAGGAGGTCGCCGAGCGTCATCTGCCGCTGCCGCTGATAGTCGCGGTAGGCGGAGGAAGCCGAGGGCATGTCGTGGCGTGGCATAAGGTTGGTCATGGGAAAGGTCGGGGTGGATGGCCCGGGAGGGGCCCTGGGCTTTAGCCTCGTGTACCCGGCCGGGCGCCGGGCTCGGCTTGGGTCGCGATCGGAATCTCCTCCTCGCCCACGACCGCACCGCAGACGGCATGGTCGATGGCCTCGGCGTCGGCGCGGCCGAACTCAAACGGCGTGTCTTTGAAAGAGGCCTCCGACGTGATCAGGTCGATCGTCTTCCGCTCGATAATCTGGTTGCGGAGCACGTCCATCAGCCCCCGGCGCTCGAGGCTCGCCCGCACGCGGCGGGGCGGCTCGCCCGACTGGGCCGCCACAGCGCGGATCTCCTCGTCGTAATCGGC
Organism: Pirellulales bacterium; assembly: GCA_040877375.1. Lineage (GTDB taxonomy): Bacteria > Planctomycetota > Planctomycetia > Pirellulales > UBA1268 > QWPN01. The sequence goes on along the minus strand of JBBDNW010000080.1, from coordinate 1,375 downwards.
CGCCGTGTCGGCGATCCCCTCGTCTTCGGCAATCCGTTCGAGAATGAAGTGCTCCTTCAGCGCCCGCGCGGTGCTCGCCATGACGGTCTGCCGCAGTTCGTTGACATACCGGCGGATCGAATCGTCGTCGAAACCACTCCGCCGCAACTCGAGGATGGCCCGCTCGAGCTCCCGCTGGGCCTGCCGCCGCAGCAGGGCCGGGGGCAACTCCCAGGAGGCCGAGGCCGTCAGGGCGCTGGCCACCTGCTGGCGGACCTGCCGCCGCTGGTGCCACTCGAGTTGTCCCTCGAGCTGCTTCCGCACGGCGGCCCGTAGCGCGTCGGCCGATTCGAAGCCGCCGAGTTCCTCGAGCAGCGCCGGGGTCATCTCGGGTAGTTCGAGCCGCTTGACGTCGAGAACCTTCAGCTCCATCGACACATCTTTGCCACGGACGTCTTCGAGGGCCGCCTCGTCAGACACCGTCACCGTCGCTGTCACCGCCGTGCCCGGCTTCGACTTGGCGACGAGCTTGGCAAAGCCCGGCAGTTCGGCGTCGGCGAACGAGAGCTTCTCGCGGACCACGATATCGGCCTCTTCGACCTGCGAAAGCACGCGGTCGCCATCCTTGAAAACGAGGCTGGCCACGATCAGGTCGCCGAGGGCTGGGACACCATCGTGCGGGACGAAGCGGGCCCGCTCGCGAAGATGGCCGGCGAGCGCCTCATCGACATCGGCATCGGTGATCGTCCGGGCGGGCCGCGAGATCGACAGCCCCTTCCACTTGGGAACCTCAAACTCCGGGCGGACCTCGATCGAGAACTCGAACGTCATCGGGCCGTCGTCCGGCAGGAGCACGGCGTTGGCGTCGAGATCCGGCTCGCTGATCGGGGAGAGCTTCTGCTGTTCGGAGACCTGCGTCATCGCGGTGGTGAGCAACTTCGAACGAATCTGGTCGGAGAGCTCGCTCTTGAAACGACTACTTACCAGCCGGCGCGGGGCCCGACCTGGACGAAACCCCGGCAGAAACGCCGTGGGCATGAGCTCGCCAAGCGCCTCGTCGCGGAAGCGGTCGATGTCTTCGCGGGGAATCGTGACCTTCACCCGGCGCTGGCAGGTCGAGACGGTGTCGATCGCAACGTCGAGGTTAAGCGGCTGCGGAAGCCCTTCGGCGGCGGTATCGGGGCTGGCGACGGCAGTTGAATCAGGCGCTGACATGAACGGTTCCGAAACGGGTCGTGGGGAAGAGACTCCCGCCCACAGATGCGTCCCGCGGGAGCGCAGTTCAAAGGGAGGGCGGTGGCAACCTCGACGTCATCGCGTGGACGTCGACACTTGGGACGAAGCGGGTGATGGGATTCGAACCCACGACAACCACGTTGGCAACGTGGTGCTCTAC
>JBBDNW010000079.1:0-5200 GCA_040877375.1 Pirellulales bacterium | reverse complement strand
GGGTCAACGGCACTTCAGCAAGTGTTTTCAGGTCGGTGAGCGGTCGCTGAGCCCCTACCGGAAGCCATCCCGACAACTGTGAGGTGAACTGTTAGGTAGATCACGTCCGCCGCTAAAATCCTGCGCCGATCGACAGGACGGTCGGGTATTGCGCGGTCGGAGTGATCGTGCCCCGCACTCCCAACTGATAAGCCCTGACAACCAGCGCGTTGTACTCGGCTTCGGGGATGACTTGATCACGCGTCAGGATGTATCCCAAGGTCCCGTTCGGGTCGCCGACGATCGCCCAGCTGTAGTCGGGGGCGTAGTCCAGGATCCAGTAGTTGCCCGGCTCGTTCGTGGTGGGCGCTCCACCGGAGAAGTCCATGCTGAGGCGGGTGTTGAAGGCGTTGACCGGCACGGCTGACCCAGTGACGCTCCACGCCGGGCCGTTGGGTCCGAAGGAGTTGCCGGAATTCTCCACCCTGATGCTGCCGTCTGGCTGGGGCGTGTAGCGGGCCGTGGTGTTGACCAGCCCGCTGGTGAGGGGCTGCTTCACACTCCCCTGTTCGTACCAGAGGCCTGCGTACTGAGCGAGATCAACCGGCGGCGGCGCGGGCAGCGTGGTGGCTCCCGTCTCGCCCATCACGATCGGCTGGTTGCCGACGTAGGTGCCGTCGTTGGGATTGCCGTAGAGGCCGTAGAAGGGATTGGTCGGCCCGAAGCTCCCCGAGTAGATGTCGTTGATCCAGCCGGTGGCGAGCGTGATCACGGCGTCGAGGGCGCTGCCGTCATCAAGCTGAACGCCGACGAACTGGCCGGGGAGCAGTGCCGCGAGTTGCGTCGTGGTGCTGCCCCAGTTATTTGCGGCCTGCGGCGGCGAGGCGATCTGGTAAACAGGAATGCCCAAGAAGACGAGCTTTTCGAGTGAGGTGGCGAACTGTTCCGGGCTGGCCACCCCGTCGATCATGACCACGCCGGCCAAGTTCGTGGCGGCGCCGTTGTCGACGGTGAGCGCTGCCACCGCGGCGGCGAAGCCACCGCCCGTGAGCTGCCCGGCAAGCAGAATCGGCGCGGGCAGCAGCCCCTGATAGCCGGCGGCGGTCGCGCTGATGGCAAGTGCCCCACGATCACCGAGCATCATGTCGGCAACCGCCTGCTGCATGGCCGCGCCGCCGAGGAAGCTTCCCGGCCGGGTCGGAATCTCGAAGGAGCTGATTGTGGGCGCGACGACGATGCTGTTGGTCTGGCCCGCGAGCTGGGTGGCCAGCGCCGCGAACGCCACCGTGTCGCCGAGCTCGCCGCGCTGGAGCCAGACGATGCCGTTGGCCGAGACGCGGCCGTCGGCCTGGGTCGGGAAGTACCAGTCCGCCGACGTCACAAAGCCCCGGTGACCAGCTGGGATGCCCAGCGACGAGATGCCAGTTTTCACGCCGGTCACGCCGTTGCCGTATTGCGGAGCGACGGCCGCAGACAGACCGTTGCCGCCGCTGTTGACCGCAGGCCCCGGCTGAAACCCGACCAGGCTGCCAATTTGGGCCAGCTCCGCATCGAGCCTCCAATCGCTCGCCGACCATATGTTTGCGACTGGGCTGGGCAGTGCGGTCGCCGCGGTATCGCCCAGAAAAATCGGTTGATTCGCAGGAGCATAGGAGCCGTAGAGGGGGGCATTCGGCGTGGCGCCGGCATACATGTCGTTGATCCAGCCAGCGGTGAGCAAGCGGGCGGCCGCCGCATTTCCGGGAAGCGACTGCGTGGTCACCCGCTGGGCCACGGTGTCATCGGCGAGGCTGTTGCCCACAATTGAATCGATGTGCGAACCGCCAGCGAGCACCAGGCCGCGGAACCGGCCGGGATCGACCGCCATGAGTGCGTTGGTGGTCGCACCGTAGGCGTTCCAGAGCTGCGCGGGCGCCGCGAGCTGGTAGACCGGGATGGAGTGGGTATCGAGTGCGGCCACCTGCGTTGCAAAACTGCCGCTGCCGTCGAAGGCGCTGCTAGAGACGCCGTCGTACATGATGACTCCCGCGAGGTCACTCGACGCCGGGTTGTTCGCCGCGTAGTCGGCAGCGACTGCGGTCATGAATCCGCCGCCCGCGGAATGGCCGGCAAGCAGGAACTTCCCCAGGAGTTCGCTGGCATCCCCGGCATAGCCGGCCGCCACGGCGCTGGCGACGAGCGCAGATCGGTCGCCTTCGAACAACGTCGCCACGGCTCGCGTGGCGAGGCTGCCGGCGAGCGCCCAATCCATGCTCGTTGGCAGCGACGGCGCCACCACGATGCTGTTGGTCTGCCGGGCGAGATCGACGGCCAGCGCGGCGAGGGAGTCGCCGGTCGTGCCGGAGGCATGCTGCAGCCAGATCACACCCTGAGCGTCAACCGAGCCGTCGACCTGCGTCGGGAAGTACCAGTCGGCAGACAGTTGAATCCCGCCACCGTATGAAGCGCTAAGCGTGGAGCGGCCCTGCTGCACACCGCTGACGCCGTTGGTCGTCCCGGGCAGTTGTGGGGCCCCCCCGCCAAGGATTCCCGTAGCGGCTGGCGCCGAGTGTGTCGTGGCCGTGCTCATGCCAATGGCCTGCACTCCAACCGTCGCCGGCACAAACCTTGCCACGCCTTGGCCGCGCAGCGACATCTCGAAGTCGCCCCCCACAAACGAACCTGCAATCCGACTCACGCGCCCCTGGGCGTTCACCCACACGTCCACCGGCACCGGACTGCCGTCGCCGCCAATCGGTGGCAAGCCCTGCAGGTCGGCCAGCGGGATCATGCCCGCGAAGGTGGAAAGCCCGACGACGGCTTGATAATGCCGGCCGTACGAGTCGGTGCCGACGTACTGCACGTGCTTCGCAAACTCGAGCCCGGGAAGCGTCTGCACCGGCGTCAGCGAGGTGCCCAAGAGGTTCTCCCCGAGCACGGTCCGGTGCAGGCCCGACGACGGCGGCGGCAGCGGGAGCCCTCCGAATCCGACCAAGGCGTCGATGTCGAGCGCCGCGGTACGAGTGTCGAGCCACCCGGTCGAACGGGCCGACACCACGAACGCCTCAACCCCGACGTCGAAGGAATAGCTCCGGGCCTTCTGCGCCCGATAGGCGGCCCGTCCGACGTCGTTCAGTTGAAGCAGCAGGCCCGTAGCGTTCTGGATGAGCAGGTTGCCGGAGAGGGTGCTGGCAAGGTAGTTCTCGATCTGGCCGAGCGCGTTGTCGCCAATCTCGCTCCCTACCACGAGCGAACCTCCGCACGGCCCCGTCGCCGCGACACCAAATCCGCCGTTGGAGACGATCTCGTTGCCGGCACCCGAAGCCCGACTGCCGATCGTGACACCCCGCGCAGCTTGGAGCGATACGCCATTGCCGATGTTGCCGCTGAAGGAACTGCCGGAGATGACGGTGCCCGCATAGACGCCGGTGCCGACCAGCAGCCCCACGCCATTGCCCGTGCTCGTCACGCCCGTGATTCGGGATCCATTTGATCCGCCGGCGAAGCGGATGCCGGCACCGCCGAATCCGCTGATCGTGCGGGCGTCAGGAAGGTTCGAGAACACGACGTTGTGCACGTTCGCCCCGATCACGAAGCCGCTCGCGCCGGCGGCGGTGCCCGATCCGTCCAGCACAAGCCCTCCGCTGACGCGCACGCGGCTGGCCTTGGCCAGCGTGATGCCCTGCAGGGGCAGCCAACTGCCGACGTCAGCCGCCATCGTGATCACCCGTCCGGCGGAGAGCTGTAGCCTGCCAAACCCGTCGATCGTGGACGAGAAGGAGATGTCTCCGCCGGCTTGAAGGGCCACGCCGTTTAAGAGGGTCACGCCGCCATTAAATGACTGCGAGCCCTTGGGGGTCACCACGCCGGACGCCATGAGAATCCCGTGAGTCACGCCCTCACCCTTCGTCACGAGGCTCACGGCGCCCGCTCCCTTCGCCGTGATCTGTCCAGCGATGGTGATGCTGTCGCCCGCCCCCGCGCCGGTCTCGATGGTGAAGCCCTGCGCAGCCGCCCCTCGGCCGATAGCCGTGAGGTTCACACCGCCGAGGCCGACGCTGATCGAATCCGTGCCTGCTCCTCCCACGATCGAGAGGCCCGCGAACTTCGTGATCTTCTTCAGGTCCACCGTGATCGTGTCGGCCACGGCATTGACGGAGATGCCGTTGACCGGAGCGGCCATGGCAAGCGTGCCCAGCGTCGCGGCGGTGATCGTCAGCCTGGCTGTTGGTGCGTCGTACGCGGTGGCGAGGTTCGTGATCGTCGCGCCTGCCGGGTCGAGCATGAGCATGACCCGATTGCCCACCAGGCCGACGAGGATGTCGTCGGCCGCAAGCATGGCCCGCGACTCGAGGCCCTCGATGCCCGGCTGGCCGCCTGCCGAACGGCCGCTCCGCCTCCGGCTTCCGTTCGTGACCCATCGGCGACGACTGAACAGCATGGATTGCAGGAGCGGGGGCATTGGTTCCTCGTGTGAAAAAAGGCCATCAAGGCAGCCAGGCTCCCCTGTCCAGAGCAGGTGCCGGTGTGAGAAGTTGTAATCCTAGCTCTCGGATTGCGACGCCGCCAAAGATGGGGGCGCTCGCGTTGCTTCCCGACGTTCTCGACCACAAGCGCCGTGACGGCAGGCCGCAGCGGGCCGTGCTTGAGGTGGACCCCATTCTTTGGACAGTCGGGGGCCCTCTATAAGGTGTAGCGTTACTGGACGGTGGCCCGCGAGACCCCTACCAAGGGTCTCACGCGGCCACGAGGCGGTTTAAGGGTTGTGTTCCTGTTGATGTTCTTTCGTTCTGAGTCCGTCTCAACAGAGATTTGAGCGCGAACGCTTTTGTCGCGTCAGCCGTCTACGGATACCTCGGCGGGTGTGCGGTAAGCCAGGGCCTGGTGAAGCCGCTCGTTCAAGGAGAAGTCGAAGGAGTTGCCCAGCGAGCCCTCGGCTTCCCAGCCAAGAGGCTTCACCTTATCAGGGCGCCCGAAATCCGGGGTCCACCTCACGGAGCGGGTTGGGGCGGCGGACGGATTCCCCGCGCTCGCGCTTGGGGCTTCCTTGCGGAAGAGGAGGATAGGCAACACGGAGCAGACGCGGGTGATGCGGCCGTCGTCATCTCAGATCACTGGAGGCACCTACCCCTCCGAGGATGAACCAACAGATTTTCCTACAGCAGCTTTTTTCAGCAGCGGCAACTTGTTCAGAAGGTTGTCGCAATAATCCCATTGATCGAGCGTTGCCTGCCACTCTTTT
>JBBDNW010000078.1:0-5206 GCA_040877375.1 Pirellulales bacterium | reverse complement strand
GCATCCGTCGTGGTGGTGACCATCCATCGTCGCCTCCGCTTCTCAGAGCAGTCCGCCTGGCCTTCCGGGCCGCCGGCGTCGTGCTGCTCTGCTCCGCCATGCTCCAGAGCCGCGCGGAAGAGCCGGCGGGTTGGGCGCCGACGGATTCGGCGCCGACGGGTTCGACGATCAATGCCGCCCCGGAACTGCCCGCGACGCTCCCCTGGGATCTGGCCCGGCTCTACCAGCCGCCGGCGGTCGAGTGGCTCGACGAGGCCGCCGGCGTGCGTTCGCTGCTCTACGCGGGCGAGCCGTTTGGCGGCCACGCCACGCGGGTGTTCGCGCTGTACGCCACGCCGGCAAGCATCGGCGGCGACCGCGGTGCCGGACATCATCCGGCCGCTCGTGGCAACGGTCCCTGGCCCGGTATCGTGCTCGTGCACGGTGGTGGCGGCACAGCCTTTGCCGAATGGGTGACGCTCTGGGCCAAGCGGGGCTACACCGCCCTCGCGATGGACCTGGCAGGCTGCCGGCCCGACCCGGCGAGCGTGGGCAAGCACGCCGTTGTCCGTCTGCCCGACGGCGGCCCGGGTCAGGATCACAAGGACAAGTTTGACACGATCGCCACGCCCGACATCAGCGACGACTGGCCGTACCACGCGGTGGCCAACGTCATTCGCGGTCATTCGCTCCTCAGGAGCCTGCCCGGCGTCGATCCCAATCGCACTGCCATCACCGGCATCAGCTGGGGCGGCTACACCACCTGCCTCGTCGCATCGATCGACAGCCGGTTTCGGGCGGCGGTGCCGGTCTATGGCTGTGGCCACCTCCGCGACAACAGTTGCTGGCTCGGCGACTTCGAGCGGATCGGCCCCGCACAGTCGGCGCGGTGGTCGCAGCTTTATGATCCAGCGAGCTATCTGCCTGCCTGCCTCGTGCCGATCTTCTTCGTGAATGGCACGAACGACTTTGCCTACCCGCTCGACAGCTTCATGAAGAGCCATGCCGACGCGCGGCACGCAGACAGGAACATCCGCATCGAGGTGAACATGCCGCACGGCCACGAGGCGGGCTGGGCGCCGCCCGAGATCGCCGCCTTCATCGACGCCGCCCTGCTCGGCGGGCCCCGCCTGCCGGTGGTGGAGACGCCCGTGCTCGACGAACGCGGCGCCCGCTGCCGCGTCACGGGCGGCAGGCCGGTCGCAGCGGCGGCCTTTGTCTCTACTTCCGAGCAGGGACCGATCAATAAGCTCACGTGGCAAACAATGCCCGCCGAAGTCCGCGGCGATGGCATGCTTTTCACACCGCAGCCGCGGGGGGCTCAACGCGGGTTTTTCTTCACCGTCACGACGACCGACGGGTTGCAGGTGAGCTCGCCTGCGGTCATCGTGCCGGAGCCGTGACGGACTTGGCGTGTGGCTACGAATGCAGCACGGGATTGCCGCAGTTGAAGAGGGAACTAAGGGAGAAATCATGGTGCACTTTCTGGCCCGTGCCGCGCTTGAGCTTCACCGTGCCGAACTCGGGGGCGTTGATGTGGCGACCACCACGACCACCACGAGCCGCCTGTTCAGGGCCATGGCTGGCAGCATCCTGATCCTGGCCGCCGTGGGTCTGCAGCCGGGTGCCCGGGCGACCGAGACAGAACACCTGAACTTCAGCGTTCTTCCCGCGCGAGGCAAGGTTGCGATCGACGGGAAGTTCGACGACTGGGACCTGACCGGCGGCATTCTCGCCTGCAGCGACGCGGAAAACCTCCGCGACCAGTACAGCCAGTGGTTTCACGCGATGTACGACGCCGAAAACCTCTACGTGCTGGCGCGGTGGAAAGACCCCACGCCGCTCAATAATCCCGGCGTGAAAGGCGACATGGGATTCGCGGGCGACTGCCTGCAGTTCCGCACCGTGACGACCGACGCCGCGGGCAAAGAGCGGACGGCCCATATGACCTTCTGGAAGCTCCGCGAAGGCGGGGATCTGATGGACATCGCCTACGGTCGCGATTTCAAGGGTGGCAACATCCCCGACGCCAAGACGGAAGGTGCAAAGCAGGCGTTCGCGGCGGATGCCGACGGCCAGGGCTACGTGCAGGAGATCGCCGTCCCCTGGGGCCTGCTCACGGCAGACAAGCAGCCGCTCAAGGCCGGAGCCCGCATGGTCATGACGCTCGAGCCAAACTTCACGGCCGGCTTGCTGGGCCGCATCACCATCAAGGACATCTTCAAGCCCGCCGTCCAGATCGACCGCGTCTTCACCTTCCAAGGCCCGGGGGCCTGGGGGTATGCCACACTGGAAAAGGCGGGCAAGCTGAAGCCCAGGCCCATCCGTCTCTCCGACGGCCGCGAGTTTGCCGTGTCGATGGAGGCGGGTCTGCCGGCCGTGAACTGGACGGGGCTGATCCTGAGCAAGGAACTGCCGGGGTTCAAGCCGCTCAAGTTCACGATGCCGTTTGACGGCTACGTGTCGCTCAACCTCTTCGCCCCCGACGGTACGGTCGCCCGCCAACTGCTGACCTGCGGCTTCTTCGCCAAGGGCGAGCACGAGATCAAGTGGGACGGCCTGACCACCCCGTACTGGCGAACTCCGGGCCAGCCGGTGGAGCCGGGCGCGTACACCTGGAAGGCGATCGCCCACAAGGGGATCGGCCTGCGGCTGCGCGGCTGGGCCAGCAATGGCGGCAGTGCGCCCTGGGACAGCACGCTCACCTCAAACTGGGGTGGCGATCACGGCGTGCCTCTCTCCTGCACCACCGATGGCGAAAAGGTCTATCTCGGCTGGGGCGGCGCGGAAGCCGGAAAGGCCGTGCTGGCCTGCGATCTGCAGGGCCAGGTTCAATGGAAGCATGTCCACGGCGGCATGGGCGGAGCCGAGGTCGTGGCCGTCGACAAGACCGTCGGGGAGAATGGCATTGTCTATGTCGACAAGTGGGCCACCTTGATCTACCGGCTTGATGCCAAGACCGGCAACTACAGTCCCTGGAAAGGCAAGGACTCGGCCGATCTGCCGATCAACGCCATCTGGGAGAACCCCGCGGGCATGCCCGACCGAATCGAGGGCATGGACGCGAGGAACGGGAAGCTCTACGTCACCTGCTCGGCCGCCTTCTTCCGCCGCGCTGACGTCAAGGACTGGAAACCGCTGATTCAAAAGATCTCCAAGGACGACGGTCTCGCCAAGACCATCCGCGAAAAGCTCGGCGACTGGCAGAAACAGCGGCTGACCTGGTGGTTTGACAACAATCCGCAGGTCGGCATCGACGATGCTCTCGGTGCGCCGAATTACTACACGCCAGACGTGCGTGACAACGTGGTGAGCATTCTGAACGGTCTGCTCAACGATACCACGCTCGTGCCGGACGCCGCCAAGCTGTCCCCGGACGATCTCGCCCAAGCGAACCGCCGCTTCATCGAAAAGGCCTTTGCGGCCGACATGACCCCGATGAAGATGAACTTCCTAGCCGTCTTGGACGCAAACACCGGGAAGGTCATCAAGCTCATCGACGTGGATAAACCCCGCTCTGTGCGGGCCGTGAGCGACACGTTGGTCTATGTGGTCAGCGATCGCCGCAACATCCTGGCGGTCGATCCCGCCGCCGGCACCGTGAAGACCGTGATCAAGGACCTCCCGGGGGCCTCTGGCGTGACCTCCGACGAGCAGGGCCGGCTCTACGTAAGCGTGCAGGGGACCGAGCAGCAGATCCGCATCTTCACGGCGGACGGAAAGCCCGCGGGTGAAATCGGCCGCAAGGGCGGACGTCCGGCGCTCGGGGCCTGGGTCCAAGACGGGGTGCTCAACCCAACCGGCCTAGTAGTGGACAAGGACGGCAAACTGTGGGTAGCGGAAGCCAACGAGACGCCCAAGCGTATAAGTGTGTGGCAGGCCCTAGCGGGGGCGGACAAGAAGGAGGGAGCCTTCCTCAAGGATTTCTTCGGCCCCACGCACTACGGCGCCGCCGGCGGCGCGATCAACCCGCGCGACCCAAACATCATGGCGGGCGAAGGTTGCGAGTGGCGGATTGACCCCCAGACCGGCCGCGACGTCTGCCTGGGGACTTTCGAGAACCACTTCGCTGGGGCCGCGATGTATGCCGAGGGCAGCAATGGCAAGTTATACTTGGTCACTCTGGCCGATCGGGGTGCCGGCCTGTTCATCCGTGAGCGGTTGGGCGACGCACAGTTCGCCCTGCGCGGAAACATCGTACCCAACCCCAATGAGAAGAACACGGTCTTCTGGGCCGATGCCAACGGCGACGAACAGCAGCAGACCGAAGAACTGGCGACGCATCCGGCGGCGCTGACGATGGGCGGCTACCTGGGCTGGACGCTCAACATGAATGGCGACCTGACCCTCTACGCCAACGACCTGCAGTTTAAGGTCGCGGACTTCACGAAGTGTGGAGCACCCCGGTATGACGTTGCCGGCGCCCGCAAGGTTGCCGGCTTTACCGGCGGCGCGCTGTCCACGCTGGACAACCGCAAGCTGGTCTCGGTGGCTGAAAAGTACTTTGAGTGCTACGACACGGCCGATGGCCGCCTGCTCTGGAAGTATCCCAACACCTTCTCCGGCGTGCATGGCTCGCATAATGCGCCGCCGCCGGAAGTCGGCCTGATTCGCGGCGCCTTCGGGTTGGTCGGCAACGCGCGGTTGCCCACGCCGGTCGGCGGCATTTGGGCCATCAACGGCAACATCGGCGAGTGGCACGTGCTGACGGAAGACGGCTTCTACCTCACGCGGCTCTTCCAGGGGGACGGGTTCAAGACCCAGTGGCCCGACCAGGCGGTGCCCGGCGCCATCCTCGACAACGTGCCACCCGGCCTCGGCGGCGAGGATTTCGGCGGCTCGCTGCGGCAGGGGAATGATGGGAAGGTCTATATCCAGGCCGGCAAGACCGGCCTGTGGAACGTCGAGGTCACGGGGTTGGAAACGATCCAGGGGCTTTCCGGCGGCCAGGTGACGATCTCCGGCGACGACTTGAAAATGGCTGGCACGTTCCGTGAGAAGCAGCTGCAGGTCGCGGAAGGCAACAAGAAGTATTCAGTCATGAGGGCCACGGTCGCTTTCACCGGCGACCTCGATGCCGACTTCAAGGGTCTCGAGCAAGCCGAGAAGCCGGCGTTCGAGAAGCAGGCCGGCTCGCGCGTACGAGTCGCCATGGCCCGCGACGATGCCAACCTCTACGTCGGCTGGGAGGTGCAGGACGAATCGCCGTGGGTCAACGGCGCCGATG
>JBBDNW010000077.1:1173-27900 GCA_040877375.1 Pirellulales bacterium | reverse complement strand
CCACGCGGCCCCTGCCACCGCGGCCGCCCCTCACCAGGCGCTCCGCCCGGCCCCGGGGCACGTGGCGGGATCGGCCCGTTGATTGCCGGCGGCGCACCGCGTCGCTCGCCGCGATCCCAGTCGCGAAACCGCGACCTGCGGTCGACCCACTCAAGTCGGCCCTCCTCGTCGAGTTCGACGATATTTTTTCGATCGGCCGGATCGCTGGCCGCGATCAACAGATGCCACGACCGGGCCGTATCCCGGAGTTCCTGCCGGCGCGGATCGGCGAGCACCGCGGCGATTTCCCCGAGGTCGCGACGCTGTGCCGTCGACAGGTCCTGAAACACCACGAGCGAGCGCCCGAACGCGTCACGATCATCGGCCGAGAGCGCGTCGATGCCGGCACGGCGGCCAGACACGAGCGGCCGCGCGGCTGTGCCCCACGCGCAGTCGGTCTCGAGGTCGCGCATCGCCTCGTCGAACTCGCGACTCTCTTCACGGGCAACGCCCGGCGGAAGACGGAGCGGCAGCGGCAGCCGCCGAGCCGCGAGTGCCTTTAGAAACTTCACCGTGCCGGCCTCCTGCAGGATGCCGACATGACGAATGAGCGGCAGGGATTCGAGGATCCGCACGTCGGGGTCCGGCGCGGTGACGCGGCCCGCCACCACCCCGGCCACGAGGCTGGCACACACCACCGCCGTCGGCACGAGCCAACCCGCTCGACCACGCGACCCGCGCGGCAAGGCCCGTGTGGCCGCCCGATCGGCGGTGCCGCCGACGGCGAGCGCCACCATGTCGACGGTCGTGGCCGCCATGTCAATCGACGAGGAGGCCCGTGGGAGCACGTCGAGCACGTTCCAGAGATCGGCGAGGTCGCGAGCCGGCAGGTCCGCAATCGTCGGCGCGGCGGCATCCTCAGGTGGCTTCCCCCGTTCGTCATTCATCGACGCCCCTCTTGGAGATAGGGCTCGAGTGCCGTGCGGAGCTGGTCGCGCGCCCGAAACAAAAGCGACTTCACCGCCGGCACTGTGAGCTGCATCGCCGCCGCGATCTCCTCGTAGGAGCACTGTTCAAACTTTGCGAGCAGCACCGCCATGCGCTGCCGTTCGTTGAGTCCGGCGATCGCATCCTGAACCACTGCCTGTAGCTCCGTGCGATCGGCGAGCCGCGCCGGCAAGAGTCCACTGGCCGCCACGGCAAGCTGGTCGAGGCCGATGGCCGTCGACGATCCCGACGTGGTCGCTGGCACTCCCCGCTCGAGCCGCCGGTAGGCCCGCTGTCGCAGATCACTCGCCACGTTGTTGGCGATCGTGTGGACCCAGGTGGTGAACTTTGCCATCGGCTGGTAGCTCGCCCGCGACCGGTAGACCCGCAGAAACACTTCCTGCGCGAGGTCCTCGGCAGTGGAGTGATCGCCGGTGTGGTGGAGAAAAAGCGTGACGAGCCGGTCTCGCCACAACACGACGAGCTCGGCGAACGCCTCACTATCGCCGTCGCGGAGCCGCAGCATGAGCGCTGTCGACGGGTCGCCCACCGAGCTGCGAGGCATCACAGTGGAATCCGTCGCCATGCATCGGTTCTCGCGGGCAGACCCGGAGGGCCGCCACCCCAGAGGCTGCACGGGCGCAGCCAATCAACCACAACCCCAACGCAAGGCCCGGAGGGCCGATCGACTTCCAAGGCTGCACGGGCGCAGCTAATCAACCACAACCGCGCCAAGGCCCGGAGGGCCGATCGACTTCCAAGGCTGCACGGGCCATGGATGGCCGTGCAGCCGTGTAATGGAGCGGAGGAGGATCGAACTCCCAACCTCGGCATTGCGAACGCCGCGCTCTCCCAGTTGAGCTACCGCCCCGGTCGGGGAGGGCCTGAGCGGCCGATTTCCCGCGGGAAACCCGATCGTACGGCACGCCACGGGGACTGTCCAGCGCTACAATGGTCGGGCCTTCCTCCCCGCATCACGCGTTGTTCCTCACCTTATGCATGTTCCTCCGATCGTCGTCCGGGGCGCCCGCGAACACAACCTCCGAGATGTCACGGTTGGTCTGCCCCGAGGGCGACTGGTCTGTCTGTCCGGCGTCAGCGGCTCGGGCAAGTCGAGCCTCGCCTTTGACACCCTCTACGCCGAGGGGCAGCGGCGCTACGTCGAGAGTCTGTCCACCTTCGCGCGGCAGTTCCTCGGGCAGTTGCCGCGGCCCGACGTCGACAGCGTGACGGGCCTCTCGCCGTCGATCTCGATCGCCCAGAAATCAGCAGGCACCAATCCCCGGTCGACCGTCGCCACAATGACGGAGATCCACGACTTTCTCCGCGTGCTCTACGCGCGGGTGGGCACGGCCCACTGTCCGGCCTGCGACGCGGTGCTCGAGGCGCAGCCGCGGGACCAGATCGTGGAGCGGATCATCGCGGCCCGTGGCGGCGAGCGGGTGATGCTCCTCGCGCCCCTCGTGCGGGATGCGAAGGGCGAACACCGCGACCTATTCACGGATCTCGTCAGGCAGGGCTTCACGCGGGCGCGGGTGGACGGTCGCGTCTGCCGCGTCGAGGAACCGCCACCGCTCGAGAAACTGCTCAAGCACACGATCGATGTGGTCGTCGACCGGCTGATCCCTTCGGAGGCCACGAGGAGCAGACTGGCCGAGGCGGTGGAACTCGCCCTCAAGACCGGCGGTGGGCAGGTGATCGTGGCGGCGGAGCCGCCAGCGGCTGATGGCAAGCCCGCGAAGTCGGCGGAGCCCCCCGCAGACCTCGTCCTTTCGAGCCGCTATGCCTGCGTGACGTGTGGCATGAGCTACTCGACGCCGGAGCCGCAGCTTTTCAGTTTCAATAGCCCGCAAGGCGCCTGCCCGACCTGCGAGGGTCTCGGCGACATCTACGGCATCGATCCCATCAAGCTCGTCACCGATCCCAAGAAGACGCTCCGCAAGGGGGCGATCGGTGTGCTCGGGAGCTTTCGCGACATGCCGCGGTGGCTGCGGCGGCTACTCACCGGCGTGGCCGCGCATGCCGAGGCGAAGAAAAAACTCGCCCCGGGCACGCTCCTCGACACGCCGTGGAACGAGCTCACGCCCCTTCAAAAAAAGATCTGGCTGAGCGGCACCGGCATCGACGAAATCTCGCTCTCGTGGAAGCGGGGCCGCGCCGAGCGGGGTGCGAAGACGAAGTTCGAGGGGCTCTGCGCTCTGCTCGCCAACCGCTGGCGGAATGCCAAAAGCAGCATTCTGCGGCGGATGCTCGAAAAGCTGATGAGCATCACGCCGTGCCATGCTTGCCAAGGCGCCCGCCTTTCGCCGCAGGCCCGGGCCGTGCGGATCCGCACGGCGATGAAGGCCTGGCCTCGAGCCGGTGGCCACAGCAACGGCGAGCTCTCGCTCGACGCGCTCTGCGCCCTGCCGATCGCCGAGGCCCGCGAGTTTCTTTCGGCGCTGGCGTTCGACAACACCCAACGCGTGATCGCCGTCGAACTCATGAAGGAGATTTCGAGCCGGCTTGAGTTTCTCGACCGCGTCGGCCTCGGCTACCTGGCCCTCGATCGCAAGGCACCCACGCTCTCCGGTGGTGAGAGTCAGCGGATCCGCCTGGCCGCCCAGATCGGCTCCGGCCTCTCGGGCGTGCTCTATGTGCTCGACGAGCCGTCGATCGGGCTTCATGCCCGCGATAACGTCAAGCTCTTAGGAGCGCTTGAGGCGCTCCGCGACAAGGGCAACACCGTCGTCGTGGTGGAGCACGATGAAGACACGATCCGGGCGGCCGACTGGGTCGTCGACTTTGGCCCCGGTCCGGGCAAGCGGGGCGGCGAGGTCGTGGCCGCGGGCACGCCCGACGACATCGCCAAGAGCGATCGCAGTATCACCGGGGCCTTCCTCGCCGGCCGCGATGCGATCGAGGTTCCCGCGAAGCGTCGTCAGCCCACCGGCAAGTCCCTGCGGCTCGAGGGTGTGCGGCACAACAACCTGAAGGGCGTCGACGTCGAGATCCCGCTCGGCCTGCTCGTGTGCGTGACGGGCGTGTCGGGAAGTGGCAAGAGTTCGCTGGTGGGTGACGTGCTCGAGCCGGAGCTGCGCCGGCTGCTCGGCAGCGAGGTGGCGAGCCCCGGTGAGTTCGACCGGATCACGGGTGCCGAGGAGCTCGACAAGGTGATCGTGATCGACCAGTCGCCGATCGGGCGGACGCCGCGGAGCAATCCAGCGACCTACGTGAAGGTCTGGGACGACATCCGCAACCTGTTCACGATGCTGCCCGACGCCAAGAAACGGGGCTGGAAGGCGGGCCGCTTCAGCTTCAACGTGGCAGGAGGCCGGTGCGAGGCCTGCGAGGGCAACGGCTCCATCCGCCTCGACATGGATTTTCTGGCGGACGTGTGGGTGACCTGCGACGTCTGCGACGGAGCGCGGTTCGCGAAAGACACGCTCGAAGTTCGCTGGAAGGGCAAAAGCGTTGCCGACCTCCTCGCCATGGAGATCGGCGAGGCGCTCGAACACTTCGCCGATGCCCCCGACATCGCCCGCAAGCTGCAGACACTCCACGACGTCGGCCTCGACTACCTCCACCTCGGCCAGCCCTCGCCGACGCTTTCGGGGGGCGAGGCCCAGCGGGTGAAACTATCGAGAGAACTGGCGAAGCGTTCCACCGGAAAGACGCTCTACATTCTCGACGAGCCGACGACCGGCCTCCACATGGCCGACGTGCGGCAGCTGCTCACGGTGCTCGAACGGCTCGTCGAGGCGGGCAATACGGTGCTCGTGGTGGAGCACAACCTCGATGTCGTGAAGCGGGCCGACTGGGTGATCGACCTCGGCCCCGAGGGTGGCGGCGGCGGCGGGCGGATCGTGGCCGCGGGCACGCCGGAACAGGTGGCGAAGGTCAAGGAGTCGCACACGGGCAAGGCGATCCTGCCGCTGCTCATGGCCGCGAAGGCCCGGGCCAAGGCGCCCCGTAAACCGGCCGTGCGCCGCAAGAAGGTGGTCGATCCCGCCACGGCGGTGCAGGAGATGCTCGCCGCGGTCGGCAAGAAGTCTCGCGATCCCGGGCCGCCGGCGATCACCGTCCGCGGCGCCGCCTTGCATAACCTCAAGCACGTCGACGCCGATATTCCCCGCGGTCAGACTACCGTCTGCTGCGGCCCCAGCGGCAGTGGAAAAACCTCGCTGGCCTTCGACACGCTCTACGCGGAGGGGCAGCGGCGGTATGTCGAGAGCCTGTCGCCTTATGCGCGACAGTTCGTCGGTCAGGTGCCCAAGCCGCTCTTTGAGAAGATCGAGGGGCTCTCCCCGGCGGTGGCGATCGAGCAGCGGGCCACGGGGAGCACGCCGCGGTCCACCGTCGGCACGCTCACCGAGATGTACGATCACTTCCGCGTACTCGCCGCCCGGCTCGGGAAGATGCACTGCCCTGATTGCAACACGCCGGTGGCGACGCAGAGCGTCGATCAGACGGTCGACCGGCTGCTCGTGCATCCGGCGGACACGAAACTACTGCTGCTCGCCCCCGTGGAACTCAAGGTAGGCCAGACGCCCGAGTCGCTCTTCGCAGCGCTCCTCGCGGCAGGTCACGTGCGGGTGCGGATCGACGGCCGCACCGTGCGACTCGATGAAAAACCCACGCTCGATCGCAAGCGGAAGAGCCGGATCGAGATCGTGATCGACCGCGTCACGGCCGACCCGGCCGACCGCAGCCGTCTCGCCCAGAGCGTCGAAGCGGCGTTCGATGCGGGCGGCGGCACGATGCTCGTCGCCCGCTGCATCGACGGCCACGACGGCCAGCCGCTCGACGAGCCTGACTGGCCGGTCGAGGTCTTGAGCCGCCGGCTGGCCTGCCCCGCCTGCGGTCGCGGATTCAAGCCGCTCGAGCCGAGGCAGTTCTCGTTCAACAGCCCGCTCGGCTGGTGTCCGAGTTGCGACGGCCTCGGCACGCGGACGGGCGTTGACCGTAAGGCCCTCGTCCGCGATGCCGCGCTCTCGCTCTCGGAGGGCGCGCTCGATCTCTGGCCCGCCCTCGACGGACCGCAGGGCAGGCGTATCGGGCGGGCCATGCTCGAAGCCCTCTGTGCGGCGACCGGCCTACCGATCAATGTGCCACTCGCCGATCTCTCAGGGATCCAGCAGCGCGTGCTCTTCGAGGGCACGGGCGAAAAGTGGATCCCCGTCCCCCGCGTCCGTCAGGAAGCCCCAAGCGCAAGCGCGGGGAATCCGCGTGCCACCCCCTCGCTCCCCGTTCCCCAAAAAGCCCCAAGCGCAAGCGCGGGGAATCCGCGTGCCACGCCCTCACCCCCCTGGTTCTCCTTCCAGTTCAAAGGCCTCGAGGCCGCCTGCGAGGAGGCGGCCCGGCTCGTCGTCGGACTCCGCGGCAAGGTCGACGCCGTGATGGACGAGGTGCCCTGCAGCGAGTGCGGCGGCAGCCGGCTCGCCGACGTGGCCAGTGCCGTCACCCTCTGGGGCCGCACGCTCGACGTCTGGGGCCGGATGCCGCTGGGCCGCCTCCGCCAGGAGCTCGCCGCGATCACGCTCTCCGACGCCGATCGAAAGATCGCCGGCGATCTTCTCCGCGAACTCAATGCGCGGGTCTCGTTCCTCGTGGACGTCGGCCTGGAGTATCTCGACATGGCCCGGCCGGCAGGGAGTCTTTCGGGGGGCGAGTTGCAGCGGATCCGTCTGGCCGCGCAGGTGGGCAGTGGCCTCACCGGCGTGCTCTACGTGCTCGACGAGCCCACGATCGGCCTTCATCCCCGCGACACGCACCGGCTGATCACGGCTCTCGGGAAGCTCCGCGATCTCGGCAACACGATCCTCGTCGTCGAGCACGACCGCGACGTGGTGGCGACGGCCGACTACGCCCTCGACTTCGGCCCGGGCAGCGGCCGCGAGGGAGGCCAGATCGTGGCCCATGCGGCGCCGGCCCGGCTGGCCTCGCTGGCGGGCAGTGTCACGGGGCCGTATCTCACGAAGCGGCGCGCCTGCGACGAGGTGCTCGCGCGGAAGGCGAAGCAGGGCCGCCGCGAGCCGACGGGCTGGCTGGAGCTTCGCGGCGTCCGGCATCGCACGCTCAAGGGGCTCGACGTGAAGTTTCCGCTCGGTGTGTTGTCCGCGGTGACTGGCCCGAGCGGCTCGGGAAAAACATCGCTGGTGCTCGAGGTGCTCTGGCGGGCGCTCGCTCGGAGGCTACACGCGGCCCGTGAACAGCCGGGACAGTTCGACAGCCTCAAGGGGCTCGACCACGTCGACAAGGTGATCCTCGTCGACCAGGAGTCGATCGGCTCCACACCCGGCTCGACGCCGGCAACCTACACGGGCGTGTTCGACCACATCCGGCAGCTCTACGCGAAGGTGCCGGAGTCGCGCACAAGAGGCTTCACGCCTCGAACGTTTTCCTTCAACGTCGAGGGGGGCCGCTGCGAGGCCTGCGAGGGGCTCGGCCAGCGGCGGGTCGAAATGCACTTCCTGCCCGACGTGTGGGTGCAGTGCGAAGCCTGCAAGGGGCGGCGGTATTCGAGCGAAACTCTCCACGCCAAGTGGCATGGCAAGAGCATCGCCGACGTGCTGGAGATGAGCGTGGCCGACGCGGCGCAGTTCTTCGAGACGGTGCCGCACATCGCGCGGATTCTCGGCACGCTCGTCGACGTCGGCCTCGGCTACATCACGCTCGGCCAGCCGGCGCCGCAGCTTTCGGGGGGCGAGGCGCAGCGGGTGAAGCTCTCCCGCGAACTCGCCAAGCCCGGCACAGGCAGCACGCTCTACATCCTGGACGAGCCGACCACGGGCCTGCACTTCGTCGATATCGAGAAGCTCCTGCACGTGCTCGAGCGGCTGGTGGACGCGGGCAACACGGTGCTCGTGGTGGAGCACAATCTCGAAGTGATCTCGGCCGCCGACTGGGTGATGGATTTGGGGCCCGAGGCGGGCGTCGGTGGCGGCCGCATCGTGGTGGAGGGCCCACCGGAAGACATCGTGATCCACGCCGAGCGCTGGCGGCAGCAGGAGCAGGCGACGGCCAAGGCAAAAGGCCGCGCAGGGCCGCAGCCCGCCGAAGCCCTCCTCAGAAGCCACACCGGCGAAGCCCTCGCCGCCTTCGGCGGCGTCACGGTTCGAGGATGCCCGCAGCCGTGAGCCACCGCGGCGACTACCAGCGCGCCTCGAGGCCCGTCGTCACGCCATGGAGCAGCACACTGCCGGTCGTGTTGATGCCGGCGGTCTGGTTGCCGATGTTCGAGAGTGGAAACTGCGCCTGTGGCACGGCCACGTCAGTGAGCCAGAAGAACGTGTAGCCCAGCCGCCACGCGAGCCGCTCGGTGAGCCAGAGGCTCGAGTTCACGCCCACTTCGCCTACGAAGGAGGTCTGCTGGCCACTGGCGCCGACGGGGTTATTTGGCGGCACGGGAATCCGGCCATCCGTGACCACCGTCGTCTGCCACGCGGTGTTGTAGTACAAGCCGGCCTTGCCGACGCCCGTGACCTGCCACCGGCCGCCGTTGTTCCAGAGCTTCATGATTCCGCCGATCTGGCCGCCGTAGAGGTCGTTCCCAACGCGGGATTGAATGGTGCCTACGCCGCCGGGTAACGGCTCTGCGGCCGCGTAGTCGTAGCCGATGCTCGTGAGCTGGTTCCACTGCACCCAGCGAAATCCGGCGAGCCATGTAAACAGACCGCCGTCGCAATACCGCCCGTTGAACTCAGCGCCCTGAAACTGGGCTTCCGTAGTCATTGTTGCGGTAGTGACGTCATTGAACGTGAGATCCGCCAGGTTCGTCATCGTGTAAAAGCCCGACGTAGCGGGCACGAGCGTGTACGACTGGAACGGCTGCGCCCAGATGTAGTTGCCCTCGAGCGCCATGCGCTCGTTGAGACGCCGCAGCAGCCCGACCCTGACGCCGGGAGTCGCTTCGGTTTGGGCCTGGTTGGCGTTGAGTGCCACTTGACCATTGGGCGCCAGCAAAAACGGCTCACTCGGGATATTTCCCTGCCAGAGGGCAAGGCCATCGACCTGAGCGCACCACCGCGGGCCGCCGCAGCCAGATAGGCAGCAGGCGAGATGCGTCTGTCCGCAGTCGCGGCACTGTGCGGTTGACGTCACTTCGAGGGCCTCGGTGCAGGAGTCCCAGGCCTGATCGAGAACATTTCCTGTCGTCGACCACGCAGTGTCGTGTTCGTCTCCGGAGTTGTCCTCGGCCACCGAGGTTGTGACATTGTCAATCAAGACAGATTCAAATCCACCACCAGGATGCGTGGCGGCCACGGGCGATGAGGCATCCACCCCGTGGTCGCTCACCACGTACTCCTGGCCGTGAGCGAGGGCCGCGGGCAGCAGCAAGAAGACAGCGATCCAATGGCTAACCTCCTGCCAACTAGGGACCGCATCAACTCGACGAGTCGGCTGTGCCCCGGCACGCGCCACACATTCCACATGGTCTTCGCCACAGGCATAAGCGGTCATCTCGTTGAACTCCTCCAAAGGCGTACGGTCGCCTCTGAAATCGTCGGCCGCATGTGCGGGTCATGACTGTTGCTCCTCGAGTGCAGGTCGCGGAGACTCGGGAGTCCGGGCAAGTCGCATGGTATGTACTCCCCCCACCGACACGTGGCCCGGAAGGCGGCATGACTGGGAAGGCTGGGCGTCTGGAAGAGTCAGGGTTCCCAGACCATCCGGCGGCTCAACAACCAGGACCCAGTAGCATGCCGACGCGCTAGGAAAAACAGGAAAATAGCCTGCGAAAACGGTCCGTCACCACCCGAACGACCAAATCTTTGCTCCCCCCGAACCTTCCCGTTAGCATTTTCGTAGGGTCTTCTTGAGTGGTGGACTAAATGGTCGCCACTTCCCTCCGCGCGCCCTCTCATCGATTTAACCTGCGTGGTCGATACATTCATTTATTACGAGGGCTCCGCTTTCTTGTGGGCCGACCCCCTGTGCCTGACTCCGTGACGCGTTCCGCCTTCTAAGGTGCTGATTTATGCGATTGTTCTCGTTCGGCCGAAATCTTTTCTGGCTGGGAGCTCTTGGCCGCTCGCTTTCGTCGTTTCGCCGCGCCGGCGGGTTTTCGTTCCGCAGCATCGGCATCGCGCGCCGGTCAAGCAGGACGGGCGGGCGTTCCAAGCAAGACGACGCCTGCCCCTCGAGTCGGGGCGCCTCGAGTCGGCGCACGCCGCTCCGGACGAGCCCGAGACGGCCGATGGGTGCTCGCAGCCGCACGACTGTGCGGAATGGTCGCTGGTCATGGAGCGGCCGGTCACGTCATGACCGCAACCGCGAACGACTCGGCATGGAGGCAGTCGAACCTCGGAGGCTTCTGGCGTTCGATCTCGTAGCGGCCTACGCGGGCAGTGCGGAGCCGTTTTATGCCACCGGCGTCACGACGGAGACGCCGATCGTCGCCGAGGCCCCCCAGCAGATCACGCTTCGCTTCTCGCCCGGCGTGCAACTTCCTGCCGGTCCGGTGGGCGGCGTGACCGTTGTGCGGGCCGGTGCGGACGGTGCCTTCGGCACGGCCGACGATGCCCCACTGGCTCTGGGTGGCTCGATCGGGTTTATCGGCGTCGATGACGCCCCGAACGAAAACCAACTAGTGATTCGCTTTGCCGAGACGCTGCCGGACGGCCTCTATCGGATCAACGTCAACGCGGGGCTCTCTTCCGTCTCTGGTGACATCGCGCGGCCAACGAGCATCGACCTCCGGCTCGATCTTGGTGCCCACGTGCAGTCCGTCGTGCCGCAGCCGATCACCCGGGGCGGCACAGGCCAGCTCGGCCAGTCACGAAACACGATCGCTGTGCACTTTAACCGCGAGGATCCACTCGACCCCGCCTCCGCCCAGGATGCCCGGTTCTACCGGCTGATCGAAGTCAATGCCGCCGGCGCCGACACGGGAACACCCCTCGCCCCGGCGACGGTGACCTACTCCGCCGCCAGCGGCGTCGCGACGCTCTCCTTCGCCAGCAACATCCCGGATGGCAAGCTCTTTCGGCTGGAAATCGGCGGGTCGGCCGCGGGGGCCGCGGGCATCTTCCTGGAGTCGGCCGCGAACAACTCGAGCTTTTCGGAGCCCCAAAATCTGGGCAGCCTGTCCAGCGGCGGGATCACCGTCACCGGCTCGGTCGCGCAATCGGTCGTCACCGCGCCCGCGGGCAATCTGCTGCAGCCCTCGCCGAACGGCTCACGAGACGAGCCCGGTCATCGCGACCATCCCTTCACAGACAGCCATCAGCACGGCAATCAATACGCCCTACTCGGGCCGGCCGGCTCGGCGGCCACGATCCGCTACAACTTTCAGGATGTGATCGGCACAGATCCTCAGCTCAACCCGCTGTTCAACGTCATCACCGAGAATCAAAAGGACCGAGCCCGCGAGATCTTCGAACTCTTCAGCCTCTATACGGGTGCTCGGTTCGAGGAGACGGCCTCCTTGGGCCTGACCATCGCCACGGGCGACTTGCGGGCCCTCAGTCCGGACATTCCTCCCACCGTTGCCGGGCTGGGCGGCGGCATCGGAGCCTATATGAACTCTTCGCTCAACTGGGGCGAGAGCGAGTATGGCGGCCAGTGGTTCCAGGTCGCGATGCACGAGATCGGCCACGCGCTCGGCCTCGAGCACTCGTACGACCTGCCAGCGATCATGGGCAACTCCTTGTCTCGCAATCCGGACGCGCCGGTCGAGGACGTGTTCCCCGGCGACTACGACATCGGCCACCTGCGGCAAATCTTCCCCAACCAAGGGGCCGACATCGATGTGTATCGGTTTCAGGTCGCCGAGGCCGGCACGCTCGCCGCCGAGACTCTGATCGCCCGCCCGGGCCAGCCCGTGACGAGTCTCCTCGACAGCGTGCTGACGCTCTATCGGGAGGATCCCAACACGGGCCGCCGGGAGATGATCGCCCGCAACGACGATTACTACGGCCGGGATTCGTTCATCGGCCTGGAACTCGTGGCCGGCACCTATTTTCTGGCTGTCACGAGCACCGGCAACACCGCCTTCAATGCCGAGGTGCCCGACAGCGGCACGGGAGGGCGGTCTGAAGGGGCCTACCAGCTGCAACTTGGCTTCACCCCCAAGTCGCGGCAGGCCAACACGATCATCGATGCGACGGGCACACCGCTCGACGGCGATCGCGACGGCAGCCCGGGCGGCCTGTTCCAGTTCTGGTTCAATACAGCCGCCCAGAGCGACACGATCTACGTCGATCGCGAAAACCAACAGGCCGGTTCGGGCGTGGGCACGCTCACGAATCCCTATAAAACGATCGCCGCCGCGTTGTCCGCCGCGGCGTCCGATCCCACGAAGTTGATCATCCGCATCGTCGGCAACACCGCCGGGGCTGGAGGCGGGGCACTGCCCTACGAAGTGGGCACCACCTTGGCGGAAGTTCCGCTGCGGGACGGGGCAGCGTTCAACGTACCGGCGGGCGTCACGGTGATGATCGACGCCGGGGCGGTTTTCAAGCTGCGATCCGCGATCATCGATGTCGGCAGTTCGTCGCCGCTGGTCTCGCGGGCTCAGGCCGCGATCCAGGTGCTCGGCACGCCCGACCAAAAAGTGGTGTTCACCTCCTGGCACGACGACTCAATCGGCGGCAACTCCGACGGCGTCGGGCCGGCCCCCCAAGGGGGCCAGTGGGGCGGCATCGTCCTGCGGGCCGACTCCGACGCAGGCTCGAGGCAGGCCTTCGTAAACACGATCGGGCTGGCCGACATCCGGTACGGCGGTGGCCAGGTGCTTGTTGAGTCGCAAGTCGAGCAGTTTGCGCCGGTCCAGCTGGAGAGTGCCCGTCCGACGGTCGTCTTCAACCAGATCAGCCACAGCGCGGGTGCGGGGATCGCGGCCACGCCGAACAGCTTCGAGGACTCGAACGGTCGGTTCGGGCCGGAGGTCCGAGGCAACACGCTCCGCAACAATTCGATCAATGGCCTGTTCGTCAAGATCGAGACCGAGTTCGGTGTGCCGCTCGACCAGCTGGACGTGCCGGCCCGGTTCAGGAGCACCGACATCGTCCACGTGATCGCGGAAAACTTTGTGATCACCGGTGGCGTCGGCGGCTACCTGTTCGACGGGACAAACACCGTCGCCCGGGCCACAGGCCGGCTGACGATCGATCCCGGCGTGGTCGTGAAACTGCAGGGCTCGCGGATCGAGTTGGAGCGGGGCCGGGGCCGGCTCTACGCCGAGGGCCTGCCGAACCAGCCGGTGATCTTCACGAGTCTGAGCGACAACCGGTTCGGCGCCGGCGGCACCTTCGACACCAACGGCAACCTACCGGACGTCCGCGCGCCCGGCGACTGGGGTGGCATCGTGCTCAACGCCGGCTCAGGGGCCAGCATCGATTATGCCTATCTCGGTTTTGGCGGCGGTACGACCCCGATCGAGGGCGGCTTCGATCAGTTCAACGTGATCGAGGTTCATCAGGGCGACCTCCGGCTGGCCAACAGCCGCGTCGAGCGAAACGGTGGGGGTCGCGCCACGACGAGCCGCAACGCCCGCGGCAGCAACGCGGCGGCGGCGGTGTTCGTCCGCGGCGCCCAGCCGATCATCGTGGGCAACGACTTCCGGGAGAACGCCGGCGCGGTCGTGAGCATCAACGCCAACTCGCTGAGCGAGACACCGCTGGCCGACCCCGGCCGTGGCACCGGCGGCAGTGACCGATTCGCGGCCTTTGACGACAACGTGGGACCGCTTGTCCGTGGCAACGTGATCGCGGCGGCGACCGGGGGAACGTCCATCCTTGGCATGCAGGTGCGGGGCGAGGAGATCACCACCGAGACCGTCTGGGACGACACCGACATTGTCCACGTGCTCCAAAGCCAGATCCGGGTTGAGAACTTCCACTCCGCCACTGGCGTGCTGCTCAAAAGCGGGCCGCGGGCGAGCCTCGTGGTCAAGCTGGGCGGGCTCGACGCCGGCTTCACGGCGGCCGGGTATCTGCTCAACATCGACGACCGGATCGGCGGGACGGTGCAGATCGTCGGCCAGCCGGGCTATCCCGTCATCCTGACCTCACTCCGTGACGACACGGCCGGCGCGAGCGTCGACCCGCTCGGCAGGCTGCTCACCGACACCAACGCCGATGGCGCCGCCTCGGCTCCCAGCCCCGGCGACTGGCGCAGTCTGCAGTTCCTGCCCTATTCCAACGACCGGAATGTGGCGGTATTTATCGAGGCCGAGCCGGCCCTCAAGGGTGGCGTCGATACCAACGGCACCGTGACCGCGGCCACGCTGCTGGGCACGCTCGCCCCGAACTTCGCCACCGGCACCAACTCCTGGGAGTCGGCCCAGGAGAAGAGCGGCGACGACAACCGCCGGCTCGGCTTTGAGGTGCACGGGTTCATCTCGCCCGACGACCCTGCCGACGTAGACATCTACAGCTTCCAGGGCTACGGCGGCTCCGAGGTCTGGATCGACCTCGACAAGACCGCCTCCGGCCTCGACACGATGGTGGAGTTGCTCAATGCCTCGGGCCAGGTGATCGCCCGCTCAGCAGACGCGCAGACCGATGCGGTCCTCGCTCCGGCCACGCGGGGCCTCGCCCTGGCCTTGGAGAAGGACGCTTGGCGTGGGCACGACCATTTCACGCAGAATCGCCGGGATGCCGGAATGCGGATCGTTCTGCCGGGCACCCAGGGTGCCCCGGGACAGTACTTCATTCGCATCCGCAGCCAGCCCCGCTACCAAGCGGCGACCACGCAGGCGGCCTACGAGGCCGACTTAGTCGCCGCGTTGCTCGTCCCCGGAGTCACCAGCGGCAGCTACGAGCTCCGCGTCCGCCTGCGGCAGCTCGACGAGAAGCCCGGTTCGACAGTCCAGTATGCCGACATCCGCTATGCCACGATCGGGATCGACGCGCAGGGGCTACCTCGCAACTCGCTGCTCCTCGGCGACATCGGCGAGCGGCCGACCGACGACAACGGCGCGTTCGCCAACGCCCAATACATCGGCAACCTGCTGCAGTCCGATCTCGGCACGATCAGCGTCGCGGGGCGAATCGGCAGCGCCAGCGACATCGACTGGTACACCTTTGCCCTTAACTACGAGCAGATCCAGGCGATCGCCGGCGTCAACGCCACGCGATTCAGCTGGGCCACCGTGTTCGACATCGACTACGGCGACGGCTTCCGCGGTGACCTCACGCTCTCGGTGTTCGACGAGGACGGGCGGCTGATTTACGTGGGCCGTGATTCCGACGTCGTCAACGATCAGCCAGGCACGGGCCAGCCGGCTCCGGATTTCGACGATCTCGCCCGGGGCTCCGTCGGCAAGCTCGACCCCTTCATCGGCTCGGTCAACCTCGTCGCCGGCGCTCCCACCGGCGGCGGCGGTTTCGAAACGGGCGACGCTCCCACGCCCCCCGACCCGTCCGCCCAACTCCGCTATTACGTGGCCGTGTCGTCCAACGCCTGGCTGCCGGAGTCGCTCAACGCCACCTTCACCGCCAACCCGTTGAACCACCTGGTGCGGCTCGAGCCGATCACGTCGCTCGACCGCATCGTTGATGATGGGATCGGACGTGGGGCCGCTCCCATCATCAACACGCGTGACCTCGGCTCCCACGTCACCCCGTTCACCCTCGCCGACGTCACGCTCTTCGTGACGACGGGCGCGTCGCTCATCACCGTGGATGCGATGCGGGGCGGCGTCGAGACCACGATCGCCACTTACGGGGGCGGCTCGACCATTGGCGACATGGTGATGCGGTCGGACGGCAACCTTTATCTGTACCGAGGGATCGCCGGCAGCACGACCACGGCCGGCCAGCTGGTGCGGGCCGATGCCGGCACCGGCGGCCTGACGGTGATCGGTAACGACGACGTGACCAACCCGGTGACGACCACCCAGAACAACCTGCCCCCCTCCAACAATGGTACGGTCGCCATCACGACCTTCCAGCTGGTGGCCGAGAATCTCCGGCCGCCGCAGGATGCACCGATCACCGGGTCGGTGCGGTTCACGCGGGTGGAGCCGGCCGTCCCCGGTCCGCCAGCCATCCCCGCAACCACGCTCACGGGCACCTGGACATTCACGGCCAATCCGGCCCCGATCAACGGTATCGCCACGCTCACGATCACGCCGGTCGGGGTGATCGACCCCCTGCTGGGGAGTTCTCCCATCGCCGGCA
Organism: Pirellulales bacterium; assembly: GCA_040877375.1. Lineage (GTDB taxonomy): Bacteria > Planctomycetota > Planctomycetia > Pirellulales > UBA1268 > QWPN01. Next base: position 11,827 of record JBBDNW010000077.1, on the reverse strand, counting down.
CGGTGAATCTCGACACCGGCGTGGTCTCGATCACCTGGTCGGCCAACGTCCCGACCGCTGACGTGCTGCTGCCGACGATCACCTACACCTCGACTTTCAACGACATCCAGACCGATGAGGTCGATGCGGTCGCCTGGCGGCGGGCCGGGGTCGGCACCTATGACAATCTGGTCTATTCGGTCTGGGATCCGGGCAATACCCGCTCGTTCCTCTATCTCGCCAATCCCGCCACCGGCTCCGCCGATTACATCGACGGCGCTAACTGGGGCATCCAAGGCTCGCTCAATGGCGTCGGCCGCACCACCGGTCTGGCGTATGTCGGCTCCACGCTTTACGGCGTCGACACGGCCGGCCACCTGTTCACGGTGACGGGCGTCAACGACGGCAACTTCACGATCGTCGTCACCCCGATCACCACGCTCAACTCCGGGGGCAGCCCGATCGCCTTCCAGGGGCTGGCGGTGGGGCCGCAGAACCTCAACGCCGGTTTCTTTTCCGACAAGCTCTTCGCCATCGACAACAGCGGCAATCTCTATTGCTTCGACACGGCAGGCAACCTGCAGACCGTATTCGATTCGAATAACGACGGCGTCGCCGACGCGACCTTCATCGCTTCGGGCGCGGCCGGCGCCCGCGGGCTTGCCTTCTCGCCACTCGACATCAACCTCTGGCACGAGACAACTGGCAGCATGCATTTCGGGCTTGATCGCCTTAACAACTCGCAGTTCGGCGGAAGCACTGCGTGGCAGCAGGATCTGCTTTCGAACCCCGCGATCGGCAACAACTACAACCTCCCCGGTGGTGCCTATGGTTCCCTCACGACCAACTCCTTCAGCCTCGCGGGCTACGCCTACACCGACAAGCCGACGCTCTACTTCACCTATCTGCTGGAGACGGAAGGTGCCACCGGCAGCACCATGCGCGACAGCGCTCGGGTGCACATCTCCAGCGATGGCGGCCAGAGTTGGCAGCTCCTGGCCACCAACAACTCCACCCCCGACGCCGAGTTGCCGTCTTTCCCGTCGGCCTCGTCGCGACTCACGCCTGCGCCCAACCAGCACGTCCAGGAACTGTTCGACACCGCCAACTTGCGGCAGGCGCGGATCGATCTGGGCAAGTGGGCGGGCCTCGGAGACCTGCGGCTGCGGTTCGACTTCAGCACAGCCGGGATGTTCGACCCCACCCAAAAGGACGCCGCCGGAAATCCTCTGAACGACATCACCGATCCGGCCAACGCCACGGGCGACTTCAACAGTGCCGAACGTGGCCAACGGAACCAGTTCAAGGGCTTCTCCATCGACGACATCATCGTCGGCTTCGCCGAGCGCGGCGAGATGGTGACGGGGGCCGACGCCTCACAGACGAACTTCTTCGGGGTGCAATCACCGACGAGCATCCTCACGGGTGAGTACCAGCTCGAGATCCGCCGGGGTACGGAATACGTCAATAAGTTTGGAGTCATCGTCCAGACCTTCGACACCAACGACCGACTGGTGTTGGCGAACGGCTACTCGGCGCTCGACATGCCGCTCAAGGGTGACGAGAACCTGGCCCGCCAGCAGGGGCAGTTTATCGTCGCCAACAACTTAATCTCCGACGCGGCCACGTTCGGCATCCGCATCGACGCGGGGATCCGCGATGCCGGCACCGACGCCCCCGTGCCGGGTGTGCCGCGGAATCTGCCCACCCTCAACGGTGGCCGCCTCGCTCCTGGGGCGGTGGTGGTCAACAACGTGATCGCCGGCAGCGGCACGGCCGGGATCCTGTTCAGCGGCGACCCCAACACGGGCAACGTGCCGCTCGCGGCCGTGCCCTTCGCCCGGATCGTCAACAACACGATCTACGGCAGAGCGACGCCGCAGGGCGTCGGCGTGCAGGTGACCGAGAACGCCGGCCCGACGCTCATCAACAACCTGTTCGCCAATCTGGCGACGGGAATCAGCGTCGATGCCTCGTCGCGGCTCGACACGGCGGGCAATCAGCGGACGGTGATCGGTGCTTCGGCGTATTCCAACGTCAGCACCCAAGTGGCGGGCGGCACGCAGACGTTTCCGCTGGTGATCGCAGGCGATCCGTTCGTGACTGCCAACACCCGAAACTTCTATCTCCGGCCCGGCACTGCGGCGATCGACAGCGCGCTCAACTCGCTGCAGGACCGCACCGAATACCAGGCCGTGAACTCCCCAATCGGCGTTGGGGCGTTCCCGATTCTGGCACCCAATCGCGATCTCTACGGCCAGTTGCGGAGCGACGATCCCAGCCAGGCGAGCACGCCCGGCCTCGGGGCAAACGTCTTCAACGATCGCGGCGCGATCGACCGCGTGGACTTTACGCAACCCTTCGCCAGCATTTATGTGCCCCGAGACAACGGCCCCGACGATCTGGATCCCGCCGCCGATCTGGTCCGGCTCCGCGGGGCGGCCGTCCGCGGCCTGACCGCGTTCGAGCTGCAGTTGGAGGATGTCGGTGTCGGCATCGATCCCGCCACGGTCACATCTGCGGCGTTCATCCTCTCGCGGAACGGCACACCGCTCGAGGCCGGGGTGGACTACGTGTTCGACTACAACGTCCTCACCCGACGGGTCACGTTCCAGTCGCCGGCGGTGTTCCCGCTGGGTTCGTACGAGATCCGGGTCGCACAGGAAGGGGAGGGAGCGGCGGCCCGGAACGTCGTCCAGGATCTGGCCGGCAATGCTATGCGGTCCAACCGCCTGGACGGCACCGCCGTGTTCACGATCGAACTGGCCGACGTGCCGACGGCGCCGACGGCGCTCGTCGCCACGTCCGGCGATTCCCAGGCAACGCTCGCATGGACGGCCGCGGGCAGCGAAGGCACGTCGCTGATCCGATACGAGGTCGAGCGGGCCACCAACGACACCTTCACAGGGGCGACGACGACCGATGTTTTGCCCCCAAATACTTCGCTGATCGCTTCGCCGCTGGTCAACGGCACGCAATACTGGTTCCGGGTGCGGGCCGAAAACGCCAACGGCTTTGGCCCATGGTCGGAGACTGCCGGGCCCGTGGTTCCGCTGCGTGTGCCGACGCTGTCACTGGCCTCTGACACCGGCTCGAGCAACAGCGATGGGGTCACCGACAACGGTGTTGTAGATGTTGGCAATCTCGACATCGGCACGCCGTGGGAATATCGCCTCAACAGCGGCTCTTGGACCCCCGGCAGCAACGCGTCGTTCACGTTGCCCGTGGGCACGTACACCGCCGGCAGCGTGCAGGTGCGGCAGATATTGTCTGGCATCCCCGGATCCTCGGGATCGAATGCCATCCTGTGGATGATCGATACGGCCGCGCCCACCGCTCCGGCCGCACCTGTCGAACAAGGCACGACCAAACTCACGGATACGATTCTCAATGCCACCGAGGCGGCCACGAGCACCGTGTTCCGAGTCAGCCTCGCCACCTCCGGCGCCGTCGCCGGCGACGCCGTCGAACTCCTGCTCGGAGGCGCTTCCTTCTCGCCTGCCAAGAGGGCGGTCCTCACCGGTACCGACATCACCAACGGCTACGTCGACTTGTCGGTCACCGGAGCCGAACTCGGCGCTGATGGCCCGAAGTCGCTCACGGCACGCGTTACCGATGTCGCAGGTAACGTCAGTGTAGCGAGTTCCTTGCTCACCTTCACGAAGGATACGGTCGCGCCTTCCGCTCCGGCCGCACCCGTCGAACAAGGCACCACCAAACTCACCGACTCACGGTTGAACGCCACCGAGGCGGCCACGAGCACCACGTTCCGAGTCAGCCTCGCCACCTCCGGCGCCGTCACCGGCAACACGGTCGAACTCCTACTCGGGGGCACAGCCTTCTCGCCTGCCAAGAAGGTAGTTCTCACCGGCACCAACATCACCAATGGCTACGTCGACTTCACGGTCACCACCGCCGAGCTCGGCGCCGACGGCTCCAAGTCACTCACGGCACGCGTTGCCGATATCGCTGGAAACGCCAGCGCAGCGAGTTCCACGCTCACCTTCACGATTGATACTTCGCATCCAGCAGCCCCAACGATCGTGCTCGGGACGGGCGTTGCCAATGGCGCTACCGCCGCCGAGGCCACGCAGGCCTCTGGCGTCGTCACCGTCACCGGCGAAGCAGGCGCCACGATCACCGTCTCCTTCAGAGGAAGTGGCGGTCTTACGGTGACCAAGACTCGGACGGGCACGGGAGCCGCTCAGCCGGTCACCCTCACCGCCGCCAATGTCAACAGGCTCGGCAATGGACCGGTGAGCGTCTCTGCGACCCAGACCGACGCCGCCGGCAATCCGCAGACGGCCCCACGGGCCACTGCTGCCTTCACGCTCAACATCGTCGCCCCTAACGCGCCCACGCTCGCCCTCGGCAGCGGCGTCGGCAGCGGCGCCACTGCCGCCGAGGCCACGCAGGCCTCTGGCGTCGTCACCGTCACCGGCGAAGCAGGCGCCACGATCACCGTCTCCTTCAAAGGGAGTAGCGGTCTTTCGGTGACCAAGACTCTGACGGGCACGGGAGCCGCTCAGCCGGTCACCCTCACCGCCGCCAATGTCGGCAGGCTCGGCAACGGACCGGTGAGCGTCTCTGCGGCCCAGACCAATGCCGCCGGCAATCCGCAGATCGCTCCATCGGCCAGCGTCACGTTTACGCTCGACACTATCACGCCGACGGTTTCTAACGTAACCTCGCCGCTGGCCAACGGAACCTACGGCGTCGGTCAGGTGATCCGCGTGCGGGTCGTGTTCGGCGAGCCGGTTTTCGTGACAGGAGTTCCCTCCCTGTCCCTGAACACGACGCCCGCCCGTGCCGCGACGTATGTGTCTGGTAGCGGCACAAACAGACTCGTGTTCCGCTACATCCCTCAGGTTGGCGACGCTGCCACGAGGCTGGATTACCTGTCGACGACCGCCTTGGCCCTGAACGGCGGTACGATCCAAGACGCGGCCGGCAACAATGCCGTGCGCACGCTCGCCGCCCCCGGCACGACGGGTTCCCTCGCGGCCAACAAGGCAATCGCCATCGCAGCGGTCCTTCAGGCGGCGGTCGCGGGCTTCGGGACGACGTCGCCCGGCCCTGCGTTGACGACTTCGGTGACGACGATCAGCATCTCGTTCAACGCCCAGGTGACGGGATTCACCCTCGCGGCGCTCAAGCTCTTCTACGAAGAACGCCCAGTTTCCCTTGCCAACGCCACGCTCAGCGGCAGCGGCTCGACGTATACCTTGACACTCGCCCCGAACACCGCGTCACTCAAGGGCAAATACCGCCTCGACATCGGCGGCCCCAGCTCGGGCATCGTGGCGGGCGGCGTGCTGATGAACACCGTCTCGTCCGTCTACTGGCAGCGCGTCTAGTTCAAGTGACGCACCGGAGCCCGTCAAGGCTGGGATACACACCGCTTTGTCAGTATTCCGGAAAACGAATCCGGGGCGGGGTTTTGGGCCTAACCCGCAGACTCGACCATCTCGCCACCACCGCTCTGGTTCCCGCGGCTGAAGCGGATGTCGAGCGTGCGCAGGTAGGTGTGCAGGCCGGCGTCTTGGATGGGGAGGATATGAGCTGGAAACCCTGACTCGTTGTGGTGGGAGTGCCACAGGCCCGGGGGCGTCACAAACACGGAGTGCGGGTGCCAGTCAAACCGGTGCCCTTCAGCGACGCGGCCGTCCTTGTCGAGGGTCTTGCCCACCAGCGTATAGCAGCCGGGCTTCGCATCAACGACGAGATCGACGGCCACCGACTGATGTCGGTGCGGAGCCTGGACCGCACCCACCGGCAGCAGGCCGAACATGGCCCACATCACGTGCGTGATCGTCATGGTCTGGGGGAACAGCCGGCTGCCGAGCAGGACACTCAGCCGGTTCGCCGTCGCACTGGAGGGATCGTGGACGATCGTCTCAAGCGCCTGCATGATCTCCGCACGGCGGTAGACCGTCGGTGAAAACTGCGGCTCGCGGGCCTCGACGCCGAGATACCGCAGAAGCGGTCCATCGTGGACCCAGTAGAGAGCGGCGTCCTCGGCGGCGGCGTGCAGCGCCCGACTGCCCGCGGGTAGCGTGAACAGGTCGCCGGCATGCCACGGAAACTCCGTGCCGTCGCCGAGCCGCGTTGACCCGCTCCCTCGCATCACGAAGAACAGCTGGCTCGTCGCGTTGGCATCGGTGACATGGGCATCGCCAGGGCCGATGTGAACGAAGTTGGCGCACAGGCTGGGCGTGGTGGCCGGTCCAGTCACGCCGAGCGCCACGCTCGAATCGAGCGGTAACGTCCTTGTCGGCCCGCGCTCATGCAACTCGGCACCCCAGCGTGCGCTGGGCACACCGGCGAGCGTGCCGTCGGAGAGCGGGTTGGAGGCGTAGCGGTAGTCGTGATACCGGGCCAACTCGGTGAGCCGGTCGTCACTTCGATCACCCTGAGACGGGGCGAGCATGGCTGATCTCCAAGTGAAATGATGATTTGATCACCGCAGGTCGGCAGGCTTGACGCCCTTCCTGGCGCCGTTGAATCCGAACGCTGTCGGCTCGTAGGTGCCGACGACATCAACGACCGCTTTTTCGGAAATCTTGTCCTCGAGCCCCGTGGCCCAGTAGCAGGCGTTGACGAGCAGCCGCCGCATGCCTTCCGACGCCAGATCGGTGGCGGCCCCCATCGTCGTCGTGAACACGCGGCCCGTCGGCCCGCCCTCGACCGAGTAGGTCTTGACCCACGCTACCGGCATCATGGGCTCGTTTTTCTTGGCGTCAGCCCCCTCCACTGCCGGCGCATCGGGCTTCATGCCCTCAAGCACCTGGCCGAGCACGAGCGGTTGCGAATCGGCGGGGAGCGGCAACCGCACGCCGTAGACATCGGTCGGTCCCCAGATGTCACCGTCCTCGATGCCACGGACGATCGGGTGATCCTTCGCCTCCGGCACGATCAGGCCGCGGGTGCTCTCGTGGCCGTGATCACCATGGTGGCTGATCCACTTCTCGCCGAGCACGGCCCGGCCAAACCCGTCGGCCCATTCCTGCTTCTCACCCTCATAGCCGTTGCCATAGTGCGCGTAGGTCTGGTCCTTGGGGATGTTGAACCCGTGCGTTGCCGTCCGCAGGCCGATCACGGGCTTGCCGGCTCGCAGATAGTCGTCGATCTCCTTCATCTGCTCGTCGGGCAGGTTGCGAAACCGGGTGGCGATCACCATCAAGTCGGCTTTTCGCAGGGCCTCGAGACCGGGAACGTTGCCCACCTTGTTGGGGCTGATCTCGCCCGTCGTCGGATCTATCGCGTAGAGCACCGTGCAGGTGAAGCCATGGTGCTTCGCGAGGATCTTCGCCAGCTGCGTGAGCGCCTCTTCGCTGCGGTATTCCTCGTCGCCGCTCACGAACACGGCGTGCCTGCCCTTGCCGGGCCCGTCGCCCCCCTCGACGACGACCCACGGGTCATCCGCACGGGCCAGACCAGCGATCACGAGCAGGACGAGGGACAGAAGCAGCGTGCGCATCGAAGTTTCCAGAGCGGGTCGGATTTCCGGGCCTTTGCTGGCGAGGCATCGCCGAACGGACCAGAACCATTGCCCTATCTTACTCAGGCGACCCCCATGCGGGCCGTGATTCGACTTGTGCCACCGGCGAGGGTAAGACTGAAGGGTTCGAGTGTTGCACTGGTCCCGCGAGGTCGTCATCACCCATGGCTGAAACCCGTCAATTTCCCTTCGGCTCCCGACCCGGTGGATTTCCCGGAGGGTTCGATATTCGTGGCCCGGCGGCGCTGGCGATCCTGGCCCTCGTCGCCGCCGGCCTCGCCCGCGGCGTCTACACGGTGGGCCCCGAGAGCGTGGGTGTCGTCCAGCGGTTCGGGAAGTACGTGGGCACAGTGGGCCCGGGCCTGCGGTTCAAGGTCCCATTCGGCATCGACACCGTCACGATTTTGCCGGTGAAGCGGCAACTCAAGATGGAGTTTGGTTTCGGCTCGTCGGGCGTATCCAATCCCGACCAGGTGTCGGGTGATCAGTCTCGGGAGAGCGACATGGTGACGGGCGACCTCAACGCCGCACACGTCGAGTGGGTGGTGCAATACGAGATCGCTGATCCCGAGGCCTATCTCTTCAACATGCGCGAACCCGGCGCCACGCTCCGCGATCTCGCCGAGAGCGTGATGCGGGAGGTGGTCGGAGACCGCACGGTCGACGAAGTGCTCACGATTGGCCGCCAGGGCATCGAGACCGACGCCATCGCCAAACTCACCGGACTCGTGCAGAACCTCGAGATGGGGCTACGGGTGCAGCAGGTGCAGCTCAAGAACGTCCATCCGCCCACAGCGGTGCAGCGGTCATTCGAAGAGGTCAACCGCGCCCAGCAGGAGCGGGAGCAGATGATCAACCAGGCCAACGGCGAATACAACAAGGTCGTCCCCCGGGCCAGCGGCGAGGCCGAGCGGAAGCTCCGCGATTCGGAAGGCTACGCCCTCAAGCGCGTGAACGAGGCAGAGGGCGACGTGGCCCGCTTCAAAGCCCTCCTCGAACAGTATGAGAAGGCCCCCGCGGTGACGCGGCAGCGGCTGTACCTCGAGACCATGGCCGAGGTGATCCCAAAAATCGGCGGCAAGATCATCCTCGACGAGGATGCAAAACAGTTTCTGCCGCTGATGAATCTGCCTACCCCAAAACTCGGCCAAGGAAAGGCGGTGTCCGAATGAGTCCGCTTCCGATCAATCATCCCGTGCTCCAGTGGGCGCGACGGCTCACCGACTGGCTCTTCTCTCCGCTTGGCGCCATTGCCGGCGTCGCGGCCGCGGTGCTGATCTTCGGCTGCGCCTACACGGTCCATCAGACCGAGCAGGTGGTGCTCACGCAGTTCGGCCGGCCGGTGGGCAACCCGATCAACTCAAACTCCGGGGAAGGCGCCGGGCCTGGGCTCCATTTCAAGGTGCCGTTCGTCCAGCAGGCCAACCGATTCGACAAGCGGATCCTGGAATGGGACGGCATTCCCAATGAGATGACGACCCGCGACAAGCTCTACGTGGTGGTCGACACGTTTGCCCGCTGGCGGATCGTCGATCCACTCGTCTATTTCCAGAGCCTGCGCGACGAGCGCAGCGCGCTGTCGCGGATCGACGATATCATCGGCAGCGAAACCCGCAACGTAGTTGCACGGCACGACCTGATCGAGCTGGTCCGCTCCGACAAGTCCCGCACGCCCGAGCAGGATGCCACGCTCGCCGAGGCATCCGCGACGGTCGGCACCCTGCCGCCGATCCGGTTTGGACGCAAGGAGCTCGAGCGCGAGATCCTCGCGGCGGCCGCCCCGAAGATGGGCATCTGGGGCATCGAGTTGCTCGATGTCCGTGTCAAACGGGTGAACTACAAGGAGGGCGTGATCGAGAAGATCTACGACCGGATGATGTCCGAACGGATGCAGATTGCCGAACGGTTCCGTTCGGAAGGCGCGGGCGAAGCGGCCAAGATCGAGGGCCGTCGCGACAAGGATCTGCAGCGGATCCAGTCCGACGCCTACCGCAAGGTGCAGGAGATCAAAGGCGCGGCCGACGCCCAGGCCTCCGAGGTCTACTCGAAGGCCTATACATCGAGCCCGCAGGCCGCGGACTTTTATGGCTTCGTGCAGACGCTCGACACCTACAAGAAGACGCTGGGCAGCGACAGTACGGTCGTGCTCACGACCAACAGCGACTTTTTCCGGCTGCTCAAACGAATCGAGCCCGAACGGAAGGCCCCCGCCCAGTAGACTGTAGATCTTCGAAACCGTCACGCTGGCCGCACCGTGAACACGAACGAGTTGCTCGTCGATGCCGCCGTCGGGCTCGCGGCCGAGCTCCAGCGGCAGGCGATGAGCCTCCAGTCGCCAGCTGAGCGGCGGCAGCAGGCCGAACTCAACCGGATGCTGAAGAACCCGGCCGACAAAGCCACGCTGGTGGAGCTCACCGACCAGGCGTTCCGTTCCCACGCCGCCGCCCGCACCGCCGAGCAGTTCACTCATATTCTCGACGTGCAGGGCATCCCCCGATTCTTCAGCCCGCTCGATCGGGCACTCCTGCGCGGCTTCCAGACGTTCGGCGACTGGCTGCCGTCGGTGACCGTCCCGCTCGTCAAGGCGCACCTCCAGCACGAAACTGCCAATGTCGTGCTGCCAGCCGAACCAGAGCTGCTGCACAAGCACCTCGCCGCGCGCCGCCGTCAGGGCCTGCGGATGAATCTCAACTTTCTCGGCGAGGCGCTGCTGGGCGAGGACGAGGCCAAGCAGCGGCTCGAAAAATACCTCGCGGTCCTCCAGTCGCCCGACGTGGAGGTGCTGTCGGTAAAGATCTCGACGATCGACTCGCAGATCCTCCCAGTCGCCCGTGAGCACACGCTCGGAAGGCTCTGCGATCGACTGGAACTGCTCTACCGTTCCGCTGCCCACGCGGCATTCGTGCGGCCCGACGGCGGGAGCGAGCAGAAATTCGTCTACCTCGACATGGAGGAGTATCGCGATCTGTCGCTGACGGCCCAGGCGTTTATGAAAACGCTCACGCGACCGGGCCTGGAACGGGTCCGCGCGGGCATCGCGCTGCAGGCCTACATCCCCGACGCGTTCCGCTGGCAGCGGCGGATCACCGCCTGGGCGCGGGAGCGGGTGGCAGCGGGGGGCGGTCCGGTGACGATCCGGATCGTGAAGGGGGCCAACATGGAGATGGAGCGGAT
>JBBDNW010000077.1:0-1073 GCA_040877375.1 Pirellulales bacterium | reverse complement strand
TCGTGCCTGCCGTCGTCGCCGGCCGCGAAGTCGAGGGGCCTGAAGTCCGCCCCTGTCGCGATCCGTCACGGCCGGGGAAGGTGCTCTGCCGCCATGCTGTGGCGACCGACCGCGACGTGGAGGAGGCGGTGGTCTGCGCCGCGGCCGATCCGGCCGGCTGGCGGACGCTCTCCGTCGATGCACGCAGCGCCATCCTCGGGCGGGCGGCCATGGAGCTGCGCCGCTCCCGGGGCGAGCTCCTGCGGGTGGCGATGCTCGAGGGGGGCAAACTACTCACCGAGTCTGACCCGGAGGTCTCCGAGGCCGTCGACTTCGTCGAGTTTTACCGGGCGTCGGCTCGTTCGTTTTTTGAGCTGCCGGGCGTCGAGGCAACGGGCTGCGGCGTTGTCGTGGTCGTGTCTCCCTGGAACTTTCCCGTGGCGATCCCCTGCGGAGGGATCGCCGCCGCGCTCGCCGCCGGCAATACCGTGATCCTCAAACCGGCGTCCGACACGGTGCTCGTGGCCTGGGAGGTGTGCCAGTGCTTCTGGCGAGCCGGCGTGTCGCGGCGGACGCTGCAGTTCGTGCCGTGCCCCGGAGCGGGTGCAGGGGCACGGCTCGTCACCCATCCTGACGTGTCGGCCGTGATCCTCACCGGCGGCACAGAGACCGCGCTCACGATGTTGGCCGCGAAGCCCGAGATGCGACTCTCCGCCGAGACCGGTGGGAAAAACGCCATGATCGCGACGGCGATGAGCGACAGGGAACTGGCGGTCAAGCACGTGGTGCACTCGGCCTTCGGCCACGGCGGGCAGAAATGCTCGGCCACGTCGCTGTTGCTCCTGGAAGCCGAGGTCTATGACGACCCGGACTTCAAGCGGATGCTCTGCGATGCCGTCGAGAGTCTGCACGTCGACTCGGCCCATGCACTTCATGCGCGGGTCGGGCCGCTCATCAGGCCGCCATCCGGCGAACTCAAAGAGGCCCTTGAGACGCTCGAACCTGGGGAAACCTGGGCCGTGATGCCACGCCCGGTGGGCGATAACCCCAACCTCTGGTCGCCCGGCGTGAAGTGGGGCGTCACTCCCGGCAGC
>JBBDNW010000076.1:0-5393 GCA_040877375.1 Pirellulales bacterium | reverse complement strand
TGGTCGAAGTTGCGGTAGAACTGCCCGACCGCCCAGAAGGCCTGCGGCTCAAGCAGGCAGATCACTCGGTCGCAGAGCTGGCGGATCGCGTCGACGCGTTCGGGGGAACCGACGGGCACGGCGACGATGATCTCCCTGGGGCCGGCGGCACGGACGGTGTGCAGGGCCGCAATCATCGTGGCCCCGGTGGCGATGCCGTCGTCGGTGAGGATCACCGTGCGGCCCGCGATCGTCGCCTGTGGCCGTACGCCGCGAAACATCTCGCGGCGGCGGGCGATCTCGACCATCTGACGCTTTCGCTCGGCCTCGATCCAGGCATCGCCGACATCGGTCATCGCGGCCGCAAAGTGGTTGAGATACACCTCGCCATCCTCCGACACGGCGCCCAGGGCGAGCTCGGGCTGGCGTGGATCGCGAAGTTTCCGCGAGAGCACGACGTCGAGTTCGGCCCCGAGGCCCCGGGCGAGCGCCACGCCGACCTCCACGCCCCCGCGGGGTATTGCCAGCACGAGCGGGTCGTGAAATGCCTGCCCGCGGAGCCGCTCCACGAGCATCCATCCGGCCTCGGATCTGTCGGCAAACGCGGTGTGATTCATGCCGTGGCTCTCCGGGGATCAGTCGTGCAGGTGCCGGGCAAACCACTCGGCAGCGAGCCGGGCGGCCTCTTCCAGCGTGCCCGGCTCCTCGAAGAGGTGGGTTGCGCCAGGGATAACGGCTAAGTGCTTCTCGCAGTCGAGCTCCGCGAGCGCCTGCATGTTGAGTTCGAGCACTTCGGTGTCGTCACCTCCCACGATCAAAAGCGTGGGGGCGTGGACGACGCGGAGCTTGCGGCCCGCGAGGTCGGGTCGGCCGCCCCGCGAGACGACGGCCGACACCCGCGGTTCCACGGCGGCGGCGAGCAGTGCTGCGGCGGCGCCGGTGCTCGCACCAAACAGGCCAAGCGGCAGGTGCCGTGTCTGTTCGAGACCGGTGACATACCGCACGGCGGCGAGTAGTCGCTCGGCGAGGAGGGCCACGTCGAACACGTTCACGCGGTCGGTCGCCTCCTGCTCGTTGAGCAGGTCGAAGAGCAGCGTGCCGATCCACGACTCGTGCAGCACCGAGGCCACGGCAGCGTTGCGGGGACTATGGCGGCTCGACCCGCTGCCATGGGCAAAGAGCACGAGGCCCGTCGGCGGCGCGGGCAGCACCAGCCGACCAGGCAGGCCGCTGGGCTGCCCCTTCACACCGTTCACCGGGATCGTCACGTCGAACGACTCGATCGCACCTGTAAGCGTCATGGAATCTCCTTGGAAGCGGCGTTATGGGGGTGACGACGACGGACGAGATGGACGACGGAAGCCTGCGGCCCCTCGTCCCCCTCCTCCTCGCTGAAAAACACCGGCGTGCCGATGTCGGCCGCGCGAAACTCCTCGTCGGAGATGGCGTGGCGGTGAAAGTAAACCTCGCGGCCGTCCGCTGTCTCGATGAAGCCGTACCCCTGGAGCGGAAACACCTGCGAGATCCGACCACTGGCCCGTGGCATGTGGGCCTTCTCCGCGCCCCGCATGCGGCGGGTATGGTCCTCGAGCCGACGGCGGGCCGCAAGGAACGAGTCACGCAGGGCCACGAACACGTCTTCGTGGGCGTGGTCGAGGTGGTGTTCGCGGTTGACGACGATCTCAGCGCCGGGCACGACCAGATCGACCCGCACGGAGAAGAGATTGCCCCCGCGGTGATGGCGATGTGGCTGCGCCACGACCACATGGCAGCCGGTGATGCGATCGGAATACCGCTCGAGCTCGGCAATATGGTCGAGCGCGGCGTCCCGCACCGCCTCGTCGATCGGTAGGTCGTCGAACGACACCTGCGGCTGCGTCTGCATGGTGTGTCTCTCCAACCGGTGGCCATGGTGGCCATGGTGGCCGGAAGGAACAGACGCCACATCGTGCACGCGTCGGCAGAACGATACCGGGGCATACCCGCAAAGGCCGCGGACACGGCCTGTCTCGCATGGCGTGCCGCCGATACACGGAGCAGACACTTTGCCAAACATCGCCGGGCAGGAAGCGGCCCTTACTCCGCCGAGATCGACTCGAGGAGATCGAGCCGGACCGCGCGGCGGGCCGGCAGCCAGGCGGCGAGGGCTGTAACGCCGACGGCTGCGAGCAGGTTGACCGCGATAATGTCGGGCCGCACATGAAACTTGAGCGGGTGGCCGAGCAACGGCTGGCTCGCGAGCTGGATGAACAGCGCCGTCGTCAGGCCGGCGACGAGGCCAATGATTCCGCTGGCAATTCCGAGCAGGATGCTCTCCAGCACCACCATCCGAACCACCTGCCCGCGGCGCATGCCGATCGCCCGCAGCAGCCCCAGCGATCGCTTCTTCTCCAGCACGTTCATCGTCACCGTATTGGCAACGCCGAGGCTGCCGACGACGAAGCCGAGCCCGAGGATCGACCACAGCGAACTGACCACGCCGTTGACGATCGCATCGATGCCGCGCCGCAGTTCGCTGAACGACCGCAGCAGCATCGAGTATTCCCGGGCATTGGCCTCCAGCGGCTCCCGCAGGCCGGCCGCGCGGCCCGGCTGGGCGGTCACGAGGAGCACGTCGGCCGCCTCCATGCCGAAGATCCGGCGGGCCGCGTCGCGACGGAGCTGCAGCGAGGCGCCCCCCGAGGTGTAGTCGACGACGAGCGCCGCGATCTTCACCGGCGTCGCCCGCCCAAACACCTCGACTGTCACCTCGTCGCCGGCCTTCACTCCTGCGCGCTGGGCGAGCACCGTGCCCGCCACCGCCTCGCCCCGTGCCAGGGCCGCCCGGACCTCGTCGGGCGACATGCCGACCGGCTCCAGCGGCAGCGGTCTGTCGTCAGTCATGTCGCGGGCGATCACCACGCAGACGGTGCCCGCCACGCGGCCAGTGGCGACGCCGATCCCTTCGACGTCGGCCACGCCGTCGAGGCCGCGGACGAGCGTCTCCAGGCGTCGCGAGTCGGCACTGCGTTCCTCGCGTGAGACGGAAAGCGCGCCGGCCTGCGTGAGCACCCAGTCGGCCTTGAGCATCCTGCCGTACCAGGCGAGCACGTCCTCGACGCTGTCGCGGATCGCGTGCCCGAGCCCGATGCCGTTGCTCACGGCGACGACGAGCACGCCGGCGGTGAGCGCCGTCCGGATCGGCTGCCGCACGATCTGGTCGACCGCGAGCCGGCCCTCCACCCGCCAGCAGTCGGGAATGAAGCGGCCGAGGAACCGTACCAGCGGGACGATCAGAAACGGCGTGACCGTCACAAACGCCAGCAACAGCGCGATGCCCGACACCACCGACGCCCGCGGCGGCCACAACCCCACGTACATCAGCGCCTCAGAAATGGCTGCGACGAGGGTCAAGAGTCCCCCGGCTACGAGCAGCTTCCGCGCTGCCGCCTGCGGGGCGGCGGGTGGAGCCGAGGCCAGGCCCTCGAGCAGGTCGAGCGACGTGGCCTCCCGCGCGGGCCACCACGCAGCGGCGACTGCGAGGCCGACGCCCATCACGATCGCCGACGGCACGAGTAGCGGGTGGACGGCGAGCCCGGTGGCGGGTGTCTGGAGCGCTCGCGAGATGCCCGCCGAGATGGGGCCGGCCGCCGCCAGTCCCGCGACAGAGCCCACGGCCGCACCGACGCCGCCGAGCAGCGCCGCCTCCAGCGTCACAAACCGCCGCACCTGCCGCCCCGTGGCCCCGAGCAGTCGCACGAGCGACAGCCCGCGGCGCCGCTCGGCCACGTTCATGAGCATGGCGTTGCCGACGATGAACCAAGCCATCGCAAGCGTCAGGGCCGTGACGAAGTCGAGCCCGAGGTTGGCCGAGTAAAGCACGTCGTCGGCCATGCTCGCGCGGCCTACTGGGACGTCGGCCACCAGCCGCGGCGGCAGCCGTCCCGCCACCGCCGCCATCACCTGCGAGCGGTCGGCGTCGCCCGCCAGCGCAATGCGGATTCGGTCGACCTGGGCCGTGGAGAGCGACATTGATTCCAGCGCCTGGATGTCGACGACCACCGTCGCTCCCTCGGCAAACCACCGCAGCGAGTCGCCAGTTGCCAGGCCCGTGATCCGCATGCGGGCGATCCGCCGCCGGGCGAAAAACAGTACCTCGTCGCCCACGCCAACACCCAGCCCCTTCGCGAGCGTCGCGTCGAGGACCACCTCGTCGTCCTCGCGACAGGGCTCACCCGATTCGAGCGCGAGGAGGCCTGCCGCAGCGAGCGCCGTCGCGTCGACGCCGACGGCCATCTCGCGGAGCCGGTTGTCGCCGACACGGAGAAGCGTCGGCCGATAGAAGAGCGGCACCACCGCGCGGACGCCCGGCACGTCGACGACCCGGGGAACGAGCATCGCGTCAAACCGGCCGCCGTCCCGCGCCGTGATATCGATCGAGGGTACGCCAGCGATCGTCTCGGTGAGCCGGCGGTAGCCAGCCCGCGAGGCGTCGGCAGCCGCCCAGGTGGCAACCACGGCCCCCACGGCCACGGCCACGCTCGCCGCCGCGGCGAGCGCCCGGCCCGGCCGGTTTCGCCACTGCCTCACGAGCAGAGTGCGAAGCCTCATCGGGCGGCAACTCCGCTGGTTGAATCCGATTCGATCCGTCCGTCGCACATCCGCACGACCCGCGCGGCGGCCGCGGCCACGGCCGGGTCGTGCGTGACGAGGATCACGGTCTGGCGCCGTTCGGTGACCAGTCGCTGGAGGAGCTCCACGACCCTCGCTGAGTTCGTCGAGTCGAGCGCGCCGGTCGGCTCATCGGCGAGCACGATCGCGGGCCCCGTCACCAACGCCCGGGCGACCGCGCCGCGCTGCTGCTCCCCGCCTGAGAGTTCATCAGGACGGTGCCCGGCGCGATGGGCCATGTCGACCGCCTCGAGCGCTTCCCGGGCAGCCGCGTCCGATCGGACATGGCCGACGCCGTCGAGCACGAGCGGCAGGGCGACGTTTTCCAAAAGCGAGAGCTCGGGGAGCAGGTTGTAGCGCTGGAAGACAAAGCCGATCCGCCGACGGCGCACGGCCGCCAGAGCGTCGTCGTCGAGCATGGCGAGATCGATCCCCTCGAGGAGCACACGGCCCGAGGTCGGCCTGGTGATGCCGCCGAGCATGTGAAGGAGCGTGCTCTTGCCCGACCCCGACGTGCCGGTGACGGCCACGAACTCGCCAGCCTCGACGGCCAGATCAACGCCGCGGACGGCAGCCACCGCCGCCCCGGCGCCGCTGAACGTTTTCTCGAGTGCTTCGGTGCGGAGAATCGACACGGGGAGCCTCACTCACGACGAGGCCGGGCACGACGCGGCCCAGGCGGCACTATCTTAAAGCGCATCCGACTTTGGTGGTGTGGAGCGGGGCGGGGTGCTACCCGCATTCCCCGCGCTTGCGCTTGGGGC
>JBBDNW010000075.1:0-5420 GCA_040877375.1 Pirellulales bacterium | reverse complement strand
CACCGGCATCGAGCAGATGGGTCGCGAAGCTGTGGCGCAACGTGTGGGGGCTCGCTTTCCGGGAGAGGCCGGCCACGGCGAGGTGCTTTTCGAGCAGTCGGCCCACGCCCCGCACCGAGAGCCGACCGCCGAACTTGTTGGTGAACAGCGGTCGGGCGGCAGTTCGCGTCGCGTTGGCGATCGATGGACGTGCCGCAAGCCAGGCGCGGAGGGCCGTCTGCGCATGGGAGCCCACAATGCCCAGTCGTTCCCGCCGCCCCTTGCCGCGGATCCGAACGGTCGCGTTGCGTAGATCGAGATCGGCGTCATCGACGCTGACAAGTTCCCGCACGCGGCAGCCGGACGAGTACATAAGCTCCAGGATCGCACGGTCGCGGAGTCCGCCAGCCTGGCCCGGCTTCGGTGCCGCGAGCAACTGTCTGATCTCGTCGCC
Organism: Pirellulales bacterium; assembly: GCA_040877375.1. Taxonomy (GTDB): domain Bacteria; phylum Planctomycetota; class Planctomycetia; order Pirellulales; family UBA1268; genus QWPN01. The sequence continues at coordinate 4,987 of JBBDNW010000075.1, read as the reverse complement.
GGTGAGAAACTTCGGCAGTTTCCGCGGCCGACGCGGGCTGCGGAGCGGCTTGGCAGGATTGGATCGAACCCACCCTTCCCGCTGCCCAAACGCATAGAAGCTCCGCATGCTTGCGAGCTTGCGGGCCACCGTGGCGGGGGCGTAGCCGGCAGCATGCAGGCCCGCCGCGAATCGCCGCAGGACCACGCTCGAGGCTTCATCCGGCGAGCGGCAGCCGGCGGATCCGAGAAACTCCTCGAGTTGGAGCAGGTCTTCGCGGTAGCTCTTGACCGTCAGCGGGGAGCCGCCCCGCTCGGAACCGATGTAGCGCAGAAACCGCTCGATCACGGTCGAAAAATCAGGCCGGGACGCACCGTGCAGCGGCATAGGTGGACGGCCCACCGCCTCAGGCCGGGCGATCGGCCCGCGGTCCGAACCGCAGCCGACGCGGCCGGGGGGTGCTTTGCCGGACTTTCTGACCGAGCACCGCGGCGTCATACCACGAGAAGCTCAAGTCGGGATTGGCGGCGTGCCGGGCCAGCGCCTCGAGCGCCTGGTCACGGCTTTCGTCGTCGTAGAGAAACACGTAGCGTTCGCCACCCTTGACGAGGGCGATCACGTTGATGTCGCGAGCAGACATAGGGAGTCCCCGGGCGAACGCCGTGGCCACGCAACGCAACCACCCCGGAAGTATCGGCCGCGTCGTTTCGTTACCCGTACCCTTCCCGATCGCGCTCCCCAAGTTTTCGCGATCGGGCCAACCGCTCCTGCGCCAGGGGCCGCATGGGCGTCGTGCGCATGATTCTGGGAAGGCTGTGCGGACGAGGGTGACGAGAGGGCCGACGCAGGCGGGACGTGATCCTGGGTCAGAAGAGGCCTGAGAAGTTGCTGATCGCGACCGGCTCACGCGACCAGAAGGGCTCCCCGTGGGCCGTGCCGATCATTGATCCCCACCAGACGTCGGCCGCCGCCACGCGGTCGAGCACCCCGGGTCTGCCCGTGGGCTGGGGAAACTGGCTGGCGTAGCACGCGAGGCTCCGCCGCTTGATCTCATGGGTGCTCGAGATGTCGACCACGAAGGCCGGCCGACGCACTGTTTTTAAGTGAACGCAGCCATAGTGGTAGATCCGCTCGGGATGCCAAGGCGCTCCGGGCAGATCGCACTTTGTCAGCTTCGCCCAGAATCGCGCCCCCTCCACGAGTCGCGTGGCGGCAACATGATCGGGATGGGCGTCGACCCAGTGTGGGGCGAAGAGCCAGCGCGGCCGCGTTCGGCGGATCACGCCCGCGAGCGCTCCGCGGGCTGCGAGCGTGGCTCGCAGCCTGCGGTTCGGCAGGCCCAGGTTTTCTCGCCATGTGATGCCGAGGGCGGCGGTTGCAGCCGCCGTCTCCCGGGCCCTGATCTCGACCGAGCCGAGCGGCGTCGGCTCGCCGTCGGTGAGATCAAGGATGCCCACCGACAACCCCTGGGAGAGCATCAGAGCGATCGTGCCCCCCATGCCGAGTTCTGCATCGTCCGGATGGGGAGCGATGACGAGCGAGTCGAGCACTGTGGGATTCCTTCGGAACGGATGCGAGCGCCGCCGCGGGCGTTTGCCGTCAGCGGACGACGCCGAGCATACTCTCCGCCATGACAGCCCCAATCACGAGTCTCGCAAGTTCCGCGACATCCGAAGACATGTTTGCCGAAGCCTGCGGCCACGCCCGCCGGGTCGCGGTGCTGGCGAGCGTCGAGGCCGTCCTGGCCTGGGACGAGCAGACGATGCTACCGCGGGCAGCGGCCGGGCATCGGGCCGACCAGGCCGGGGCACTGGCGGCGATCGTCCATCGGCTGCGCACCGATGCTGCCCAAGGGGAGCGGCTCCATGCGTTGGCCGCGGGACCGCTGGCCACCGGCGGCTCGCCCGAGCAGCGGGCGACGATTCGGCTGCTCACGCGCGATTTCGAAAAGCAGGCTAGGCTTCCGCCTCGACTCGTGGAGGAACTCGCCCGCACAAGCATCGGGGCACAACAGGCCTGGGTCGCCGCCAGGGCGGAATCATCGTGGAAGATGCTCGAGCCTTGGCTCGACCGGATGTTCGCGCTCAAGCGGGAGCAGGCCGACTGCCAGCGGCCCGACCTCGACCGTTACGACTCGCTGATGGACGATTACGAACCGGGGGCCCGGTGGCGAGATGTGGCCGGGCGGTTCGAGCCACTCAGGGCGGCGATCGTGCCGCTTGTCCAGGCGTGTCGCGAATCACCGACACAGCCGGACGACCGCATCCTCACCGCGGCGAACTATCCCGTCGATGCGCAGCGGCCGTTTGTGCGCGACGTGGCCGTGCGGATCGGGTTCGACTTCAACCGTGGCAGGCTCGATACCACGGCGCACCCGTTCTGCACGACGCTCGGTCCCGACGATTGCCGGATCACGACCCGTTGGAATGAGCGTTCGCTGCCGACGGCTCTCTATGGCGTGCTGCACGAGGCCGGCCACGGCCTCTATGAGCAGGGGCTGAGGCGCGACTGGTACGGCCTGCCTCCTGGCGAGACGGCGTCGCTCGGCATCCACGAGTCGCAGTCGCGGCTCTGGGAGAACATGGTCGGAAGGTCGACGTCGTTCTGGGAGTGGTGCCTCCCCCTCGCCCGCGCTGCCTTTCCGGCGGCCCTAGGGGATTCCGACGTGGCGACCGTGCATGAAGCGCTGATGGTCGTCCGCCCGTCGTTCATCCGCGTCGAGGCCGACGAGGTGACCTACAACCTTCACGTGATGATGCGGTTCGACCTCGAACGGGCGGTCGTCCAAGGCGACATTGCGGTGGCCGACCTGCCGGCCGCGTGGAACGATCGCTTCGAGAAGGATTTTGGAATGCGGCCGCCCGACGACGCGCATGGGGTTCTTCAGGACATTCACTGGAGCGCTGGGCTCGTCGGGTATTTTCCCACCTACACGCTCGGCAACATCTACGCGGCGCAGCTGATGGCGGCGGCCCGCCGGCGGTTTTCCGGCCTCGACGAGGAGTTTGCCGCTGGCCGCTTCCAGGCCTTGCTTACGTGGCTTCGGGAGGAGGTGCATGCGGCGGGCCGAATGCTCGAATCCGATCCGCTGGTGGAGCGGGCCACGGGCAGCCCGGTGCAGGCGGATTGGCTCGTGCAGAGCCTTTGGGAACGCTATGGGGCGGCCTACGGCCTCTGATTCCTGCCGCCCCCCGGTGGTGCGGACGGGGGCGACCGTGTCACTTTTCGCTGGTACAATCGTGACGTCCGTTTTCGGCGGACAGTCCGTTTCGTGATGTTGTGTTGGGAGGCTGTGCGATGGCTGACGACGACAAGGATAAAAACGAAGGGTTGGACCCCTGGGCTGATCTGGAGTCGGATCCGGTGCCCAGCCTCGACGAAGGTTTTCCCTTTTCATTCGAAGAGGCCACGCTCGATGCCGGCCTGTCCGAGGCGGAAGAACCGCTCAAGCCCGAGCAGCAACCCGTCGCAGAGCCCTTCACAGAGGTAGTAGAAGAGGTAGTAGAAGAGGTAGTAGAAGAGGTAGTAGAAGAGGTAGTAGAAGAGGCCATCGAAGAGGCCGTCTCGCAGTCCCCCTTTGAAACGGTGGGAGACCTCGACGAGTTTTCAGCCCCAGCCGCCGCCGCTGATGACGATCTCGTGACGTCGTGGCTCGACGAAACTGCCGATGAGGCGATGGCCGAGCAGCCACTGACAGTGTTTTCGCCGGATGAGCCCGCCGCGACCGACAGCATTGGCGAAGACTTAAACGAAGACGCCGTAGGTGATGAACTTTCATCCATCGAAATCGGGACGGGTGAATCGGGTGTTCATTCACCGAGCAGCCTCGATGCGTTCAACGCCATCGCCGACGACGCATCGCCAGAAGCCTTCGAGGCCATTGAGACGATTTCATTCGGGTTCGCCGACGAGCAGTCCCCCGAGATCGAGTCCGCCGTCGACGCTGCAGAGGTGCTCGATTTTGGTTCGGCCGCGGCCGGTGTTGCCGTGGGGGCGGCCGCCGCGTCGGCCATCCCATCGTCGAAGGCCCGTCCGAAGGCAAAGCCCCAAAAGAAGGGTGGCATCGGGCAGATGGTCGGCATCGTCATGGGCGGGGCGATGGCGATCCCGATCACGTTGGCGATCCTGATCTGGGGATTCCAGAAGGATCCCTTCAAGGTCACGAAGCATGTGCCGGAGTCGGTGGCGTTTTTGCTGCCGCAGAAATTCCAGCGGGGTGGCCTGAAGCAAGTGGCCGGCGGTCCCAACCTGTCCACCGCGCCTTCGCTCGATGATCTGCCATCCGCCGACACGGCGGTGGTCGAACCGACGCCCACGGACCCGGCTGCACCCGAGGAACCAACGACGGACGAGGCTCCGGTGGGTGATGTCGCCGGTGGGGGCGAAGCCCCGGCGGCCGTGGATGTGGTGGCCATCACGCCAATCGTGCCGGGTGGGCTCGATGATCTTCTCAAGGAACCAGCGGTCGTGGCACCCGTGGAACCTCAAACACCGCCGACTCCCATCGTGCCCGAGCCAGAGCCGCTCGATCTCTCGGGGCTCGAGCAGGCGGTGGCCGATGCGACCATCGCGCTTGACGCCGTGAAGGCGAGCGGCGATCCGGGCGATCCCATCCGCAAGACGCGGCTCGTCGACTGGTACAAACAGCTTGCCCGCGTGGCCCAGGAACTCGCGATGCTCGAGCACGTCGCGGCCGACAGTGGAAGGCCACTGATGGCGACGCCCGACGCGGTCGGTGAGATGCACCTGGCGATCCTCGCCAAGCCCGAACTGATCGACGACATGGCCAGGCTCTCGCGAAATTGGCTTGCCTATGCAAAGCGGGGCAGTGACGGTGTGGTGATGCCGGCCACGTTCGCTGGCTCACGCCAGGTGGGCCCCTACTGGAGTTCGCGGGTCTCCATCGCTGAGGCCGACGGTGGAGCACGCGAGCTCGCAATCATCTCGCGGGCCGAACCGGCGGCGTTGCCAGGCGACGTGATCCTGATCACCGGCCTAGCCATGAATG
>JBBDNW010000074.1:0-5466 GCA_040877375.1 Pirellulales bacterium | reverse complement strand
GTCACCGCCGGTGAACCAATCCGGCATCAAATCGATGCAGCCCGGATTCCCCGCGTTTGCGCTTGGGGCTTCCTGACGGGAGGCAAGGGGGTCGGCGAACGCTCTTAGGAGCGTCGGGCCGCCGCGGCCCTCAGCGACGAGACTTTTGCCGCCCCCGAGCCGGCGATACACGTAAGTCGAATGCGCTCTAGGGGGCGGGCATCTCCCAGACTGATTCGAGTGCCACGCCCGCGTCGTCGGCCCGCATGATCGTGGCGCCAATCCCGAACATCGATTCTGTCTCGTCGTCGGAAGGAAGCAACTTCTGGATGCCCGCGAGCATCTCGCGGTAGGGCTCCGTCACGTCCTCCGGCACCATGGCCGCGGCCATCTCGCGGAGCATGCCGAGCGTACCGCCCGACCGCGTGCTGTCGCTCACGCCAAACATCCGCGCTGGCTCCAGCGGCACCATTTCGCTGGCCCGTCGCACCACCTCGCTCTCGCGGAGCGACGACTCGCCCGCCGGCGGATTGCGGATCGCGGCGAGCGTCTTCTCGAGTGAGTCCTTGCCGATTGCGACCACGAGATGGCCCTGCCCGATGTAGATGGCGGGGCCGTCGGGAATCCGCACGCCGCGAAAGCCCTGCTCCTCCTGCATCTCGCCGTCGCCGCCGGCCATGCCGGCGAGACGCTGCAGGATCTTTCCGAACGGAGCCTCGTCGTCAATCTGCCAGACGAGCGCTGCCCGGTCGACGAATTGTCGCGCCGAGGCTGCCCGTTCTTCAGCCCCTGCCTTCCGGGCCTCTGCGAACGCCGCGCCGAACTCCGGTGGGTAGCTCACGAGCCAGTGCCTGGTGCCGAGGGAGGCGAGCAGTTTCGGTAGGTCGACCCCGAGCCAGCCCTGAGCCTGCATTTCGACAGCAGTGAACATGTTGGCCGTCTCGGGCCCGCCCTGGCCGACGGCAAACTCCTTGACCCTCTCGTAGGTCTTACCGAGATCGAGCGAGATCTGCGTGAGGTCGATCGCCTCGCGGGTCACGAACGACGGCACCTCCGCCGGATCGCACTCCTGGTCGAGAATCCGCATCAGGCTTGTGCGCGGAGCGGGCAGCGCGAGAAACATGCCGCTCGTGTAGCGGTCCCCGTCGAGCGACTGCCGCCATGCGAGCGGGCCCATGTGCTCGGCGCCGATGCTCGCCAGCCGGTCCTGGATCGATTCGTCACCCGACACGCGAAAGAAGACCCGCGGGTCGACGATCACGTCGGCGAGCACGACGCCCCCGGGGAGCGCGCCGGCCATCCCCGGCATGCGGAGCACGTCGGCGAGCGACGATTTGCCCTCCTCCCCGTGCGCTGTCAGGAAGCGTTCGAAGATACCCCTGGCCTCCTCCGTGCCGCTCGTGGCATCGACGTCGATCTCGCCGCCATTCTGCACGGGGCCCAGGGCCATCGGGATCGTGTGGCCAACGACGAGGCGGCCGCCGATTCGCGTCAGGAAGGCATGGATCTGCCCGGTCTTCACGAACGCAGCGTTGCGGGCCTTCGCGCGAATCGCTTCCAGCCGTTTCCGCGGATCTTCCTCGTCGAGGTCGTCGAGCGCGAGATTGGCAGCGTCGATCGTCAGAACCGGTTCGATCATCCACAGGACCTCGTGGCCGGCCAACTCGAGATCGATTCGCTTCGGCGCGTCGGGCTCGTTGGCGGTGTTCCGCTCCTCGATGCGTGTTTTTGCCGCCTCGACGAGCCGCATCGCCGTCTCCTCGCCTGGTTCGAGCCAGGCCAGCATCATCACCAGCGGTGGCAACCCGCCGTCGCGACCGCGGACGACGAAGCCCGCGCCCATGTCTCCGCGAAACCCGGCCTGGAGATCGTCCTGCGTGAGCCCGTACTTGCCGAGGCGTTCCTCGATTGCCTCGCCATCCTCTCCGGCGGCGTTCGTGCGGAGCGATTCGAGCATGACGCTCGAGAGGCCATCGAGCCGTTGGTCGCTCAGCGCTACTGTGCCAAACTTGGTTTGCGATCGGATCGCCTTGAGAAACTCCTGCGGCTCGGGGAGCCGCACCATCACGCCCGTGTCATCGGGCAGGCATTCCCAGCTGGGCCGCGGATCTTCTGCCATCCCCGCTGCCGAGGAGAGGATGGCAAACGCGAAGACCGCGATGCATGGGCCGTGGAGCAGGTGCCGCATGGCGAATCCTTTCAAGGGTAGGGGTAGCCCAATCGAGAGATAGAAAGCCCAACGCGGTTGGCTATTGATCGGCCCGCGGGGCCAGCACGCCCTCGACCGGTACACCCGTCTGATGCGGAGGCGGTAGGTAGGTAACGCCGTTTTGAGGCTGTGACTCGTCGTAGGGATAGGTGTCGCGGTGGACAAGAAAATCGATCAACTCGTTGGCCGGAATCCCGAAGGCCAGTCCTTCGAAGACGGCGGCGCCGGCGCAGGCCACCGCCACGACCTCGCCCCGGGCGTTGAAGATCGGGCCGCCGCTGTTGCCTGGGTTGATGGCGGCGTCGGTCTGAATGAGCCGCATCTGGTCGATCGTCCGCGTTGTGCTGCTGACGATGCCTTGCGTCACACTCCGCTCGAGGCCCGCGGGGTTGCCGATCGCAAACACAAGATCACCGACGCGAAGATCATCGCGGTCGTTGATCACGACAGGCTCCGGGAGTTGGTTTTTCGTCTCCGCAGAATCGAGCTGCAGGATGGCGAGGTCGCGCAGGGGCTGAAGGGCGACGATCCGCACCTTACGAAACTCGGTCTTTTCGAAGCCCTTGTCGGTGCGACGAAACATCGTCACCTGGAGCCGCGTGTTGTTCTCGACAACATGGTAGTTGGTGACGAGGTGACCGTCCCGGCTGATGAGGAAGCCCGTCCCAAGGCCGCCGGGGTTGCGGATCATGACCACCGCCTCACCGAACCGCTTGACGAGTTCGGGCACTTCCCGGGCCTCGAGCCGGCCGGTGCGGTAGATATCGATTTCGCTTTCCGTGCCGGTAACCGTCGATTCCGACTCCGCCCGGACGTCGAGCACCCGTTTGGCAGGAATCTGCAGCGCCTCGAAGCCGAGGTCGAGCACGACGCCGTCGTCATTGCGGCGAAGAAGCGGCGCTGTGACGCGGCCGCCCCCCACGAGCGTGACGGTCACGATCTCGGCCGCCATCGCCGACAGGGCGAGCGTGGCCGCGAGTACGAAGACCGGGAGATGCGCGGACTTCATGGCGTGTCCTCATCCTTGCCGAGATAGATCACGAGACGGTCCTGACTGACCATCGCGAGGTCGGGTGTGCCGTCGCCGTCAGCGTCGAGTCCGGCGATTCGCCGTGGTTCGGCCACAAGATCCTTCGACTCACCGCCATCGTAGGGGTATTTCCGGTCCTCGAACACCTTCCACGTGACCGAGCGTTCGAGCGCATCGGCGCGGCGAAGCATGGCCGTGAGCTGGTGCTTGCGGTCGTCGCAGAGGGCGGCATCTTCGTTGCCATCGCCGTCGAGATCGGTGACGAGGACGCGGTGGATAGTCGACTCACTCACACCGCTGCGACGGCCGATCCGGCCGTCGATACTCTCGACGAGTTTCAACTGCCAGGGCGCGCCGCGGGAGAGCCTCACGACCCGCTCCTGGTCGACGAGCATCATGCCGAGCACCGGATCCCACCGCAGGGCGGTGCCTGCCGGCGGCTTCACGCTCTCGACGCCCCGCATCACGCCGGCGTCATCGGCCTTGAGCCGGTGCAGGAAGCCGCCCCCCTGCTCTAGAGCCCACGCTTCCGCGGGGCCGGAGCCCGCGATCGGCAGGTATGAACCGATCTTCTGGCCCTCGGTGAGCATCACCTGATCGACCGGGTGCAGGTCGTCGCCCAGCCACTGGAGCACGCCGTCGGTGAGCCGCGACTTGCGGAGCGTCCCGTCCACGTCGAGGACCGTGTATTCGGAGGGATCCATCTTCGCGAGGAGTGCGGGCGTAGCGACCACGGGTTTGCCGTCGGCGAGCGTGACGATCTTGCCCGCGGTGGCGTAGGAGTCCTGCACCAGAATCGTGTCGCCGCCCAGCCAGACGACCTGCTCCACCTTTGGCCCGAGATCCGTGTAGCGGGTCTTCGTGGGCTCGGCCTTGTCAGCCGGCCAGACGAAGAGATCGAGGTCGGAACCGACCTTCTGCGCCCACCAGACGGTCGATCCCACCGCATCGAGCGCGAGAATCTTCCGGTCCTTGCCCTCCTGTTGCCAGGGCTCCGGGTAGGTGAGCCGGCCGTTCTCCCATCGGCAGCGATGCAGGTCGGCGGCATCCTTTGCCCAGAGCAGGAGCGTGCCCTGCTCGGCAGCCGGCGCTGCGAGCGCCTTCACGCCGCCGATCGCTGGAAAGGTCTCCTCTGTGAGCCAGCCCGAGTCACCGAGACGGTGCACCCGCAGCCGGGGCTGCGTCACATCCACCGCGACGATCGCCGGGCTGCGGGCGTTCTCATCGCCCACCTGCATCCCGCACCAGCCGCGGCGGGCCGCGGACGCCATCGGCAGGGCATCTTGACGGCCGACATCGGTGGCCTCCGCCCGGGCGAGTTGATACCGGCGGAGGACGCCTTTGTCGGAACCCCCGAGGAGATACACGTCGGCGCTGCCTGACACGGGCGTGGCCGTCTGCATGCCCTCGACCGTCTGGTCGTGGATCGTCTGTGCAGGCAACAAGCTCCCGTCGGTGCCGCAGGGATACCAGCGGACCACCTGCCGGGCCACGTTCGACCACTCCACGAGGTCGTCGTCCCCGTCCCCATCGAGATCCGCGAGGTGCCAGTCGAGTCGACCCCGGCTCTCGCGCGGAGCGAGCCAGACGGCTCGACTGCCGCGGACCAGCGGCAGTTGCTGGATGCCCTGCTCGCAACTGACAAGCAGTTCGTGCCGTCCGCCGGGCAGGTCGCGGATCAGCAGGCACCCGTTTCTACCCGTCGGTGTGCCGGCGAGCAGATTCCAATCGCCGGTCTTCTTCCACGCACCCTTCGCATCGACGGCCTTATCAGCGGCCTGCGAGTAGATCGAGATCCGATTGGAGGGATTGGTGAGTACCAGCAGTTCGGGCCGTTGGTCGCCGTCGAGATCGTGAGGTACGGCATCGACCGGCATCTCGTCGATCGAGACTTCGCCGTGGGCCCAGTCCGGGGCCAAGGGGAGTTCGTTGGGTCGCTCGGGGTCGGTCGTGTCGGCGCGGGTGCGGTCTCGAGCCGTGAGCCAGCGATACAGGTCAATCCTGGCCTGCCGCGGGTTGACGATGATCACGTCGTCGCGGCCGTCGTTACCGAGGTCAGCGACAACGAGCCGTTCGGCGCGACCCTCGAGTGGGATGACGCGCATCCCCGCCCACCCGTCGAACGGCCGCGGCGCGGCGGCGAGGGGCAGGCAGACCATAGTGGCCAGCAGTGATAACACCGCTCTGGCGGGCGGGAGAAGAGATCGCATCATGTCTCACAGAATACACCCGCCGCCGGCCCCCCCCC
>JBBDNW010000073.1:0-1084 GCA_040877375.1 Pirellulales bacterium | reverse complement strand
CGCGTGAACCGGCCCCTCAACGGGCAAGGCAGCGGCGGGTGACAAATGCGCGGTAGCCGAACATCAGCAGTAGGTTCGGCCGCGAGAAGAGCAGCCGCGTGACGAGCCCCCAGGGGCCGCGCTTGTGCTCAAACTCGATGTGCTCGCGGATCTCCGTGCGGCCGTCGGCCAGGGGCACAAACGAGTGGGTGTGTTCCCATCTGGCAGCCGGGCCCGACGCCTGCACGTCGGTGAAGCCGTGGTCGGTGACGTTCCTGTGCACCGCCTTCCAGCGCAGCGGCAGCGGCCCCACCCAGAGCGTGAACGTCGACACCGAGCCCTCGCCGAGAGGTTCGATCGAATGCAGTTGCACGATCGTAGGAGGGGGCGTGAGCCGTTTCAGCGCCGAGGTGTGGCTGTGGAAGTCCCTGACCGCCTCGAGCGGGGCATCGACAACGAAGGCATAGTCGAACACGGGCATCCCGCGACGATTGTAGGCCCCCGACCGTGCGCGGCGGCTTGGGCTTGCGGGAAACAGGCCGCCCGGTACCATATGGGCCTCAACTTTCCCCGTAATTCGCGAGTTTCCCGTGGCACGATCCTGTCAGGTTTGCGGCAAGGGTGTTTCGGTCGGCAACCAGGTGACGATCCGAGGTAAGGCCAAGTACCTCGGTGGCGTCGGCACCAAAGTCACCGGGATCACCCGCCGGAAGTTCAAGCCAAACCTACAGCGGCTCCGCATCACGGTGGGCCGCGGCACTAACACGTCGGTGCTCGTCTGCACGCAGTGCATCAAGAGCGGGTCGGTGACCAAACTCGTGCGACAGCAGCCGTTCCGCCTTCCCAAGGTCGAGAAGGCGAAGCCGTCAGCCGAGGAAGCGGTGCCGTCCGGCCCACGTGCCCGGCCCTGACCAACTGCAGCAGCCCGCCTCGGACTCCCGCCCATGGCACTCTCCCGACAGGACGTCGCGAAGGTGGGTTTACTCGCCCGGCTCGCGCTCTCCAGCGACGACCTCGACCGGATGACCGGCGAGCTTTCCAAGATCGTGGGCTTGGTGTCGCAACTCGAAGAGATCGACACGACCGCCGTCGCCCCGCTTGCCCA
>JBBDNW010000072.1:0-1091 GCA_040877375.1 Pirellulales bacterium | reverse complement strand
GCCGGATCGAGATCTCGCCCTTTGGGCTGCACTGGCCGACGCTCGACGAGGACCTGTCGTTCGAGGGCATTCTGGCGGGCCGCTACGGTCAGCGGTGACCACGTGACGCCATTCGACCGCGGGCCGTTGGGCTGCTTGACACTGCCGGGTCAGCAGGCAAACGTGCCACCCCGGCACCCCACCAGCAATCAGGCCACGGCGTAGAGGGGCTCCGAGACCGGCGTCCACGCAGCGTGTTCCCGCGATCAGCGGCGCCAGACCGTTTCGATACGCACCGCAATCTTGCGGTGATGGGCGTCCTTCAGTCGCCCCGGCGACGCGGATCGGCAGGATTCACAGCGGCAGAAACTCGACCCGGTTTCGCATCTCCGCCCTCGTCATGACCGAGGCTATGAGTGCGATGTCTCGCACGGCACCACCGACCGTGACCCGTAGTTGGTGGCCGTACACCATCCCGGCAAACTCCCGTCGGTCCTGCTGCCAGCGGGCCGCGAGAACGAGAAAGTCCCGGTCCTGGGTGAAGACAATCCCCCCGAGTTCCAGGGCTCGCTCCAAGAGCTGATCGTCGTCCCAGTCGGCTCTCCCGTCCTCGGCAACGGTCAACACGTCGATCTGGAGTTGCCGCAGGCCATCAGCGATGGCCGCGGGCACATGATGATCCAGATAAAAGGCGAGGCTCACGGGAACTCACTGCTCAGGGCTGCCGTCGCCGCCACCGATAACCGTGAGCCGTTCGAGTGCGAACGCGGGCCGTGCGCAATACCGCACGAGATACTCCAGGCTTTTGGTGTAACTCGGTACGTCGCGGTCGTCGAGCGAGATCCGCACGCTGGCGTCGACCGAAAACCCGCTATGCTCCCACGCGAGCATGTCGGCCGCAGCCTCTGGCTCGAGCAGTCCCGCGAGTCTGAACCACCGGATGAGACGCTTTCGCACGCGAGCGGTGAGTGTGTCGAGGTCTACCTGTGCTCATCGGCCTCGCCGGCTGAAACGCGACGGCTGGCTCAGCGATGGTGGCCGAGTCGCCCGTCGTGTGGCCCTGAAAAACCCCGTCGGTGACGCACACATGCAGATGCACATGACGGTTGAGA
>JBBDNW010000071.1:0-5568 GCA_040877375.1 Pirellulales bacterium | reverse complement strand
GCGATTGCCCGCTCCCGCGGGCCGCACCGGCTCGAGCCGAAACGAGTTGGTGTCGAGCGGCACGTTCGCCAGGGCCGGGGCGGAGCGACCCAGCAGCCGCACTTCCAGTTGCCGGTTGGCGATGTGATCAAACGGCGCGTTGAACATTGCGTGGACGATCCGGCGGTCGAGCACCGGCAGCAGCGGCCAGCTGTGAAAACTGATCCGATGGAGCACGCTGCCGATGTGATGCCGCACCCGCGTCGCCAGTTTCATTCGGAACGACTGTTGAAACGGACTTCCCGGCCCGGCGTCATACGCACGACGAAAATCGGCGATGAGCATCTCCACGATGCCGGCACCATCCGCCCCGCTGAGGAGCTCGCCGCAGGCGGCCGGCGGCAGTCCCCAGCGATTGATGCGGTCGAAGAAGTTGGCGGCCGACCATCGCGTGCCCACCTGGTCGCGGCCGAAGCGGGCGGCATATCCGCCGAGGATGTCGTCGGCCACGAAGCCCGACCAAAACTCAGGCGACATTCTCCCGACGTGACGGGATTCCGCGTCGGTTTCGAGGCTGCTCAATCCACCCGTAAGGCACTCGGTTGTCGCGAGTCGCCGCGCCGCCGCCACGAGCGTGTCGACGTCGTCCTCCTCTGCGATCGTCCAGTTCGACCACCCGGCTGCAGTCGCCACGCCCCTGGCGGCGATCGCCTCGAAGTCTTCCGGCCTGCCGAGCGTCACTGCCCGATCGGTCGCCCCTTCGGCCGCGAGATATCCCGCCATCAGCCGTGAGTCGAGGCCGCCCGACAGCATCAGCCCGGCCGTGCCGCAGGTGGGAGCGTGCCGGCGGATCGCCGCGCGGAGCTCTCCATCAACGAGCCCGTCGAGCGACGGCGCATCGAGCCTCTGGAAATCGGGCTCCATGGTCAGGGCATGCGTCATCACTTCCTGCGTGCCACCCCTGCTCGTCCACCGCAGGCCGTGGCCGACCGATAGGCGCCGAACCCCCGCGAGCAGCGTCCGGTCGCCCAGGAGTCCGTTGGTGAGCAGGATGCCGGCGAGCCCGGTGGGATCGAAGGCGGCGGGCTCTGAGCGGCTACCGCAAAAACGAGCGGCGAGGGCCGGCGTGGAGGCGACGACGAGCGGCCGGGCGTGGCCCATGCCCCTTCCCGCCGCGTGGTAGATCGGAAACAGCCCGAACGGATCGCCCGACACCGCGAGACCGCGGTCGTCATCCCAAGCGATCCCGACAAAGTAGCCGTCGAGAGCCCGCGGCTCTTGCATCGGCGCCGACCGCGGAGTGGCTAGGTGTGCCGCCGTGATTCGCGGGCCCGTTTCGGCGAGCGCGTAGCCGAGTAGCAACTCGAGCCGGTCGTCCGCGGTCTCGATGTCGTGCGGGCTCCTCGGACCACGTGCCCAGGCGACGGCGAGAGCACCGGCTTCGGCCATGCCGACGACGAGCCCTGCCTGCCGGGCCACGGCCACCTGTGCCTCCGCGAGAAACTCCCTGCGGCGGTCGGGATCAGCCTCGATGACGAGCACGAAGTCGGCCATTACTTCTCCGCGCGGAGGTCGCGGTGGCGACGGGCTTCAGGCCGCCCGCGTGGCGACACCGATCGACTGGAGAAACGCCCACCGCTTGCGTTCGGTCTCGTCCCGTGTGCGTCCCAGCCAGATGCCGTGCAGCGCCGCCCGATGGTCGGGCTGCGTCTCGCTGTCGGGCGTGAAGACCGCCAGCGGAAAGAAACTCCCCGCGCGCACCAGATCCACGACCTTCGGCCACCACCGCGACGCTGGCTGCGGGAGTTCGAGGCGGATGTTGCGGCCGCGGATGTCGTCGCCGTGCCGTTCCCGGAGCGTCGGCATCCAGGCCATGGCCGACGTTGAAAAGTTGATCCGGAAGTTGAGGTCGAGCACGCGAACGCGGCCCGCCGCATCGAGCACCATGTCGAAGCCGGCGAGTCCACGGTAGCCCCGCTTGATCGCGAGGTCGAGAATCTCGTGGCCGACCGCGACCATCTCGGGGGTCGGCTCGGCGTCGGGGCCCAGCCAGTTGCCGTGGAAGCCACCGGCGGCATCGGTAACCTGCTCCGACCCGCCCAGAAACACCGACCTACCGTCGAGCGTCGCGTAGTTGAGGCAGCAGTTGGCGCGGATGTCGACGAACTCCTCGACCACGACCATCTCATCCGCGGCGAACTTGCCGAGCGTGGCCGGCAGGTCGTCTGGATGCGCGACGATCGCGACGCTGTAGCCGCCGCCACTGGCCGCCGGCCCCGTGCCCTTGAGCACGAGCGGCCAGTGATCGTCGCATGCGGCGAGCCGTGACACGTCGTCGGCGCGGACGAGCCGCCGCTGCGGTAGGCATGCCTGAGGAACGAGTGTGTCGAGAGACGCCTTGTCGTTGAGCCAGGCCAACAGCGTAGGATCGATCCAGTAGTCGGCTGCCGCACGCTCCGTGGGCGGATGGTAGTGGTGAAACACCAGTCGCTGGCCGCGGCTGCGAATCTCCCGGACGTGCGTCTCGTAGGTGTCGCGGTCGTCATACGTGAAGGCGTTGATGGTGGGCTCAATGCCGGCCAGTTCCATCATCCGGATCGCCGACTTGGTAAGCAGGCCGGCGGAGCAGAGGATCGGCATCCCGCCCAGAATGCTGAGGGACGACCCGGTGCGTCCATCCCACACCGTGGGTTCACTCGGAAGCCACCGGTCCGTCGTGAACGGCGGCCGGGGATTGTTCACCAGCCCGGGGCCATAGACGTCGGCCAGCGTGAGCGCCGGCCGCGATCGAAAGGGCAGCACGTTTCGGAAACGACGACGCTGACCCATCCGCAACACCCCCTCGCGATGAGGGTCGTTATCGTCATTGTGTCGGCAAACCTTCATGAAAACGCCGGTTGTGGCGGATCGAGGCTCTCGAGCACGATGGCCAGGCTGAGCAGCAGGCGGATGGCGCCGCCGGTGTTGACCGGGTTGGCGAAGTTGGTGCGCACGCCCGGCGGCGGCAGCAGTTCCGCCACGATCCGCGGATCGAGGTGGCGGTGCAGGAGTGGCCGCAGCGGTTCGACATCCCGCCGCACCGCCATCCACCGCGGATGGTCCACGTTGAACAGCCGCTCGTAGCGCCGGGGATCGTGCCGCTGCACCCGCATCCAGTAGAGCCGCCGCAGCCGGCTCTGCGCGGATGACGCGAGTTTGCCCAGCCATGAGCGGTCGGTGTCTAGCGAGTCGAACCGAAACGAGTTGGTGTCGAGTGGCACATCGCAGAGATCGGGACGAATCCTGCGCAGGATCGCCTTTTCCATCGCACGGTTTTCGTAAGCAGGCACTGGCAGCCCAAAGACGGCTTGATTGAAGCGCCGGTCGGTCGCCGGCATGAGCGGCCATGCATGAAAGGTCGTGCCGTGGCAGGCTGTCGCCACGTGGTTGCGGATCCGTTGATCCCAGCGGATCCGGCAGGCCTCGATCTCCGGTGGATCAGGCCCGCGGAGGCAGTCGGCTCGGAGGTCGGCGACGAGTGCGTCGCACAACGCCGGGCCGTCGTCGCCCAGCAGGGCGGGCAACTGCGACTCTGGCACGCCCCAGCGGTTCATATACGCGACCATGCCTTCGACCGCCCACGTGCCCGTTTTCGGATCACGGCCTTCCGCAAGCGACACCGGCTCGAAGACCCAGTCGTAGACGAGACCCGACCAGAGATACTCGCCGAGCGACTCCACGTGGCTGAGGCCCTCCGCGAAGTCTTCATTCGGAGGGGCAGACGTCATTTGCAGAAAGCGAGCCGCTCGGTTCGTCCGCTCCGGAAACCCAGCGTCGAGTAACTCGGTCGACACGGTCTCTAGCGGCATGCCCAGCCGGCGGGCGACATGCGTGGCCGCGATCACCTCGAAGTCGTCGTCGCGTCCGAGGACGACCGCCTTCGCCGCGATGCCTTCGCTGGCGAGCGTGGCGGCGACGAGTCGCGAATCGAGTCCTCCCGAGAGCAGGATCGAGGCGTCGTTGGCAGGCGGCCGGTGCCGGCGGATCGCCGACACGTAGGCGTCGTGAATCCGTCGCTGCATCTCCGCGGGAGTCTCGCCCGCCGGGGGCGGCATGCCTGTAAACCGATACACCTCCTGCTCCACGGCGCCGCGGTCGCGTGACCAGCGGAGCAGATGCCCCTTAGACAGCCGCTGCGTGCCGGCGACCAGCGGCCGGTTGCCGAGCGGCCCGTGCACGAGCAGGATCCCGGCGAGCCCACGGCGATCGATCGTCGCCTCGAATCGCGGATGGCAGTGAAACGCGGCCGGCGTGGTGGCGGCGACCAGCGGCGCGTCGGCGCCCGTGCCGATCTGCGTCCACTGAAATGGAAACATCCCCATCGGGTCGACACCGGCGGCGAGGCCGCGGTCGCGCGACCAGGCCAGGCCCACGTGATAGCCGTCGTGAACCCGCGGCCGACCTGCGGGAGCGAGCCAGTCGCTCACGAGGTCTCGGGCCGTGATCCAGCTGCCGTCATCGGCGATGCCGTAGCCGATGAGGATGGCGAAACCGTCTGTGTCGCGGTGCAGGCTCACCGGCGCCCGCGGGCCGGTCGCCCACACGCAGGCGAGGGAGTGGTGTCGCTCCTCCGCGATCGTCACGCCGGGCAGCTCACCAAACAGTCGGCGCACGCTCGCAACAAACCGCTCGCGGCGGAGCGGATCGTCATCGACAATGAGGGCGATGTGGGCCATGGGGCGTGGGGCGTGGGCTGCCGGCTCAAGCGGCGCGGCGGCCACGACGCAGTGCCTCCGCGGCGGATTCGGCAAACTGGCAGCCGAGATCCGCAAGCCAAGTCTCGTGCATCGAGCGGTTCTTGTGATAGTCGTTCGCTACGAGGGTCACGTCGCGGCCGGCGTGAAGGCCGGCGACGGCGAAGTGGAGTCGGTCGGTAATGATTCTGCGATGCCGGGCGGCAAACGCGAGGTAGTCGGCAGGCGTCGCGGCGAGCCGCACGGGATCGCGGGCGAAGAGCGGCTTGCGGCCACCCCGTTCCTGGTCGCGCCGCAGATACACGCCCAGTTCACGGTCGGCCCTCGGCGCCTCCGGCCAGGCGAGGCCAAGCGCGAGATCGGGCGCGAGGATGCCGGTGGGGCAATAGGCCAGACTACCCCGCTCGCGAACATGCACCCGCGCGAAGGGTCGGTCTTCGGCCGTCGTGAATGACTGCGGCAGGATCACCACGGGCAGTCCCGTGGCGAGGGCTCGGCTGCGGAGGTCGTAGTTGCCCTCATACCGCGTGCCCATGTTGCCGCCGCCGCCAAACACGATCACGTCGAGTCTGTCGCTTGTCCGCGGGCCGTCGTCGAGGTTCACAAGCGACCAGTCGATCGAGTAAGCGGCGAAGAGTTGCGTCATCGCCAGTTCGATAAGGTGGTCGCCGACGTTGCCCACGGGGCGGATGTAGCCGACCTTTTTGCCGACGAGCGGCTCGCAGACGTGCGCGAAGGCCTCGGGACTCAGCAGCCGGTGTCGCGACGCCGCCGGTGCTCCGCGGCCCGTCTGCCCCACGGTGGCGGCCGGCTGGCTGCTGCGATCGAGTAGCCGGCGAACGCTCTCGGCCGAGCG
>JBBDNW010000070.1:3650-5613 GCA_040877375.1 Pirellulales bacterium | reverse complement strand
CCCGCGGCCCAGGTCTCCGGATCGGCCGGATCCGGCTCGACGGGCTCGGGTCTTGGCCGCGGGATCGCAGCGCTGGGCCGTCCCCCGCGCAGCGGCCGGCCGTGCCGCGGTATCGGGACGGGGCGTGCGTCAAAGAAATCGCTCCGCACCACCTCGGCCGGCTGCACGAGTCGCGACACGGTGAGGGTGCCGGCGGCACCGCGAGGCACGCCGTCGAGCGAGGTCGTCGAGATCGCAAGCTCCACTGCCGCCGGCTCGCCGCCCCGGGCCGCCTGCCAGGGTTTTGCTGCCAGCGTCGCCGAAACGTCGGTGTAGCCCACGCTCACGCTCCGTGTGGCGGAGCGGGTCTCGCCGCCTGTGTCAGTGACATCGGCCGTCACCTGGAACGTGAACACCGGCAGCGACTCCTTGGGTACGCCGCGGTCGGGCTGCGCCGGAAACATAACCGTGAACTTTCCGTCGGCGTCGGTCTTGGCCGTGCCCCGCGCGATCCGCTGGGCCTCGCCCCCGAAAGGCAGCCACGGGAAGAAGCAGCGGCACCAGCTGGGAAAGCGCACCTGTCGCTCCACCCGCCACTTCACCGTTGCGTCGGCGACGGCGAGGCCGGTGTAGGTCGTGGCCGTGCCGGTGAGCACGACGTCGCCACCGAGCGGCACCGACTTCTCCGGCGCTGCAAGCGCGACTAGGAACTTTGGTCGCTTGTATTCCTCGACGCGGACGCCGACGCCGCTCTGGGCCTCGCCTGCGTTGGCCTGGATCGCCCACTGCCCCGGCAGCGCGCCTGAGGCCACGGGAAAGTTGCCGTGGAACGAGCCGTTGGCGTTGGTCTTGTGATTGGTCTTCGCCACCTCGCGGCCGTTTGGGTCGCGGAACGTGACTTCCACGTCGCGGCCTGCCACGGCGCCATACTCCCCCTTCATCTGGTCACCGGCGCACACGATCCCCTTGTAGAAGACGATCTGGCCGGGGCGGTGGATGCCGCGGTCGGTGACGAGCACGACCGTCGCGGTGCGGTCGGGGGCGACGTTTCGCCACACGTTCGTCGGCTCGGTGTCGGCCTGGTGCGTCTTCCCGTCGAGCGTCGCCGTGGCCACGACCACGAGCTCGCGGCCCTGCTCCACCTCCATCTCGTAGCGGCCCTCCTTGTCGGTGGTCGCCGTGGCTCCGGCGACGAACGGCGGCAGGTTTCCCTGCTGGGCACGGACGTGAATCTGGACCGTGGCTCCAGCCACCGGCTCGCCGCTGGCGATGTCGACGACGTGGCCGGCGAGTGGCACTAGGCCGCGCTGGCCGGGCCGGATCCGCGGGCCAGGACGCACGCCGCGGCCGGGAGGGCCATCAGCCACCGGCGCAGGGCCCGGCAGCCGCCCCGCGAAGACCTGGTGCGACTGTTCCGTCACGACCGCAAGCCGCGTGACACGGATCATCGTGACACTCACCACGTTGTCGGCCGCGCCAAAATCGTCGCGGTGGCTGGCGATCACCCAATAAGCACCTGGCTCGAGTGAGATTGAGTCGAACGCGGCGGCCACCGGAATGTCGTGGTGCGCGGGCTGGTAGTCGGGCGTGGCGGGCAGGTCGGCGGCATGCGTGCGCACGGCGGGCAGCGCGAGGATCGCAGCCCGGTCGGCGTCGTCGAGCCAGCCGGTGTGGGGCTTGCCTGCCTTCAGCCGGCCCTCGTGGTCGGCTTTCGCCAGCCGCAGGTGGACCTTCGCGAGGTTGCGGTAGTTCACGCGCACGACGGGCCAGGGCGCGGCCCACGACCGCTCCGTGACGAGCGCGAGATCACGGGCTTCGATCTCGGCGACGAGGTTCTGGCACATCGCACCGCCTACCGATTTCGGATGCGCCTCCGCGCCGGCCAGCGCGATGGCGCGGGCCTCGACGAGGTCGCCGGCCTCGCGGACGAGTTGGGCGAGGTGGAAGCGGGCGAGCGCGGCCGTCTCGTGGTCGCCGGCGCGCT
>JBBDNW010000070.1:0-3550 GCA_040877375.1 Pirellulales bacterium | reverse complement strand
GCTCCGGGCTTCCAGCCGCGCCGAGTGCCGAGGCGAACCGCGTGCGGATCTCCTTTACGATTCCGGGCAGGTCCCACTCGGCGATCTTCGCGAGATCTTTTCCGTCGCCGCCCCCTTGCGTGCGATTTTGGAACCGCCAGCGGTTCATCCGGAAATAGCCCCACGTCCAGTTGGCGCGGATGGCTTCGAGCACGCCGCGGGTTTCGGGAGGCGCCTTTTCCACGGCGGCCGCGAGCTGGATGAGCCGCTCAGGATCGTCCGGCGGCCGGTCGCCCGACTCGGCGAGAACTCTCGTGGCAATCGCCCGGGCGACCTCGGCCCACGCTTGGTCGGCCGCCGCCGCCTGCTCGACACCGGCGAGCGCCGCAGTTGCCGACGTCGGCTTGCCCTCGGCGAGCGCCTGCTCGACCCGTTTCCACACCTCGGCCCGTGACTCCTGCGGCTGATCGTCGGCACGTGCGAGGCCAAGGCTCACGGTAGTTCCTCCAAAAATGGCCTGTAGGGCACCGAGGCAGATCGCCGTGGCGACAAAGCCGCAATGGGAGCGCATTTGAGTCGTCGCCGGCATGCTGACACACCCTCCCTGTCCACCCAACACACAAAGCTTATGACACCAGAGACCTGCAAACCGCGAAAGTCTACGCCGAACCATTTCTTGGACGCCCCTGCCCACCGGAAAGTTCCCGGCACCGCCAGAGCTGCGGGCACGGCCCTGGTTTTCTTCGGAACTTTCGTCTGGTAAACGACTTGAGACCCGGGTGGCACCGCGTTGTCTCGGACCGGATCAGGTGCTAAAGTTAAAGGTGATGGTGGACGGCGGAGTGCAACGCCGATTCCTTGGTTCGTCCTGCCGAATGCTGCGATTTTTTTGGTTGCAGCGTGTCCGCAACGAGGATATCGCATGCGCATGTTCCGACTTGAATACGTCTGCCTGGTTTCGGTTCTTGTTGCCGGGCCGGCCTCCGAGGCCGCGGGGCTCGACTTCAACAAGGACATTCGGCCGATCCTGGTGGAGAACTGTTTCTCCTGCCATGGGGCCGATAGTGCCAGCCGAAAGGGCGACCTGCGTCTCGACCGGCGGGACGAGGCGGTGGAGTCGGGGGCGATCGCCCCAGGCGATCCGGATTCGAGCGTCATGCTCGACCGCATCTTCTCGGACGATCCCGAGGAGGTGATGCCGCCGCCGGCGCTCAAGAAGGTACTGCGCCCTGAGCAGAAGGAACTGCTCAAGCGTTGGATCGCCGAGGGCGCGGAATACCAGCCGCACTGGTCGTTCATCCCGCCCACGCGACCGACACCACCGGCCGTGAAGCACGAGGGCTGGGTGAAAAACCCGCTCGACCGCTTCATCCTTTCCCGGCTCGAACAGGAGGGGCTCGCACCCGCCCCCGAAGCCGACCGGCGGGTGCTGGCCCGCAGGCTCGCCCTCGACCTCACCGGCTTGCCGCCCGAGCCGGCCATCATCGATGCGTTCGTCGCGGATCCCCACCCCGACGCCTACGAGCGGCTCGTCGACTCGCTGCTCGCGAGCCTCGAATGGGGCGAGCACCGCGGCCGCCACTGGCTCGACTACGCCCGCTACGCCGACACGCACGGCATCCACTTCGACAACTACCGAGAGATGTGGACCTACCGGCAGTGGGTAATCAATGCCTTCAACCGCAATATGCCGTTTGATCAGTTCACGATCCTGCAATTGGCAGGGGACTTGGTCAGTGATCACGGGCCCAATGCCACGCCCGAGCAGATCCTCGACAACCGTATCGCCAGCGGCTTCAACCGCTGCAACATGACGACGAACGAGGGGGGCACGATCCCAGAGGAGTATCTCGTCCTCTACACCCGCGACCGGACGGAAACCACGTCGGCCGTTTGGATGGGGCTCACGACCGGCTGTGCCGTCTGTCATGACCACAAGTTCGATCCGCTCTCACAGAAGGAGTTTTACGAACTCTCGGCCTTCTTCAATAACACGACGCAGGCCGCGATGGACGGCAATATTCAGGACACGCCTCCCATCCTGCCGGTGCCGAAGCCCGAAGACCGGCCGCGGTTTGCGGTGCTCGAGAGAGAGATTCCGGCGGCGAAGGCCGCCGTCGATGCCCGCAAGAAGGCGGCCAAGCCGGAGTTCGACGCCTGGATCAAAGCCGCCACTCCGGCCACCGTCGCCACGTCGCTCCCGCAGGACACGCCGCTGGTGGAGCTCGCGCTGACCGAAGGGCAGGGGACCACGACCCGCGTTGGCCTGGTTGGAAAGCAGACCGAGTTGCCGCTCACCGCCTCGACCAGTTGGCAAGCCGGCCCGAGCGGATCGCCTGCCGTCCTCCTCGATGGCAAGGCGGGCGAGCTCGCCACCGCAGGCGACTTCGAGCACGATCAGCCCTTCAGCGTCACCTTCTGGCTGCGACCGGCGGCCAACGATTCGTCCTATTCGATCGTTGCGCGGATGGACGAGGCCAACGCCCATCGCGGCTGGGACGTCTGGGTTCAAGGGCGTCGGATCGGGATGCACCTGATCCACTCCTTTCCAGATGACGCGCTCAAGGTGGTGGCCAGGGACCAGCTCAAGGCCGACATCTGGACGCTCGTGTCGGTCACGTACGACGGCTCCGGCCAGGCGGAGGGCGTAACGATCTCCTACGACGGCAAAGTCCAGGAGAAGCCGAACGTCGAAAACAACAAGTTCAAGAAGCACTCGATTCGCACCGAGGTGCCCTTCACGATCGGCGGCCGATTGCAGGGGGCTACGGCGCATGGTGTCGGCCTCGCTGGCCTGTCGGTCTGGGGCCGAGCCCTCTCGGCCGCCGAGGTCGAGGGCATGTCCCGCTCCCAGTTGATCGCCGACATTGTGAAACTGCCTCCGGAAGAGCGCGCGAAGGCCGCCGGCGGACTCTACGACTGGTGGCTCGGCACAGAGGACCAAACTTTTATCGCCGCCACCGCTGCCACCACGACACTCGAGGCCGAACACGCCGCGATCCGCAAGCGGGGCACAATTGCCCACGTGATGAACGAGAAAAACGAGATGGCAAAGGCCTACATTCTCGACCGTGGTGAATACGACAAGCGGAAAGATGAAGTGCAGGCCAACACGCCCGATATCTTGCCGCCATTTCCGGAGGCGTTGCCCAAGAACCGTCTCGGACTCGCCCAGTGGCTCCTGCTCCAAGACCATCCGTTGACAAGCCGCGTGACTGTCAACCGGTTTTGGCAGGAGGTGTTCGGCACGGGGCTGGTTCGCTCCAGTGGCGACTTTGGCACAACCGGCGAACTGCCGAGCCACCCCGAGTTGCTCGACTGGCTGGCCGTCGAGTTTCGCGAGAGCGGCTGGGATATCAAACATCTCTTCCGGCTAATGGTGACGAGCGCGGCCTACCGGCAGGCGGCCTTGACGACGCCCGAGAAGCTTGCGCATGACAACTCCAACCGGCTCCTCTCCCGTGGGCCCCGGTTCCGCATGGACGCCGAAATGGTTCGCGATTACGCGCTGGCGGCCAGTGGTCTGCTCGTCAAGCAGATCGGCGGCCCGAGTGTGAAGCCCTACCAGCCG
>JBBDNW010000069.1:0-30091 GCA_040877375.1 Pirellulales bacterium | reverse complement strand
GCGAGATCGTCGAGTGATTCCCGCTCCACGGCCAACACTTCGCACCGCTCGGCGATCCTCTTTGGCTCGCGCCACGTGGGGAGTTGGGCCAAGGCATCGGGGCCGAGCAGGAGCACGAGGTCGTCGTGCGGGTGCTGGCTCGTCAGTGCATCGAGCGTGTCAATCGTATAGCTCACCCCCCCGCGGTCGATCTCGACGGTCGACACGGCAAACGCCCCGTGGCCGCCGACGGCGAGGTTCAGCATCGTCACGCGATGAGAGGCGTCGGCCAGTTCGTGCCCCTGCTTGTGCGGCGGGATCGCCGCGGGCACGAAGATCACCCGGTCGAGCCGGCCCTGCTCGCGGCAGCATTCCGCGGCGATCAGATGGCCGACGTGGATGGGATTGAAACTACCGCCGAAGATGCCGATTCGCATCACCGCCTCCGCTTTCGACCGCACCAGGAACCAAGGATTCGGGAACCTTTTGGTCTTTTTCGTCCCGCCAGGCACGCCGAAGTCTAAATTAAGGTCATGCCTCAGCAGCATACGACGCAACGCGAACTCTTCGAGAGCCGGCCGCAGTGGGCCGAGGATGACGCCCGTCGTGGCACGATCGCCACCGTAGTACTGTCTGAGGGCGTCGACAAACCGCTCGACTACCTCGTGCCTGAGCCCCTCGTGGCGACCGTCGAGCCAGGCCGCCGCGTGCGGGTGCCGCTCGGCCGGGCCAACCGTGAGCGGCTCGCCTACTGCGTAGCCGTCCGGCACGGGGAGCTGCCCCAGTCGCCGCTCAAGAGCGTGGCGGGAGTCGAGGACGACAAGCCGCTGTTGTCGCCGCGGATGATCGAACTCACCAAGTGGATGGCCGACCGCTGGATGGCCCGCTGGGGCGAGGTGCTGGAGGCCGTGCTGCCGGCCGGCGCGCGGCTTCGGACGCGGACGCGGATGTCGCCCCTGCTCGTTTCCAGCGGCGTGGCCCCTGCCCGGAGTCCCACCCCTTCTCAGGTGAAGGTGCTCGCGGCCGCGGCGGAGCCGAAGACGGCCGAGCAGTTGGCCAAGGAGACCGGTGCGAGCCGGGCTGTGGTCAGTCGGCTCGCGAAGCTCGGGCTGCTGCGCGAGGCGGGAGCGGTAGAGCGACGATCACGCACCGCCACGCCGCCGGAGCGGCCCGCGATCGTGCATGATCGTCCTGCGGAACTGTCGCCACCGCAGGCAGCGGCGCTCGCGGCGATCAAAGACTCGATGCAGGCGTCGCGTCACGAGACGATCGTGCTCTTCGGTGTCACCGGCAGCGGCAAGACTGAGGTCTATCTGCAGGCGGTGGAGGAGACGGTGTCGTACGGTCGGCAGGCGATCGTGCTTGTTCCAGAGATCAGCCTCACGCCGCAGACCTGCGACCGCTTCCGGGCCCGATTCGGCACGGTCGCGGTGCTCCACAGCCATCTCACCCCCGCCGAGCGGCACGCGCAGTGGCGGGAGATCGCCTCTGGTCGCGTGAACGTGGTGGTCGGTGCGCGGTCGGCGATCTTCGCACCGACGCCGCGGCTCGGCCTCATCGTGATCGACGAGGAGCACGAGTCGTCGTTCAAGCAGGCGACCGCGCCGAGGTATCACGCCCGCGACGTCGCCGAGTGGATCGCGAAGGCCGAGGGTGTGCCGCTGGTGCTCGGTTCGGCCACGCCGTCACTCGAGACCTTCGCACGGTGCCTGGCGGGTGATTGGAGGATGTGCCGGCTCGCCAACCGGGTTGGTGGCTCGCAGCTGCCCGCGGTGATCACCGTCGACCTCCGCGAACGGGGCAGCCGGTCCCGCGGCGCGGTCAGCCCGCGGCTGGCGGCGGGCATCCGCTGGGCGCTCGATGGCGGCGGGCAGGTCATGCTCCTGCTCAACCGCCGCGGCTTCGCGACGCACGTGCAATGCCCGGGCTGCGGTCACGCCGCGCGGTGCGATCAGTGCGACCTGGCGCTCACGCTCCACCAGCCGGGCCACCGCGGCATCTGCCACGGCTGCGGCTTGGTCACGCGGCTGCCCGCCGACTGCCCCGACTGCCACAAGCCCGGTCTTGTCCACTCGGGCACCGGCACGCAACGGCTCGAGGAGCAGATCCGCCGCTCCTTTCCCGACGCGGCCGTCGCCCGGATGGACACCGACACAATGCGGTCGCGGGGCAGCCATGAGCGGACGCTCGACGCCTTCCGCAATCGCGAGATCGACATCCTCGTGGGCACGCAGATGATCGCGAAGGGGCTCGACTTTCCGGCGGTGATGCTCGTGGGCGTGGTCAATGCCGACGCGGCCCTGCACCTCGCCGACTTTCGCGCCTCCGAGCGAACGTGCCAGCTAGTCACGCAGGTCGCCGGTCGCAGCGGTCGCGGTTCGCTCGGCGGCCGCGTCGTGGTGCAGACGAGCACCCCCGACCATCCGGCGATCCGGGCGGCGGCCGTCCACGACTACGAGGCGTTCGTCCGTAGCGAACTGCCCGTTCGGGAGGCGCTGCTCTATCCTCCCTACGGGCACATCGTGCGGATCGTCGTCCGGAGTGTTGACGAGCAGGCGGCGTCTGACTGGGCGGGAAACGTCGCCGACCGGCTCCGGCAGGACGCCGCGACCATGCCCGTGGTCCGCGTGCTCGGTCCCGCCCCGGCCCCGATTGCCCGGCTCCGCGACCGGTTTCGGTGGCACGTGCAGGTTCATGGCCCCGACGGCGTTGCGCTGCGTGATCTCGTGGCCCGTGCCACCGCGTCCCTCAAGACCCCCGACGACGTCGCCTGGATCATCGACGTCGACCCCGTCGAGATGTTGTAGGCTTTGAGGCAACGTCATGGCGTATCGATCGATCACCGACATCCTCGGCGAGACGAGCCTCGAACGGAAGGTCCGCTTTCTGTTCGGGATGTGCCTGTTCGTACTCATTGCGGGCAGCTTCTGGTGGTATGGCAGCCGCACCGAGCAGCTCGTCTACGCCACCACGCGGAGCACGGGCCGCCATCTCGTCGACGCGATCATGCTGCAATACCACTGGAAGACGCTGGAAAAGGAGCAGCAATACACGAGCCTGATCGAGACACTCGGCCGCACGCTTCAAAGCGAGCCCTACAGTTGGCGGCTGCTCGACCCCGACGCGACGCCCGAGGAGCGGGCGGCATACAAGCGGCTCGATGCCGCGGTGCTCGACTACTTCCGCGATCGGCCCGCGCCGGCAGCGTCGCCGGGGGAGCCAACGGCCGAATACCGTGAGTTTCGCACGGAGGACGCCGCGGAATACCACTACTACCAGCCGGTGCGGGCGCGGAAGAGTTGCCTTGTCTGCCACGAATACCGTGGTTCGGCCGCCGGCGCTGCGGCCGAAGGAGACAAGCCCCGGCTGGCCGAGGGCGATCTGATGGCCGTCGTGAAAGTGGTGATGCCCGATGCGGCGACGCGGAAGTCGATCAACTGGAATCGGGCGATCCTCCTCGCCACGGCGATCATCACGGTCTTTCTTGCCATGCTTGTGGCCTACGCCATCGTGCGGTACGTGATCGTGACGCCGCTGGAGCATCTGACGAAGGTGAGCGACGAGGTCCGGCGAGGAAATCTGGATGCCCGCGCCGATATCCACACGGCCGACGAGTTTGAGGAGCTGGGCCTCTCCTTCAACCGCATGCTCCGTGGGCTCATCGACACGCAGGAGGAGCTCCGCAAGACCAACGGCACGCTCGACGAGAAGGTCGACGAACTGGCGCAGGCCAACCTCAACCTCTATGAGATGAACCGCCTGAAGGGTGACTTCCTGGCCACCATGAGCCACGAACTGCGGACGCCGCTCAACAGCATCATCGGGTTTTCCGACGTGCTCGGTTCGATCGAGTCGCTCGATCTCAAGCAGAAGCGGTACGTGCAGAACATCCGCACCTCAGGACGGATGCTCCTGGAGATGATCAACGACATCCTCGACCTGGCGAAGATCGAGGCCGGCAAGATGGAGGTGCGGCCGACCACGTTCAAGCTCGAATCGGTCGTGAGCGCTCAGTGCGACATGGTCCGGCCGCTTGCCGAGCGGAAGCGGATCGATCTCCCGCACGATGTCGGCCCAGGGCTCGACGCGGTCGAGCAGGATCAGGCGAAGGTGCAGCAAATCCTCGCCAACCTGCTCTCCAACGCCGTCAAGTTCACGCCCGAGGGGGGCCGCGTCGACGTGGTCGCCAGGGTTGACGCCGCCGGGGAAGAGCCGGCCCACGAGTTTCTGCTGGAGGTCATCGACACTGGCGTCGGAATCGCCGAAGAGGAGCGGCAGACGATCTTCGAAAAGTTTCGTCAAGGACATGTCTTCCAAGGAGACGACGCGATGACCCGCGAGTTTTCCGGGACGGGTCTGGGACTATCGATCGTGCGGGAGCTCTGCCGGCTGCTCGGGGGCGACGTTTCGGTTGAAAGCCAACTGGGCCGGGGGAGCCGGTTCATGGTGCGGCTGCCGTTGCGGCTGGAGGTCGTGGACAACGACGCCGACATGACGGCAGCGGAACCGCTGGCACATCAAGGAGGATGACACAGAGATGACGAAGGCGCGTGACGAGGCGGAGGTGGTGCTGTTTACCGACGGAGCCTGCAGCGGGAATCCTGGACCGGGGGGATGGGCCTACATCCTGCGGCATCCGGGCAGCGGCCGCGAGACGAAAGACTCGGGGTGCGAGCCCGTCTCGACCAACAATCGCATGGAGCTCACGGCGGTGGTGCAGGGGCTGCAACAGCTCAAGCGGCCGACCGTGGTGGAGCTCGTTACCGACAGCGTGTATGTCGGGACGGGGCTCTCCGAGTGGCTGCCCCGCTGGAAGCAGCAGGGGTGGAAGCGGAAGGAGAAAGGCAAACTCGTGCCGGTGAAGAACGAGGACCTCTGGCGGGAACTCGACCGCCTCGCGGCCAATCACACCATCCGCTTCTCCCACGTGGCTGGCCACTCGGGACATGCGGAAAACGAGGAATGCGACCGCCTCGCCGTCGAGGCCTACAAGGAGTTTCAACGCAACGGCCGGTAGCGGGCTTGTCGGGTGCCCACAAAAAGCCCGGAGCGCGAGCGATGGGAATACGGGTGGCGGGCATGACGGCGGCGGGAGCGGGTTGGGGTGGCGGCCGTCTTCCCCGCGCTCGCGCTTGGGGCTTCCTGGCGGGTGCGTTACGCCGTTTGTTGGGTGCCTCCAAGAAGCCCGGAGCGCGAGCGATGGGTATACGGGTGGCGGGTGTGACGGTGACGGGAAAGCGGGTGGCGCCGCGGTAGACTTCGCCCATGGATGCAGCCTCTTCGCCACCGGGCCGTGAAGCGAGCCTCTCGACCCGCCTCGAGCGGCTGCCGGGCGTGGGGACGACGCGGGCCGAGAAACTCGCGCATCTTGGGCTTTTCACGGTCCGCGACGCGCTCATGCACTTCCCGCGAGACTACCGCGACTTCTCGGGTGCCCATGCCCTCGCCGATCTTCACGAGGGGGAGCACGCGTCGGTCGTTGGCGACGTGACCGACGTTGGCTCGCGGACGCTTCTCTCAGGGCGGACGATGCTCACGGTGGTCATCGCCTCGGCCGGCGGCCGAACGCGGGCGACCTGGTTCAACATGCCGTTCATGGCGAAGCGGTTCGCGGCGGGGATGAAGGTGGTGCTTGCTGGCCAGCCGAAACTCAAGGGCTCGATCTGGGAGTTTGCCCACCCCGATGTTCGCTGGCTCTCCGGTGGCGAGCAGGCCCACGCGTCCGATTGGCTCGCCGTCTATCCGCTCGCCGAAGGTGTGCAGCAGTCGCATGTGCGGCTCGCCGTGCAGGCGGCGCTCGACCATGCCGCGGGCATCTGCCCGGAAGCGTTGCCCGACGAGATGCTTGCCGACAAGTCGCTCCTACCGATCGAGCAGGCATTTCGCGAGATCCACTGCCCATCGAGCCGGGAGATGATCGACGAGGCCCGACGGAGATTCGTCTACCAGGAGCTGTTTATGCTCCAACTGGCGCTGCGGATGCATCGCGGCCAGCAGCAGCGGGCCAAGTCAGCGGCGCCACTCAGCGTCGACGCGCGGCTCGATGCCCGGATTCGGGCACGGTTCCCCTTTGAATTCACACCGGCCCAGAAGCGGGTCTGTGCGGAGATCGCCGCCGACATGGCACAAACGGAGCCGATGAACCGCCTCCTGCAGGGGGACGTCGGCAGCGGGAAGACTGCGATCGCCGTCTACGCGATGCTGGCCGCCGTAGGCACGCGAGTGCGGCCCGACGCCTCCGATCGGTATCAGGCGGCGATCATGGCTCCCACGGAGCTGCTTGCCCGGCAGCACGCGTCGACCCTCGAGCGGCTGCTCGCCGGGACCGGCGTGGAAGTGCAGCTGCTCGTCGGCGGGCAGCCCGCGAAGCAGCGGGAGAAGATTCTCGCGCGGATCGCGGCGGGGGAGGCGGGCATCGTGATCGGCACGCAGGCGCTCGTCTGCGGCAGCGCAACGTTTAAGAACCTGGCGCTGGTGGTGATCGATGAGCAGCATCGGTTTGGTGTTCTGCAGCGGGCGGTGCTCCAGCAGGGGCAGGCTGACCCGCACACGCTCGTGATGACGGCCACGCCGATCCCGCGGACGATCGCCCATGCGGTCTACGGCGATCTCGACGTCTCGGTGCTCGACGAGCAGCCGCCGGGCCGGCAGCCGGTGGCCACCTACCGCGTGGGCCCCGACGACCTCGACCGCTGGTGGGACTTCTTCCGGAAAAAACTCGTCGCGGGACGGCGCGGCTACGTGGTCGTGCCGGCCGTCGAGGAGTCGAAGCGGGATCTCGCCAGCATCGCGTCGGCCTATGAATCGCTCGCCAACGGGCCGCTTGAGGCGTTTCGGCTCGGGCTCATCCACGGCCGGCTCAAGCCCAAGGCGAAGGCGGCTGTGATGGAGGAGTTTCGGGCGGGCAGGCTCGACGTGCTCGTGGCCACGAGCGTGATCGAGGTGGGGATCGATGTGCCCGAGGCGACGATCATGACCATTCTCGATGCCGAGTCGTTCGGCCTCGCCCAACTCCACCAGTTACGGGGCCGCGTAGCCCGCGGTCGCGTGCAGGGTATCTGCGGTGCGGTGACGTCTTCGCAGAGCGATCCGCATCCGCGGGTCGACGCGTTCGTGGCGACGACCGACGGCTTTCAACTGGCCGAAAAAGATCTTCTGCTCCGCGGCCCGGGCGACCTCGTGGGCACGCGGCAGAGTGGCATGCCGCCGCTCTATCTCGCCGATCTGCTTCGCGATGGATCGGTTGTTGCCGAGGCGCGTCGCGATGCCCTCAATCTCTTTCAGCGGGATCCCGATCTGGCCGATCCGCGGCTCGACCGGCTTCGGAAATTGATTCTCGATCGCTGGGGCGACACACTTGGGCTCGGAACGATCGGCTGATGGGTGGTGCGGATCGGGTTGGGTTGGAGGGCGTATTCCCCGCGCTCGCGCTTGGGGCTTCCTGACAGAGTGCCGTCAGCCGACCGTCACCGGCTCGCTCGCCCGCCACGTCGTGCCGTCGCGGACAACGCGGTGGTAGAGCGTGTCGCGCTCCACCGGTTCGCGACCCGCCTCGCGGATCAGCCGCTGGATGTGCTCGACAGAGAGTACCTCCGGCGTGGTCGCCCCCGCGTCGTGATAGATGAGCTCATGGCGGACTGTGCCATCGATATCGTCGGCCCCGTAAGCCAGTGACGCCTGGGCCGTGCCTATGCCAAGCATGATCCAGTAGGCCTTGATGTGGTCGAAGTTGTCGAGCACGAGCCGCGAGATCGCCATCGTTCGCAGGCTCATCGCGGCTGTCGGCTTGGAAATGTGAGAGAGCCGTGTGTTTTCGGGATGGAAAGCGAGCGGAATAAACGTCTGGAAGCCGCCGGTCTCGTCCTGGAGTTCACGCAGCCGCAGCAGGTGGTCGGTGCGATGGAAGGCGTTTTCGATGTGGCCGTAGAGCATGGTGGCGTTGCTCCGCAGGCCGAGTTCATGAGCCGTGCGGTGGATCGTGAACCACTCCTTCGTGTCGGCCTTGTGCTCGCAGATCCGGTCGCGGACCTCGGGGTGGAAGATCTCGGCGCCGCCGCCCGGAAGGCTGCCAAGCCCGGCGTCCTTCATCTCCACGAGAATGTCGCGGATCGATCGCTTCGTGAGGTGGGCAAACCAGTTGATCTCGACCGGCGTCCAGGCCTTGAGGTGCAGCGTTGGATAGGCATCGTGCAGCAGCCGGACCACGTCGAGATACCAGTCGTAGCCCTTTTGGTGGTGAAGGCCGCCGACGATATGCATCTCAGTCGAGCCCGCATCCACCGCCTCTCGGCCGCGGACCAAGATCTGCTCGTCATTCATCACGTAACCGCGGGCATCGCGGAGGTCGGCGCGGAATGCGCAGAATGTGCAGCGGTAGACGCAGACGTTGGTGGGATTGAGATGCGTGTTGATGTTGTAGTAGCCGAAGTTGCCGTTCTTCCGCTCGCGGACGAGGTTCGCCAGTTCGCCCAGTTCGTGAACATCAACTGCCTCGTCCCAGAGCATCTCCGCCTCGACCGCGTTGAGCCGCTCACCGGCCTCGACCTTCTCGCGGATCGGATCGAGGGAAGGCTTGACGGCACGGATCATGGCAACCTGTCGGGAATGAGGTGGGGAGTGTGTTTTCGTTTCCAACCGCCACAACAAGAACCGCAAGCAGCCGATTTTCGCAACAGAAGCTCCAAAAGAGCCATTTTTGCAGGCGTCGCGGCTACCACCAGAGGTCGGCCGCGATCGCGGCGAGGAGAATCAGGCCAATGACAGCGTTGGCCGAGAAGAAGGCCTGGTTCACCCGCGAGAGATCGTCGGGCCGCACGAGTGAGTGCTCCCAGACGAGCAGGGCGGCGATCGCGGCGTAGGCGATCCAGTAGATCCAGCCCAGTTCGGGTACCACGAGCGGCAGGGCGGAGAGCAGGAGCATCGTGACCAAGTGAAACCACTTCGCGAGCCGCAGGGCCCGCGGCACACCCAGCCGGGCGGGGATGCTCTGGAGGCCGTGGGCCGCGTCGAAGGCAGCGTCTTGGCAGGCGTAGATGATGTCGAAGCCCGCCACCCATGCCATGACCGCGACGCCGAGGATCGCTGCCGGGAGGATGTCGACGGGGTCGCGGAGCAGCGTCTGACCGCGGAGGGCGATCCAGGCGGCTACCGGGGCGAAGCCGAGCGCCGCCCCGAGCCAGACATGGGCGAGCATCGTGAACCGCTTGGCGTAGCTGTAGCCGAGCAGCCATGCGAGCACCGGCACCGAGAGCACGAGCGGTAGCCAGTTGGGAAGGAAGATGAGCGTGGAGGCGATGAAGGCTGCCGAGGATACGACCACGAGCAGGAGCACCTCGCCCACGCCCACGTCACCCCGCGGCAGGTGACGCGACGCCGTCCGCGGGTTGGCTGCGTCGATCGTGCGGTCGACGAGGCGATTGAAGGCCATCGCGGCGGTGCGGGCCGTGACCATGCAGAGGACGATGCCGGCGACCCCGCGAGCGAGTCCTACCGATGACGTCGGCGAAAGCCCCGCTTCTCCCACCCAGTCGCCCCCCCAGCGGATCGCAATCAAGGCGGCAATGATCGCAAAGGGCAGGGCGAAGATCGTGTGGCTGAATCGCACGAGTTCGAGGAAGGTGCGAAGCCGCGGCGGCCGGGGCTCGGAAACGGCAGTGGCCATCAGGTGGCCTCGCCCCAGCGGCGGATGAGCGTGTTGGCCACTCCCAGTTGGTCGCAGATCCGTGCCACCACGAAGTCAACGAGATCGGCGATCGTGGCCGCACCGTGGTAGAAGCCTGGCGCTGCCGGCAGCACGACCGCGCCCGCCTCGTGGATCGCCTGCATGTTCTTGAGTTGCGGCAGCGAGAGCGGCGTCTCGCGGGGCACCACCACGAGCTTCCGCCGCTCCTTCAGGTGGACCTCCGCGGCCCGGTGGATCAGGTTTTCGCCCATGGAGTGGGCGATCGCCGAAAGCGTGCTGCCGCTGCACGGGCAGATGACCATCGCTGAGGTCAGGAACGACCCGCTGGCGATTGGGGCCATCAGGTTCTGGTGGTGATGGTAATGAAGGGTTCCGGTCTTCGGTGCCGAGTGACCAAGAAGTGTCGCGAGGTCGAAGCGGTCGAGGTCCACGTGCCGGCCGAGTTCCTCGCCGATCACGGCCTGGCCCGACGGGCTGATCGCAAGGTGGACCTCGCGGCCCGCCTCCAAGAGCACATCTAGCAGACGCACGGCGTAGGGTGCCCCGGAGGCGCCCGTGATGCCCACCACGAGTGGAGGAACGGCAGCCATCGCGTCAGGCCCCCCGCGTGGCGACGGAGAGCGTGGCGATGCCAAACGACAGCGGCACCTGCTCGACACGGTCGAAGCCCGCGGCCTTCACGAGGGCCGCAAGGGCGGCTCCCGACGGAAACTCCTCGACGCTCTTGTTGAGGTAGGTGTAGGCGTCGGACTTGTTTCGCGCGACCGCGTTGCCGAGTAAGGGCAGCACGTTGCGGAAGTACCAAAGGTAGAACGTCCGCACGACCACATTCCTGGGCAGCGAAAACTCGAGGATCGCGAGCTTGCCGCCCGGCTTGCAGACGCGAGCCATCTCGGCGAGCCCCCGCTCTGTGTCGGCGATGTTCCGCAGGCCGAAGGCGACGGTCACGACGTCAAACGCAGCGGTCGGGAAAGGGAGAGCCATCGCGTCGGCTTCCACCCATTCCACAGGCACGCAGGTTTTTGCTGATTTCTCGACGCCGCGGTCGAGCATCGGCCGGCAGAAGTCACTCCCCACCACGCGGACCCGCGGCCCGCCTTTTCTCGCGTAAGCGAGCGCGAGGTCGCCCGTGCCGGTGCAGACGTCGAGCACGGCGCCCGAGGGGGGAGGTGGCGCTCGGTTCACCGTCACGTGCCGCCACCAGACGTCGATGCCACCCGAGAGCATCCGATTGACGAGATCGTAACGCGGCGCGATCTCGGCGAACATGCCCTGCACCCGCGCGCCGCTCTTGTCGACACCGCTGGCGTGGGCTTTGTCCGGGGAGGCGGCTTCACCTATCTTGAGAGACGCGTCGGGAGTCACTTCGGGCGTCACGAACGGTTTTCTCTTGAGTCACGATAGGGACACGAAAATAGTGCACTGGCACTGTCACGACCTCTTCCATCGTATGCCGGCAGGGGCGACCGCGGGAGGGATCGCGGTGGTGATCGACGTTCTTCGGGCATCGACGACAATTGCGACGGCTCTGGCCCACGGGGCCGCGGCGGTGCGGCCGGTGGCGGGCATCGAGGAGGCACGGGAGCTCGCGACGGCTCTGGGCGCGGGCACGCTGCTTGGTGGAGAGCGGGGGGGCATTCGCATCCCCGGTTTTGATCTGGGCAACTCGCCGCTGGAATACACCCACGACCGCGTGGCGGGAAAGACGATCGTGATCACGACCACCAACGGCACCGCGGCGCTCCATGCCTGCCGCGACGCGCGGGAGATTCTCGTGGGAGCGATCGTGAACCGTGCCGCGGTGGCTCACGCGGCGCGGCGGCTTGCCGGTGACTCGATGCCGGTGCACCTGGTGTGCGCGGGCACCGACGGCCGCTTATCGGCCGAGGACGTGCTCGCCGCCGGGGCGATTCTCGACGCGGCCTCCGTGGCCGGGGCGGCGGATATCCTCGACAAGGCAGCCCGCGAGGCGGTCGCATTTTTCCGCCGCGTGGCCGCGGGCGGCGACGTGCTAGCGGGCCTCGTCACCGAGTTTCGTCGCTCACCGGGGGGCGCGAACCTCGTCGACCTCGGCATGGAGGTTGATCTTCCAGTTGCCGCCGCAATCGACACGCTCTCAGTCGTGCCGCAACTCGATCACACCTCCGGCAGCCTCATTTGAAATGGTGCCTGGCACCGAATCTGGGTAAGGTACGGCTTGTCTCCTGGTCCCCCAGAGTTGATGCCGGGCCGTTTTTCCCTTACCGATTTTTTATGGACAACAAGCAGAACGAGCAGTCTCGGATGGACCGGATCGTGTCGCTGGCGAAGCGGCGCGGCTTCATCTTTCAGTCGAGCGAGATCTACGGCGGCCTGAACGGCTTTTGGGACTACGGCCCACTCGGTGTCGCCCTCAAGCGCAACCTCAAGGACTGCTGGTGGCGCGACATGGTCGCCGGCCATGACGAGCTCGCGACGCTCGCGGGCGCGCCTTCGCCCTACGAGATGGCCGGCCTCGACTGCACGATCATCATGCATCCGCAGGTCTGGAAGTGCTCCGGCCACTTCGATCTGTTTCACGACTGGATGATCGACTGCCGCGAGTCGAAGCGGCGGTATCGCTACGATCACCTGAACGGCCGCTGGGCCGCCCACCGCGGCAAGACGGTGTTTGTGACCACCGACCAGTCGGGAGACGAGGCGCCCCCGAGCATCACCGCCAAAGCGCAAAAGTTTTTCGGCCTGCGGGCCAAGCAAATCGACGAAATCGAGTGGACCGGCGAACTCGGGTCGCTCGCTGCGGCCGTGGCTGCGGGATCCCTCGCGCTTGCCGACGTGCTCGGCCCCGACGCGGCTGCCCCGGGAACGCTCACCGAGCCCCGCGAGTTCAATCTGATGTTCGAGACGCGGATCGGCGCGCTCGCGGGCAACGACGACGACCGCGCGTTCCTCCGGCCCGAGACGGCCCAGGGGATCTTCGTCAACTTCAAGAACGTGGTCGACACCTCGCGAGTGCGGGTGCCGTTTGGGATCGGCCAGATCGGCAAGAGTTTTCGTAACGAGATCACGCCGCGCAACTTCACGTTTCGCTCCCGTGAATTCGAGCAGATGGAGATTGAGTTTTTCTGCAAGCCCGCGGAATCGGCGGAGTGGTATCGCTACTGGCGCGACCGGCGGTGGAAGTGGTATCTCGACCTTGGGCTCACGGAAGGCAAGCTCCAGCTCCGCGAGCACGATAAAGACGAGCTCTCGCACTACTCGGTCGGCACGGCCGACATCGAATACGCGTTTCCGTTCCTCGCCGCCGGCGAGTTTGGCGAACTCGAGGGAATCGCCCACCGCGGTGACTTCGACCTCCGCAGCCACATGGAGGGCAAACTCGTCCGCAAGGATGGCGAACTGGTGGTGGAGACGGGCGATGACGGCAAGCCGCGGCACCGCGGCAGCGGCAAGGACCTCTCCTACTTCGACGACATCTCGCGGGAGCGGTATGTGCCCCACGTGATCGAGCCATCGGCCGGGGCCGACCGAGGGGTGCTGGCCTTTCTCTGCGACGCCTACCACGAGGATGAGGTGCCCGACGAAGACGGCAAGCCCCGCAGCCGCACCGTGATGAAGTTCCATCCGCGGCTCGCCCCGGTGAAGGCGGCGATCCTGCCGCTGGTAAAGAAGGACGGCATGCCGGAGGCTGCGATCGACCTCTACCGGGCGCTCAAGCCCCACATGGCGTGCCAGTACGACGAAAAGGGCTCGGTGGGCCGGCGCTACGCTCGGCAGGACGAGGCGGGCACGCCGTGGTGCCTGACGATCGATGGCCAGACGCTCACCGACAAGACCGTCACGCTCCGCGACCGTGACACGCTCGTGCAGACCCGCGTGCCGGTCGACGAGGTCGTGAGCATGCTCCGCGATCGGCTTTCATGACAAGCATGCGTCCCGCGATCGCCACCGTGTGTAGCCTCGAGGCGTCGCTGGGGACGATCCTCGACGACTACGCGGCCGGGCATGTCGATGCGATCGATCTCTGGCTCGGCCATGCCGATGCGTTTGTGAAGGAGCACGGTGTCGCGGCGCTCAAGGGCCGCCTCGCCGAGCAGGGAATCGCGGCCGTGGCGGCGAGCTTTCAGGGCGGCCTGCTCACGAGCCAGGGCGAGGCCCGCCGCGAGCACTGGAGCCACTTCGATTCCAGGCTCGCGCTCTGTCGCGACCTCGGCATTCCCGTGCTCGTGGTCGCGGGCGACGCCTTCGGCCCGCTCACGCCCGAGGATCTCGGCCGACTGTCGATGAGCCTTCGCGAGGCGGCGACGCGGGCGGCCGACGCGGGGATTCGGCTCGCGCTCGAGTTCGATTCGCGGGCGAGCTTTCCCAACAACTTGCAGTCGGCCGTGGCAGTGGTGGAGGAGGTCGGCTCGCCGGCGCTTGGGATCTGCCTCGATTGGTTTCACTTCACCGTGGGCC
Organism: Pirellulales bacterium; assembly: GCA_040877375.1. Classification (GTDB taxonomy): domain Bacteria; phylum Planctomycetota; class Planctomycetia; order Pirellulales; family UBA1268; genus QWPN01. The sequence goes on along the minus strand of JBBDNW010000069.1, from coordinate 15,993 downwards.
CGAGCAAGCCGCTCGATCTCTGGCTCTTGTCGCGGGAAAATCTCGCCCACGTGCAGCTCTCCGACATCGCCGACGTGCCCCGCGAAATGGCGGGGGATGCCGACCGAATCCTGCCCGGCGAGGGCTCGTCGCCGCCCGACGACCTGATCGCCAGGCTTCGGGAGATTGGCTACGAGGGGGCCGTGGCCGTGGAGCTCCACAATCCGGCGCTCTGGCGAGTGCCCCCGCGGCAGTTCGGCGAAATCGCGATGACGTCGCTGCGGAAGCTGCTCGGGCAGGCCGCGATGTAGGGCGCGGGGCTGCCCGTGACCGTCGCCGGACGCTCAGGGCTGCCCGTGCCCCTTCGCCGGACGTTTGCTACGGGCATCCTGCCCCGCGCTCACTCGATGCTGACTGCGCTTCGCCATCCTGGCTTCGCTGGTCAGCAACGCCGGCTCTTGGGCACGGGCAGCCCCTCGCTGAGTTCGTGCTGCAAAAAAGCCAGCCGGCGCGGCGGGGCCGTTAGTTGGAGAGCCCTTGGAGGGCGTTGAGTTCCCTGGCGGCCGCCGCCGCTTCCGTCTGTCGGGCGGCGACGGCAGCCCGCTTCTCGTCGGCGACCCGTGCCGATTCGGCGAGGTTCTTTACGGCCGCTTCCGATTCGGCGACCACGGCCGGCAGGCCGGCTTGGAGCGTCGCGATTTCGGCCTTCTGCTTCTCGACCAGAGCGGTGAGTTCCTTGACCTGTTGCTCGGTCTGGGCGAGCGCTGCCGAGAGGGACTCGGCCTGCTTCTGCATGCCGTCTCGCTTCGCCGTGATCGCCTGACGCGCCTGGTCATCGGACTGCCGCTTTGCGTCCACTCCGGCGAGATCACTCTCCGCGGCGGCGAGCTTTTGCTCCCGATCGGCGATCGCCTTCGCAAGCTGCTCGTAACTGGCCTGAAACGCCACTTCGCCCAGCCACTTTGCCTGCGCGGCGGCGGCCTGTGCCATCTGATTCTTCAAGTCGATGACGGCAGTCTCGGCCTTCGGCTTCTCGGCGTCGGGAGCTGCGTTCAGGGCCGCGATGGCGGCGTCGAGCTTCGCCTGACGATCCGTGAGGGCGGACTGTGCCGCCGCCACCCGCTCGGCGAGCGCTGGCGGATTGGGATCGAGCGTGCCGATCCGCGGGCCATCGGCCGCGTTAAAGACACGGAGTTCGCCCGTCCAATCGCCAACCACGAGCCGGTTGGTCTCGTCGCAATACGACACCGCGAGCCCGACATCGGCACATGCCTCGAAGGCCCGCTCCTGCGAGCCATCCGCGTTCCAGAGCTTCGGCGTCTTGTCACGGCCGACCGATACGAGCCGGCCGTCCCGCGTGAAGTCGATCGCGGTCACGCCGCCGCCATGCGCCGGCCAGGCCTTCACCAGCGTGCCGTTTTCCGTTTCCCAGAGCCGGATCTGGCCGTCCTCGCAGCCGGTCGCCAGGAGCCCCGAGTCGCCGCGCCAAGCCAGGCTCGTCACGGCCGAGGGATGCGCCGGCGGTGTGACAAAGTCGCGGCCGGTGGCCGCCTCCCACAGGATCACGTTGCCAGCCCGGTCGGCCGAGGCGAGCAGGCGACCGTCCGGGCTAAACGCCGTGGCGAGAATCCAGTCGGTGTGTTTGCCGAGATCGTGGAGTTTCGCGCCCGTCTCGAGCGACCAGAGACGAACGACCTTCTGCGGGCCGCCGAGCGCGACGAGCCGCTGGTCGGGGCTGATGTCGGCGGCGAGCACCACGTCGAGTTCGTCGCCGAGCGTGCGGATCCGACGGCCGTTCTTCAGGTTCCAGACCGCGACTTTTCCGCTCTGCGCACCGACCCCACCGCCAGCGATCACGAGGCCGCCGCCGGCGCTGAACCGCACCACATGCGGCCGGCCCTCGGGGAAGGGGAGCACGCCCGCGAGATCGAGCGTGTTGGTGCGGTGGAGCAGGATCTGCTTTTGTCCGCAGACGGCGACGAGCGGCGCCCACGGGCTTGTCGCCAGCGCCGCGCAGGCATCCGGATTCCCGGTCCGCACCGCGGGCTCGAGCGGCAGGTGGGCAGGCAGCGGCTGCACAGCCGGACGCTCGGTCGCCGGCGTTGCCATCGCCACGTCGACCTTCTTCGGGGCGACGGCCACGCTCCCCTTGGTTTCGAGCACGCCGCTGTTGATCCAGTTTCGGAGCACCTGTCGCTCCGCCTCGGGGATCGGCGGCGCGTCCGGGGGCATCGACGGCTCGTCGTCGTGGTTGACCACGCGAAAGAGATAACTAGACGCGGCGTCGCCCGGCGTGATCACTTCGCCCGAGCCGCCGCCCCGCATGATGGCCGCGTAGCTCGTTACGTCGAGGCCGCCGGTTTTCTTGTCCGCGTTGTGGCAGGTGCCGCACCGCTGCCGGAGCACGGGCAGGGCATTGTCGACGAAGGTCGCCTGCTCTTCGGCCGCGGCAGGCAGCGCGGCGAGCGCGGTCAGCAAGCCCCACGCGCGAGCACGGGGAAGACGGGCTCCCTTAAACATCATGAAGAGCAGGCGGGGCAGGCGGGGCATGACCGATCAGTGGTTGAAGACAAACTCGCGGGAGTTGAGGATCGCCCAGAAGCCGTCTTCGAGCGTCTCGAGGATTCCGGCCGGTGTTTTCGCCGAGGCATCCCCCTCGATGATATCCAGGAGGCCCCGCATTTCTTTTTCGGTGGGCCGGCGTGTCAGCGTGCGGAGATAGAGTTCCTCGATCACCTGCTCAGGCGTCATTTTTTTGTCCAGTAACTGCTTGACGACGCCCCCCTGGCGGATCTTCTGCTGGGTCGTGTCACCGTTCAAGAGATGCAGGGCCTGCGAGAGGTTGGGTTCCATCTTCACCTCGCACGAGCAGGCGGTGGCCCGGGTGGCCCGGCCAAACGTCGTGAGAAAATAGGTGCTGGTGTTGCCGTCGGCGATCTGAACGGCCCGCGCGCCCAGCGGCAGCCCCTTGAACTTGTTCTGCGTGCCCGTCGCCGCGGTCATGATGTCGAGCAGCACCTCGGCCCGAATCCGCCGGAGCTTTGCCTTCGAGAAGTTCTGCTCGTCTCCCGCGTTGGTTTCGTTGGGGCGGGTCGACCGCTGGTAGGTGTGCGACGTGCAGATCTGGCGAACCAGTTGCTTGAAGTCATATTTCGATGCGACCAAGCCGTTTGCCAAGGCCGTGAGCAGAGCCTCGTTCACCGGCGGGTTGCTGACCCGCACGTCGTCGACCTCGTCAACAATTCCCCGGCCGAAGAAGTGTGTCCAGACGATGTTGGCCAGATTGCGTCCGAAGTGCGGGTTGTCGGGAGACGCGAGCCACGCGGCCAGCACCTCGCGCCGGTCCTTGCCCGCGTTGTCGGGGCTTGTGAAGTCGGGAGCCGCGCCGCCGAGAAACTTCGGGGGCACCACCCGGCCTCCGACGGGATGCTTCACGTCACCGCCGCCGGAGTTGAAGACGATCGTCTCCCGCGGGTCCTCCCCCGGCTTGCGGCCGATCTGCGCGAAGAAGTTGGCAAAGCCGTAGTAGTCGTCCATCGTCCAGCGGTCGAACGGATGGTTGTGGCACTGGGCGCACTGGATCCGCATCCCCATGAAGACCTGGGCCACGTTCTCCGCGGTTTTGAGCGTGTCCCGCTCGTGCTGGAAGTAGTTGGTGGCTGGGTTAGTGAACGTGCCTCCCTTGGCGGCGAGGAGTTCGCGAACGAGGGCGTCGAGCGGCGTGTTGGCCTCGATCCGGTCCTGCAGCCACCCGGAGTAGAGGAGCATCGCCTTGTAGCTGACCTGGTTTTGCACGGTGCGGATCATCATCAGCTCTGACCATTTCATTACCCACTGGTCGACGAACTCCTTCCGCTCGAGCAACTGATCGACGAGGTTGGCCCGTTTGGCGGGATCGGGGCTCGCCATGAAGGAGCGGTATTCGTCGGATGTGGGGAGCACACCGCAGATGTCGAGGCTGGCCCGCCGCAGAAACTCCTCGTCACTGCACGGGCCCGACGGATTGATCCGCAGCTTGAGGAGCTTGGCGTTGACGAGTTCGTCGATGGGGTTTGCCACGGGCGGAGCCACCCATTCAAACGCCAGCTCCTTGGGCAGTGTGATCACCTGCGAGCCTACCGTGTGGGTCTCGAAGCGGGCCATCACGAAGGCCTCGCCGCGGCTGCCGGCGGTCACGAGGCCGGAAGGGCCGATCTTCGCCGCGCTGTCGTTGTTGGAGAGAAAGACCGCCAGCGCCGTCACGTCGCGGTCGGTGCCGTCGGCATACTTCGCGAGCACGGTGAACTGCTGCGTGGCGTCCGGCCCGTCGAGCACGGCCTCGCGGGGAGAGAGTTCGACGGCCACGACCGCGGGCGTCGGACCAGGGTCGTTCTTCGCGCCTGCTTCGAGCCACCGCGCGAGCGTGGCATAGTACGGATCGTCGGGCTTGAGCTTGGCGCCTCCGGTGTGCGGCACGGCGGCCGTCGCCTTGGTGAGCAGCAGACTCTCGGCGGGCAAGGCGAGGTTGATCCGCCGTCCGGGCAGTTCGCGGGTGAGCCGCTGGTAGTCAGCCTCGGCATCAAAACCGAAGAGCGAGAGCCGGAAGCCGTCCTTGCCGCGGGCCGAGCCGTGGCAACTGCCGGCGTTGCAGCCGCTCCGCATGAAGACTGGCATCACGTCGAGGCGGAAGCTCAGGTCGGGGTTTTGGCCGGCATGCTCGACGTGCACCGGCACGGAGCATTTCTGGTCTGCAAACGTGATGGTGAGCGCCGTGTCTCCATCGGCGAGCGGACGCAGCGTGCGGCCGTTAAGGCGGGCTTTGGCTGGATTGTCAACGGCGATCGAGGCCTGCAACGTGACGTCGCGGGTGATACCGTTTGGTTCGACCGCCTGCACGACGAGCGATTGGCGGTCGCGGGCATTCGAGAGATGAACGGCGGGTGGAAAGACGTGGAGTGTGGCCACGGGTCCGGGAGCGGAGGCCTCGGTTCGCGGCGACAGCCCGAGGAATACCGTACCGGTGATCAGGGCAACGCGCACCGCCGAGGCGGCTGTTTCGTATCTCATGAGTTGGGCGCTCCCGCGGGCTTCACGATCTTGAGTTCGGTGCTGCCGCCTCGCATCCGGGTCTGCTCGCCGCCGACGGGCGTGAGCACCTCCACGAACACCGTCTTATGGTTGCCCGGCGGGCTCTTCTCGGTCGTTACCACCGGGAAGATGAGTTCCGTCGTGTCTTTGGTGAACTTTAAGTCCGGCGCCGTCGTCTCGGGCGGCAGGCCCTGGAGCCGGGCCGTCGCCTCGCCGTCAAACGGCCGGGGGTGGGCGAGAGTACATGTGATATTCGCGGGCTGGCCCGGCTCGCACACGGTCCGTTTGAGCGTCGCCGTCGTGAAGGGCTCTGCCACATCGAGGGTGATCGGGGCGGAGGCCACCCAGGCCGTGCCATTGACGTCGCCGCTAGCGAGCACGAAGACCGGCCACGCGCCAATCGCCGCCTTTCCATCCGCGCTGAGCTGGAAAACGGCCTCCGTCTTGTCGGGCGGGATCGTAATCGACGGATTGGCGGCCACCCCTCCCGGCCGGAATGGAAACTCCACCGCGACCGGCTTGTCGAAGCCTTCGCTGCGTTTGACGATCACCCGCAGATCGAGCGAGCCGTCACGTAAGAGCGGTGCCTTCGGCTGCACGATCTCCACACTGAAGGGCACCGCGTCGACCACCGCCACGGCGAGAGTTGCGACGCGGCCGCTGTAATGGACGGCGTTGTTGGGGTCGCCGAGGACGAAGTCGGCTGCGTTTTCGAAGTGGCCGCGCACGCCTGCTTTTCCTTCGGGGTCTTGGTCCGTGACCTGCCGGGCCTCAAACGTGAGCAGCTTTCCGGTGAGCGGCGCGTCTGCCGCGGCCTGAAAGACGACGGGCACCTGTGTCTGGCCTGCCTTGATCGGCGGCGCGGTCATCGTCATGCCCGTGGGCAGGTGGCTGCCGTCGAGAACAAGGTCGCCGTCGAAGTTGGTCCGCGTGGCGTTGACGAGCACGGCGTAGCGGTTGCCTCGGGGTACGAAGACGGTCTGCCGGGTCTGTGAGAATCGGTCGATTCGCGGGATCGAGAGCGTGAGCGACGACTGCGGCTGCGTGAGTTCGACCCGGTAGGTGAAGTCGGGCTGCCCCCGGCCAAGGTGGTCCTTGACGCGGACAAAATACTCTCCGTCTTCGGGCACCTCGAATCGAAACGCGGAGTCGGGCCCCTTCGCGTCGTCGTTGCCCGCTACGTTGCCGCCGTCGGCCTTGAGCACGTTGACGACCGGATCGAGGCCTGACCGCAGCCGGCGGGCAAAGCACTCCACCTCGAAGGTCTGCCCCTTCTTGCCGGCGAACCGAAAGAGATCGACGTCACTGGCCTGGCCGATCGCGCCGTTGAAGGCGAGCGACGTGTCTGCTGCCGTCGCGGCGGGGAGCTCGTCGTTGGGCTCCTGCTCCAGCACGTTGCCGAGAGACGAGATTCGGAAGGGCAGGGGGGAGGGGCAGATGCCGCCGTCGTCCGTGGCCACCAGTCGGTGGTTGCTGCCGACCGGACCCGCGGGCACCTCAATCTCCCGGTCAATCGGGCCGGAGGCGTCCCCCAGGAACGTCACCTTCAGTTTCTCGCCGGCCTTGCCCCCTGGCGGATAGACGGCGGTCGGACGTGGAAAGCCGCCGACATGCAGCCGATACCGCGAGTTGTCGTCGCCCGCATAGGAAGCCTCGCGGATCTGGACCACGTAGCGGCCGTCTTCCGGAGCGAGGATGGAGAGAATACCGTCCTGGAGCGTCGCAGGGGAATCGTCTGCGGCAGCGAGTTGGAACCGCTTGGAGTCGATGATCGCGATATGCGGATCGAAGCGGTAACTCCCCAGCCGCAGCCCCTCGACTTCGACCGACAGCCGCTGGCCCTTCGTGAGGTCGACCGCGAAGCAATCAACGTCTTCCGTAGTGGCGACGCCGTGGATCGTGTGGCCGAGGGGCACGGCCTGCGCAGTGTCGAACGAACTGTTGGGCTCGATCTCATCGATGACGGGCAGCACGCCGACCCAGAACGACCGATATTCACTGATCCCCGACTTCGTGCGGACCTGCACGATCTGCTCGCCGGCCGGGCAGGCGTCGGGCACGCGGATCACGGCCTTAAACGACTTGTCGTCGACAGGCGTGAGCGATGTCGCGGCAAGGCCATCGTCGCCGTAGAAGAAGATCTCCTCGGCATCGCCGAGCCGTTCACCGCGAAACTCGAGTTCACGGTCGCCGCCACGTTGCACGCCGCGGGGAAGGATGAGCGAGAGGCTGGGCGAGGAGGCGGCTGCCGAGGAGGTGACAAGGCAAAAGCAGAGGAGAGCCAACGCGCCCAAGGTTCGGGGCTGCCCGTGCCCTGTCGCCGGACGTTCGCTACGGCCTGCGACTTTCGCGCCGTCGCAGCCGTCCCGCGTCTGCTCCGGCTTACCGTAGCCTCGCAAAGCGAGGCTACTTGGCCGCGGGCCTTCGCTCTCTGCGTGCCGGCTGCGCTCCGCCATCCATGGCTTCGCTTGCCGCCAAGCCCGGCTCCCAGGGCACGGGCAGCCCCTCACGATCCGGGTGATTCGCATGGCGTGTGCCTCACGTGATCAACTGTGTGACAACCTTGCCGCCGTCCACGATCTCGATGGGCCGTGCCCCCGGTGTCATCAGTTCCTTGCGGGCGTCGATGCCCAGCCGGTCGTAGATCGTGGTGGCCCAGTCCTCGACGGAGAGCGGGTCGTCCTCCGGTTCGCTCGCCGTGGCGTTGCTCGAGCCGTAGACAATGCCTTGCTTGATGCCGCCGCCCGCCATCACGATCGAAAAGACCTTGGGCCAGTGGTCGCGGCCGGCCGTGGCGTTGATCTTGGGTGTGCGGCCAAACTCGGTGCCCACGCAGACGAGCGTGGAGGCGAGCAGGCCGCGGCGGTCGAGGTCGCGGATGAGCGTGGCGAAGCCCTGATCGAAGGCCGGGGCCTGCGTTCGCATGTTCTTCTCAATGGTGTCGTGGTGGTCCCAGCCGCCGTAGGTGAGCGTGACAAACCGCACGCCCGATTCGACGAGCCGGCGGGCCAGCAGCATCCGCATGCCGGCCTGGTTACGGCCGTATTCGTCCTTGATCGCGTCGGGCTCTTTCTTCAGGTCGAAAGCTTCCTGGGCCTTCGCGGAACTGATCAAGCCGTAGGCCCGTTGGTAGAAGGTGTCGAGCGCGTCGAGCGAGTCGCTCTTCTCCGCTTGCCGGAAGTGGTCGTTGACCACGTCCAGCATCCGCCGTCGCTTGTCGAACCGGGCCCCGTCGATGCCCTCGGGGAGGCCGAGGTCGCGGACCTTAAACGTGCCGTCGGCTGGATCGGCTCCGAGGCTGAAGCCTGAGTAGGCGCTCGAGAGATAGCCGGAGCCGGCAAACTCGTTGGGCTGGTTGGGGATGCAGACATAGGCTGGCAGATTCTCGCGAGGGCCAAACTCATGGGCGACGACGGAGCCGAGGCTCGGATACTGAAGTGCCGGGCTCGGCTTGTAGCCCGTAAACATGTTGTGGGTGCCGCGTTCGTGGGCCGCCTCGCCGTGGGTCATGGAGCGACAGATGGCGATCTTGTCGGCGATCTTGGCGGTGTGCGGCAGCATCTCGCCGAACCGCACGCCGGGCAGCACCGTGTCGATGCTGCCGAGGGGGCCGCGGTAATCGACGGGCGCGTGCGGCTTGGGGTCGAACGTCTCCTGATGGGCGCACCCGCCGGGGAGATAGATGTAGATCACCGATTGGGCGGCGGGCTCGCGAGCGGACTTGCCAGCGCCGCCAGGCTCTGCGGAAGCCTCAGCCCGCGCAGTCTGCATCCGGAAGAAGTCGCCGAGCGAGAGGCCGAGGCCGCCGATGGCACCGACCGTCAGGAAGCCACGGCGATCGACACCGTGCGAGAACGAAACACGTCCCATCGGTGCTTCTCCGAAAAGGCAGCATGCAAATGGAAGGCGGAATGCGAAAGTTTGGCGGAAGCATAACACCAGTACTAGGTTCCCGCTTGGAGTCGGCAGATGGTGCAACCGGGCCGCCGCACGAAGTCGTGTGCCGGCAATGGCTTACGTGGGCCTGAGTCGCTCGTGGAAGTCCTGAGCCCGCGTCGCGACGCTCGGATCAGGTGCTGCCGCCGAGCCACCGCAGATACACGCGGAGCCGACGTTCAGCTGCGGTGTCGTGGGCCGCGGTCGCGCGGGTGAGACGGCGTCTGGCCGTCCGCCGGCTCTCCACCGCCCTCATAAACAGGCCGAGATCGGCAACGCAGCGGCGACACACCGGCTGAAGCGGCTGCACCGCCCGGCAGACCGGACAGCCGATCAGTTCGTCGTCTGCGGCGGTCGGCTGCGATGGCATAGGAATGGGGCGGATGCGGCGGATTCGCGGGGGCGTGTCGGGCCGTCCTCAGCCCGACGTGTAAAAAAGCAGATCCTCGAGTTCGACGAGCAGTCCGCCCAGCAGGGAATCATGATCCGATTGCCGAGCCTCGTCGATCAGGCCCAAGAGCCGTTCGACGTCGGCGGCATCCTCGGAGCCGAGCGCTGGCAGGGCGCGGCGTGCCCGCTCAATGATCGCATCGCCCGATCCGTCTCCGCGCCCCGAGGCCCCAGGCGACACAGGTGCAATCTCAGAGCCTGCGCCTTCCTCCGCTGTCGAGTCCACCGCGGCCGCAAAGCCGGGCAAGCCCGCCAACCGACCGGCCGGCTTCGTCGGATCATGCTCTTTCATCCGCGACAGGGCATCGACGATCGCCAAGCGTTTGGAAAGGCCGGAGCGGCTCTCGATGGCTGTCACCTCGAGCGTGCCGTCGAGCGAGAGTTCAAACCGCACCAGGATCTTCCCGTCACACCCATCCGATGCGTTGAGGCCCTCGAGAAAAAACTGTCCGATCTCGCCGTTGTGTTCGAGCCGCGGACTTTCCCCCTGGAAAATGCGGATCTCCACCTTGTCCTGGTCGGGATGGGTCGTGCTGAAGGAGTCCTCATAGCGGGCCGGTAGCGGGGCGTTGCGCCGCAGGATCGGCACGAAGACGAGCTCGTCGTCGTACGGCCCCTCGATGACCGCCGCCACGCCGAGCGTGTGCGTGGCCACGTCGATGAGCACCGGCCCGACCGACTGGCCCGCGATCATCCCCGCCTGCGTGGCCGCCCCGAGCGCCACGGCCAGGTCGGGATCGACGCCCCACTTCGGGTCGCGCCGAAACTCGCTGCGGAGTCGGTGCTGCACGAGGGGCGTGCGGGTCGACCCACCCACGAGGATCAACTCGTCGATCTGGGAGAGCGACAGGCCCGAGTCGCGGATCGCCACGTCGACGCAGGCGATGGTGCGGTCAATCAAGGGCAGGATGAGCTGCTCATACTCCTCCCTCGTCACCGTCACGTCGAGGCTGATCTGCCTGCCGCGAATCGTGCCGATAAACTCCTCCAGAATCCGCACGCTGGCGGAGGTGGAGAGCTCGCACTTCGCCCGCTCGCAGGCCGTGAGCAGCCGCCAACGGGTCGCGGTGTCGTCCCAGAGGTCGTGGCCGTGTGCGGTGAGGAACCGGGCGGCGACATGCCGCGCGAGCAGTTCGTCGAAGTCGTCGCCGCCGAGGCGCGTGTCTCCTTTGCTGGCGAGCACCTCCACCACGCCCTGTTCGATCCGCACGATCGACACGTCGAAAGTGCCGCCTCCCAGGTCGTAGACCATCAGCTGCCGCCGCTCAGGCGAGCCCGTGTGGTAGACGAGACTCGCGGCGGTCGGCTCGTTGATGATCCGTTCGACCGTGAGCCCTGCCAAGGCGCCTGCCTCGCGGGTCGCCTGCCGCTGCGGTTCATCGAAGAACGCCGGCACAGTGATCACAGCGCGGCTCACGCTGCAGCCGAGGGCCCGCTCAGCCCGCTCCTTGAGCGTTTTGAGGATGATCGCGCTGATCTCCTGCGGGGAATAAGACGTGCCCGCCATCGGCAGCATCACGGCCTGCCCCATCCGACGTTTCACCGAGGCGATGGTGCGGTCCGGAAACGCGGCCAGCTGGTTGTGAGCCGCCTGCCCCACGAGGAGGCGACCATCCAAGGCAACGCCGACCACCGACGGCAGAATCGCCGTGCCCTCCTCCTCCAACACGCGAACGCGGCCGTCGATGCAGGCGGCGACGACACTGTTGGTTGTTCCCAGATCGATGCCGATCACAGGTGAGTCGGTGGGCACATCAGTCATGGTTGTCGGGCCTTTCGTGGAGCGATATCGCGGCGGCGTGTTGACCTGCGAGTCACCGGGCCACCCGCACCTCGGCCGGCCGGAGGACGGCACCGTGCAGAAGGTATCCCGGCCGAAGTTGTTCGGCCACGTGGCCCTCTGGAACCTCCGCATCCTCGACGACGTCGATGGCCCGCATCCGTTCGGCATCAAACGGTTCGTGGAGCACGTCGAGCCGGCGGATGCCGGCCTGCTCCATCAGCCGCCGGGTGCGCACGAGCAGGAGTTCGAGACCCTGCCGGGCGTCGGCGAGCGCTAGCGCCGCCGCGGGAGCGGCGTCCTCCGCGCGGCCGGCACGGTTGAGCGCCCGCTCAAATACCTGCTCGAGGCGGCCAACCAGCCGGGCTGCCAGGGTGCGGACAAGCCATGGCGCCGTGCCCACGCAGGCTTGCCACTCCTCCGCGAGATCGAACGACGCTGTATCGTCGACGTCACTCTCAGCACCATGTCCGACCCCCGTCGCCAGGGCATCGATGTCGTCGGCCTGCGCCGCGACTGCGCCGGTAGCGCGTTCCAGACTGTCCTCGATTTCCGTCAGCGCCTCCGCAAGCCTTCGCGATGGATCGCCGCTGACGGCCGCAGGTGGCATCGGCTTGGACGCCGTGCGCAGGGCAGCCTCCAGCTGTGCAAAGCGGTCCGCCAGCCCCGCGAGATGTCTCCCCACACAGCGATCGAGCAGGTCATCGAGGCCCGATGTGAGCTCCCTGCCGGCGCGGACCTGAAGCTTGAGCTCATGTCGCAGTGCCGTGAAGGCGGCCACGATGTCGGCGGCGCCCAGCAGCCCGGATTCATCGGCGATATCGGGCTCCGCTGCGTCGTCACTCATGGCTGGCGGTCCTGGTTGCCCAGCGCGAGCAGCACCTGCACCGGCAGCCTCGGCGGCCGGGCGGTTGCCGCCGCTACGATTCCCACGAGATCGGGCCGCTGCCGCGGGGGCACGAGCGCCTGCCGGGCACGTTCAACGGGATCACAAAAGGCTTGCATCGCCGCATGAAGTTCCCGAAACCGCTCCGGCTCGCGGTCTGGCGGATGACGGCGGACTGCCTCCAGGTAGGCAGCGCGGGCTTGCTCAGCGGTGGCAGTGGCCGCAAGGCCGAGCACGAGATGAGGTGGCCGGTCATGAGGAAGCGTCGGAGCGGTGTGAGTGTTGCCGTGCATGAAATCAGGAGCCCTCCATCAGGCCTGCGATGAGTTCCATCGGCGTGAGGCCGATCCGCTTTGCGAAGTCCGCCAGCCGCTTTGCCGACGCGGGGTTTTGCGGGGCCATCAGGATTGTCATAGCCTCCGCGACGGCCTCTCGGCCGCCGCGCTTCAAGATCAGTTGCAGGATCCGAGGCATGGTGGCCGGTGGCATCTGCGCCACCTCTTCCGGGTCAGGAAGCGGAACCTTCCGGCGGCCTGCGAAGCGTTTCTGCCGTTTGCGGTGTTCCTCCGCCACGATCGTCGAATGCACCTCACGAGCGACCTCGGCGAGCCTGGCGCGGACGATCGGATCGGCTTCCCTGCCCGCCGCTTGTTCGACCAGCGTGAGCCGCTTTCGGGGCCGCCGTCCCAGTAGTTTTTCAGGGGCTGTGCGTTCGAGCCAGTCAAGGACTGCCGCAGCCCCGCGCGGATGGGTGTCGGCAAGGTTGCCGAGCCACCGCGGCTCGCGGCTTGCCTTGACGGTCCCGAAAAAATCATGGTCTGCCAGCCAGTCAAACGCGGCCCAAAACGTGGGCTGCTCCACCGGCAGTCTATCACCGCCGCCGCTCAGCAGACGGCCCAGCTTCCATGTCGCGGCACCGCCCAGCCTCTTGCAGAGCGCTTTACCGATCTGATCAGCGGAATGGCTCGTGGTCGAGAGCATCAGGCCGGAGCGTTCGAGATCGTGATACAAGCAGGCGACCGCCGTGAGCGGCTCGATCGGGCCGTCGATGCCGATCTCGTCGGCGCCGCGGGCAAGCGCCTGGCGGATTGGCTCGACATCCGCTGCCGAAACGCGGAGCCGTTCGAGCGCTTCGGCCAGCATGGCGTCGGCACGGAGTTGTTCGGGGCAGCCAGCGCGGGCGTCCGTCACCGCCGCCTCGAAGCCGGAGTGATCTCCTTCGCGCAGCAGGAGTGCCGCCTCGAGAAATGCAATCCACTGCCGCGACAGCCACACCGGCCACGATGCGATCGCCATCTCGAGAGCGACACGGAGATCCGGGTGCGCGCCTGTTTTCTTCGCCAGCCATGTGGCCCGTTCGAGGTGGAATCGCCAGGGCGTCGCCCGCGCGAGGAGGTCGTCGAACCGCTGGTCCGCAAGCGCTCGCACCAGCGGCTCCGCCCGCGCGAACGCACCGTGGTCGATGCAGTGGTCGATCACGTCGAGCAGGTGATCGCACTGATCGGGAAAGGCGGCGACACAGGCCTCTTTCGCAGCGATGACCGCGGCTTCCCCAGCTGATTGTGGCGAGTCTTGATCAAATCCGGATTCGAGGAGGTCGATCAAGGCTTCGTGTGCGAGCCGATTACCAGGACACCGTTCAAGGGCCTCGCGGAGCAGTCGTTCGGCGCGGCGAGCGTCGTCCGAAGTGATAAATATCAAACCCCCGGGTGCGTTGTCTCTTCCCAGCAGGCTGACGGCTGCCTGTTCCAGCATCACGCTGGCCAGCGCCGCCCGCAGCGGGGCCGGGAGATGGGTGAGCCGGGGCAGATCACGGTCGATGTATTCTCGCGCAGCCTGGATGCGTTCCTGTTCGGCGCCGATAAACCGTCCAAAATGCAGGAACCGCAGCCGGTTCGACCGCGGGTCGTCCGGCGGGCCGGCAGTTCCGTCGCAGAGCGCCGCAAACGTCTGCACGTCGGGCTGCTCGAGGGCCAGTTCCCGGCAGGCCGCGGTGAAGGTCGCGACGAAGTCGGGGTCGAGCGATCGGTATTGTTTCTCAAACCGGATCATCAGCGCGGCCTGTGACGCCGACACGAGCTGCTCCGGGTCACGGTGCCGAACGGTCACGATCTCGTGGGCCGCGGCCATCAGCGAGGCCCGGCGCATCAGTCCGAGGGCCGCATCCCGTGCCGCAGCACTGATTTCGGATGGCGGTTCTGGAAGCCCTTTTGGATCGGGAAACGATTCCGAGCGTTGTTCGTGGGCGGTTGGGCCGGTTACCTCCTGCCAGGCCCCGGCAAGTGCGCTGGCAATCCTGCCGGGACGACGGCTCGGGTCGATCCGGCTCCAGGCTTCGCGGGCGGTGGCGAGATCGCCCTGGTGAAATGGGGCAAGCCCCCGGAGGAAGAGCCGCCAATCGGCATAGGGGCTCTTGCGTCCGATCCCACCAACACGTTCGACCGCGGCGGCCGACTCACCGCGGGCACACAGGTCGAGTGCGTCGCAGACGAGATCTGCTTCCGCCCGGAGGGGCTCGGGCAGCCCGGCGCGAGCAATCGCATCAAAGATGGCTCGATCCTCCGCCAGTTCTTCCGGCGCGGCCACGGGAGCCACGTTCAGCCATCGCGCCTCAGGCGGCGGCGGAGCCTGCCAGCCAGCGGGGCTGTGCTGCTGGTGTTTTCGCCGTCGTTCGAGTTGCACCCGACGGTGTTTCTCTTTGGCTTGCTTTCGGGAGCCCACAGGCACATTTCTCCATAGGGTCGACAGCCTATCGGCCCAGGGGCCACTCGAAAAGACGAGCCACGCGCGGCCCGTCAGGCAGCGGCCACGAGGCCGCGCGGGAAGACGAGCCACGCGCCGCTGCTCGTGATTAGTTTCTGCGTCACCACGGCGGCGCGGTAGCCGAAGAAAAGAATCTGCACCTGGGCCTCGGGCAACTCCTTGGCGATCGCCAATCGCACCCGGTCTGCCACGCGTAAAAACCCCCGCACCTCCGACTCGGAGATATTGGTCTTCACTTCGCAGAGCACGACGACCTGCCGGCCAGCGATCGTGCCCCGTAGCACGGCGTCAAACTCATACGACTTGTCTCCGGCCGCGATCGATTCCGAGCCGCACGATTCCATCACGAAGCCGAAGCGTTCGGCCAGCACCTCCGGGATGCGCTCGCTGGCGTAGGCCTCGAGATTGCCGCCGGCCGTCGCGGCAAGGCCGCCGACCTGCTTCGCGAGATCCTTGATCGCATATTCGGTGCGCTTTTGGGCCTCGGCCAGCTCGTGCTGTGACTCCACCAACTCCTCCTGCGACACGGCGAGCCGCTCCACCACGCCGCGGAGTTCGGCGAAGTCGTGCCGCGTCACGAGTTGGTCGTGCATTTCCACGTGAAGGTTCGCGATGAGGGCGGCCTGGTCGGCGGTAAAGGCCGGCTGGAGCCGGTTTCGAACTTCTGTGAGGCTCACCATGATTTTCCGCTCCTGTCGTCGGTAGGGCAACGCCCGAATTACCCGCAGGCAACCACCCGAGGTGAATGATGTACAGCGGTATACTCCCGCAGCCGCGGGGTGTCAACTAGCGCTCACAGATAGGTTCGTGTCGATGGCGATCATCGCTGCTGCCGCGTCCAGTCGTGCATCGCCGCCCGATCGGCCATATCCCGTCCAGGCGGCAGTCCGTCCGCGACGGTCGCCCAGCGGATGGTATGAGGCTTGGCTTCGTGGCGGCCCTCCTGCCTGCCTCGTTGGGTTTGCAAAGGGACGACTGGAGGCGTCGCCGTGATTCCGATTGGTACCCTGGGACCGTGAGCTCCGGGAGACGGTCTCAATCGCCGATGATTTCGCTCAGGCCTTCGATGACCTTCGCGAGCTCCTCCGGCGCGACCCGCCCGAGGCTCTTTCCCACCCGCTCCACGGACAAC
>JBBDNW010000068.1:0-5672 GCA_040877375.1 Pirellulales bacterium | reverse complement strand
GTTAGGAAGCCCCGGAGCGCGAGCGCGGGGAATACGGGTGGCACCCCCCCCGGCTCCAACAAAGGCAGATGCGATTCAGGCCGCCAGGAGGTGGCCCCAGATCACGCTTCGTGCGTGAAGCATCGCACAGCGGCGATCGAATCGGCCCCGGCGGCGAGCATCACCAGCCGGTCGAAACCGAGGGCGGCGCCGAAGCCGGCGGGCATCGCGGCGCCGTGCGCAGCGAGCAGCCGTTCTGGGAGCGGCAGCACCGCGCGGCCGGCCTGCGCACGAATGGCGTTGGCCCGCTCAATCCGTTCCGCGAGCACCCCGCGACTCGGCTCCTCCTCCCAGCCGTTGGCGAGTTCGACACCCGCGACGAAGAGCTCGAAGCGCCGCGCGAGCGTCGGCATCGCCGGGTCGATGCGGGCAAACGCGGCCTGCGAGGCAGGCCAGTCAACGAGCATGGTGGGCCGCTCGACGCCGAGCCGTGGCTGCACCACCTCGGCGAGTAGCAATTCGAAGCCGCGGTCCCAGCGTTCGTCTGGATCGGCGACGGGGCCTCCCTCGGGCAAAACCACGCCGTGCCGCTGCGCCGCATGCTCTAGTGCGTCCGCAGTGGCTACGAAGGGATCGACGCCCGCATGTAGGGTGAAGGCATCGCGGCAGGTCACCCGCTCGATGCCGCGGCTGCCGAGCGTGGCGGTGCAGAGCGCCTCGATCAGGCCCGCCGCGTCGTCGAGCGTCGCCCCCGGCTCATACCACTCCAGCAGCATGAACTCGACGTCGTGCTGCCCCCCCCGCTCGCCCGCGCGAAAGGCCTGCGCAAACTGGTAGATCGGCCCCGCGGCCTGCGCCACCAGCCGCTTCATGAGCGCCTCGGGGCTGGCCTGCAAAAACCGCGGCTCGGGTTCGCCGTCAAAACGCACCGCGATCGGGTCGATATGTGCCTCGGGCAGCACCTCGCGGGAGAGCACGGGGGTGTCGACTTCGAGGAACCCCCGACCGTCAAACACGCCGCGGAGATCGCGACGCACCCGGGCACGGAGTTCGAGGATGGGCCGTGCCGTCATGCGTGACGAGGTGGTTTAGCCGCTGGTCGCGGCGGCCTGGGGACGGGCGAGCTTGGCGGCTGTCTCCCGGTACACGAGCACCGGGCAGGGCGCCCGCCGCACAACGGCCTCGGCGACGCTCCCCATCAGCATCCGCGTCACGCCCGTGCGGCCGTGGGTACCGAGCACGATCATCTCGACGGCCTCGTCACCGGCAATCCGGACGATCTCACCCGCCGGATCGCCCATCGTGAGCCGGTGCGTAAACGGCACCGACGCATCCTTGGGCTTGACGTCCTCGAGCATCTTCAGGATCCGGTCGGAATCAGGCTCAGGGATTCCGTAATAGAGCTCCCCGCCACCGTAGGCCAGCGGCGGTTCCTCGACGTGGACGATGAGCAACTTCGCACCACTCGACTTGGCGAGCGCTGCGGCATGCTCGAGCGCGGCATCGCTGGCGGTGGAGAAGTCGGTCGGAAAGAGGATCATTTTGGCCATGGTCGTGTCTCCCATGTGACGGCGTCGCGAAGGCTTCTGCCCGGGGAAGGCGTTTCCTTCCCCGGGAGCATCATACCCGGCGAGGGAAACACATCGTCGCCCGTCGTCAGTGCAACCGCATGCCCGGCAGCGCCCCTGAGTCGGGCGAGAGCAGGTAGACACCTGGTCCACCTGCACCGCTCGCAGCCACGACCATGCCCTCGCTCAGGCCAAACTTCATCTGCCGGGACGCGAGGTTGGCGACCACCACCACCAGCCGGCCCACGAGCGCGGCCGGGTCGTGAAAGCCCTTGATGCCGGCGAACACCGTCCGCGTGGCATCGCCGCCCAGACTCACCGTGAGCTTGAGGAGCTTTTTCGCCTCGGGCACCTCCTCGGCCGCGACGATCCTCGCGATGCGGAGGTCGATCTTCGCGAAGTCGTCGATCGTGCAGGTCGCAGCCAGGGGCTCGGCGGCGAGCGCCTCGCCGGAGTCGGCCGGGGGGGCGGTGGGTGTGTCCATCGAGGATCCTCCTATCGTGTGGTTGTCCTGGGTCGCATCCTGCTTCGAGGCAGCGATCACCGCCTCGATCTGTGCGGGCTCGACACGTTTCATCAGCGGCGTAAAGGTCGCCACGGGCATGCCCACGAGCGGCGCGTGCGCTTCATCCCAGGAGCGGATCGGCCCGCCCACGAGCCGGCCCACCTGCTCCGCCAGCCCGGGGAGCACCGGCGCGAGATGGACGGCGATTTGGCGAAAGAGGTTGAGCGCCACCGTCGCCACGTCCTGGAGGCGGCCGGCGGCGTCGGGCCCGGCCTTGGCGAGCTTCCAGGGCTGCTCGGCATCGACGTAGGCGTTGGCCCGGTCGGCGGCCAGCATCACGATCCGCATCGCGCGGGCGAAGTCACCCGCCTCGTAGGCCGCGGCGATCTCGGTGGATTCAGCCGCCGCCTCCGCGAAGAGTCCCCCGTCGTCGGGATAGGTCGCAGACAGGCCCGTCGCCTCGAGCCACCGCGCGGTGCGGCTGGCGAGATTCACGACCTTGCCGACCAGATCGGCGTTGACCTTCGTCATGAACTCGTCGAGGTTGAGATCGATGTCGTCGATGCCGCCGGAGAGTTTTGCCGCGTAGTAGTAGCGGAGTGCGGCCGGGTCGAGGTGCTCGAGCCACGTCCGCGCTAGCAGGAACGTGCCGCGGCTCTTCGACATCTTTTGGCCATTGACGGTGAGAAAGCCGTGCACGCGGACCTTCGTCGGCAGCGCTAGGCCGGCTGCCTCGAGCATCGCGGGCCAGAAGAGGGTGTGGAAATAGACGATGTCCTTGCCGATAAAGTGGTGGATTTCGGCACCCGCGTTGCCGTCGCGGCGCCACCACGAGTCGAACGAGCGGCCGTGGGCCTCGCACCACTCGGCCGTGGCCGCAAGATAGCCGACCGGCGCGTCGAACCAGACATACCAGTAATGGCCGGGGGCGTCGGGAATCTCGAAGCCGAAGTAGGGCGCGGGGCGAGAGACGTCCCAGTCGCGGAGGGGCTCGCCGAGGAAGTGGCCGACGAGGTAGTTGGCGATCCGGTCATCGAGGGCACCGCTCGACCGCGTCCACTCGGCGAGAAAGCCGTGGAGCTCCTCGATCGTCACAAACAGGTGCTCGGCCGACCGCACCTCCGGCCGGCTGCCCGAGAGCGTGCTCACCGGGTCGATCAGATCGGCGGGGGCGTAGGTCGCGCCGCACTGCTCGCAGGTGTCGCCGTATTGATCGGCCGCGCGGCAGCGGGGGCAGGTGCCCTTGACGAACCGATCGGCGAGAAACGTGCCCGCGCTGGCGTCGAACAGCTGCTGCACCTCGCGCGACACGATGAGCCCGCGTGTCCGCAGGGCCCCCCAGACCTCGCCGCAGAGCCGGCGGTTGGTGGGATTGTCGGTTGAACCGTAGTGGTCGAACTCGATCTGGAAGCCGGCGAAGTCGGCGAGGTGGGCCTCCCGCATCTCCGCAATCAACTCCCGCTCGCTGCGACCCTCGGCGCGGGCCCGAATCATGATCGCGGTGCCGTGCGTGTCGTCGGCACAGAGATAGATGCACTCGTGGCCGCGGAGCTTCTCGAACCGCACGAAGATGTCGGTCTGGATGTACTCGACGAGGTGCCCGAGATGGATGTGTCCGTTGGCGTACGGCAGCGCGGAGGTGACGAGGATGCGGCGCTGGAGTGGTGCTGGCATGCGGTACGGACCGATGGTGAGGGGATCTGTCGGTCGCGATTGTAGGAATCAGTGGTGAATCGAGGAAATGCCGGCCGACTGGGCAAGCCGCCGGTGCCGAAAGTGACCTTGTCGGCACTCGGCGACGCCGCCACTATCCCGCCCGCTCGCCCGGCCGTTTCCTGCGGCGACCCACCGTTTTCTGCTCGTTGAATCCACGCTGCCGACCAGTGGAGTGACCGATGATGCACCTCCGAACGATCACCCCCTGGGTCGTGTCCCTGTGTAGCCTCGCCTGCATCGCCTCGCACGCCGCCGATCCGGTCGCCGCGGCCCGTTCGGGGGAGGTGGTGCTGCTCAACTTCGCGGCATCGTGGTGCGGCCCCTGCCGCCAGATGGCGCCGCTCGTCGGTGAGATCGCGGCAGCCGGCTGGGTGGTGCGGCACATCGACGTCGACAGCGAGACAGATCTGGTGCGGCGGTTCAGCGTCACCGGCGTGCCCTGTTACGTGCTGCTCGTGAAGGGACACGAAGTAGGCCGGATCAATGGCGCCACGACCCGTGCCGAACTGGAATCGCTGCTCGCCAAGAGCGGGGCGCCGCTCGGCGGCCCAATATCCCCCGCTGCCGCCCGTCCCCTGGGCGATCAGCCGCCGATTCCAGGCGTTCCGCTCCCCGTCGCCGCGGCGACGGCACCGTTGGCCACCGAACCTGCTGCCTTCACACCGGCACCGGTACCGGCACCGACCGCGTCCCCAGTGGCCCAGGCACGAGCAGCCACCGCCCCCGTCGCCACGCCGCCGGCTCAAGCCCAGGTCGCCAGCCAGCCCGACTCCGCCACGCGTGCTGATCTCGAACAGAAACTCCTCGCGGCCACCGCCCGCCTGCGCGTCGAAGACACCGCGGGTGTGTCGTGGGCGACGGGCACCGTGATCGACTGCCGCCAAGGGGAGGCGCTGATCCTCACCTGCGGCCACGTGTTTCGCGACTCGCAGGGCAAGGGCCGCATTGAGGTCGATCTCTTCGGGCCGCAGGGGCCGCGGGGCGTCGCCGGTCAGGTCGTCTCCTGGGACCTGAAGCGCGACCTCGCGCTGGTGAGCATCTTCACCGACGCCACCGTCGAGCCGGTCCGCGTGGGCGGCACCGACCGCACCACGACGGTCGGGTCTCCCGTGGTCACCGTCGGCTGCGACGGCGGCAAGGATCCGACGATCCACCACAGCCGCGTGACCGCCGTCGACAAGTATCTCGGTCCCTCCAACCTCCAGGTCGCCGGCCAGCCGGTGCAGGGCCGCAGCGGCGGCGGGCTGTTCGCGATCGACGGCACGCTGATCGGCGTCTGCAACGCCGCCGACCCGGCCGACAACGAGGGCTTGTTCGCTGCGCTGCCATCCATCCACGACCAGCTCGAGGAGTCGGGCCTCGCGTTCGTGTTCCGCAACGTCTATCCCAGTAGCGGCCTCGAAGCGGTCGCATCGACAGGCGGCCCACACGTGCCAAACATGCCCGCGGCGATGCCCCCGGTGTCGTTCGATCGCCGCGACCGTGCCGATGCGGTGCCAACGGCATCGACCGGCGCACCGGTCGCGTCGACACAGCCCGCTGCCACCACCATGGCCGGCACCATGGTGGCCGAACCCCGCGGTGCGCCGGCGAACGCGACGCTCTCAGCGGGCGAGGCGGCGCTGCTCGATCACGTGCGGCATCACGAGGGCAAGGCGGAGGTGATCTGCATCGTGCGGCCCCATGGATCGGCCGACGCGTCGAGCGAGGTCTTCGTGCTCAAGGGAGCCCGGACCGACTTCGTCGATCACCTCTCGAAGGCCCATCACGGCCATCCGGCCGACACAGGCCACGCCGTCCCCAAGAACAGTTCGGACGTCGCGCTCCTCCCCGCCGCGAACCCGGTCCGCTAGGCCTTAAACAAGCGAATGCGAAGCGGGCTGCGCTGCTATTTCGGCATGGCG
>JBBDNW010000067.1:0-30620 GCA_040877375.1 Pirellulales bacterium | reverse complement strand
AACGCTATTAGGAGCGCCTGAGCCGCCGCGGCGATAGGGCGACAAGACTTTTGCCGTCCCCGAGCCGGCGATCCACACAAGTCGAATGCGCTCTCAGGGCGGAGGGGAGTCGATTGGGCTAAAACACGGGCTGAAATCGGGCTTTGAGGGGGTGGCTGCCGCCCCCTATCCTCCCGCCCTGCTCGCTGCGGGCATTTCCGGGCACTTCGCGGGCATAAGGAAACTACCCATGCGGTCGATCGCCGTGGCCAACCAAAAGGGTGGAGTCGGCAAGACCACCACATCGGTAAACCTCGCGGTCGCGCTGTCGCGGGCCGGCAAAAACGTCTGTCTGATCGACCTCGACCCGCAGGCGCACGCGACGCTGCACGTGGGCGTGACGCCGGGATCCCATGGGCCGACCGCCTTCGATGTGCTCACGGCCGATCAGCCGCTCGCCGCAGCCTGCGTTTCCGTGAGCGACACGCTCTCGGTAGTGCCGGCTCACATTGACCTCTCGGCCGCGGAACTGGCACTCGCGGGGAAGTCGGGCCGCGAATCGATCCTGCGAAGCCGCATGGCAGCCGACCCACGATTTCAGCCCGGTGCGGCTGGGGCCGGTCTGGCTGGCCCGGCGTTCGACTATGTCATCGTCGACTGTCCGCCCTCACTCGGGCTCCTCTCGCTCAACGCCATGGCGGCGGTGAGCGAGGTGCTCCTGCCACTCCAGCCGCATTTTCTTGCCCTCCACGGCCTGAGCAAGCTGCTGGAAACAATCGAACTCGTGTCGGAGCGCGTGAATCCCAGGCTCCGGCTGCTCGGAGTCGTGCTCTGCATGCACGAGGCGGCGACCCGCTTGGCCGGCGAGATCGGTAGGGATGTCGAGGCATTCTTCGCGGCAGGCGGTGATGTTCACCCTGCCTGGGGCTGCGGAAAACTGTTCGCCACCAAAATCCGCCGCAACATCCGCCTGGCCGAGGCGCCGAGTTTCGGGCAATCGATCTTCGACTACGCCCCCGAGTCTCACGGGGCAGAAGACTACGCCGCACTGGCGGCGGAGGTCGATCAGGCCGCGGCAGTTGTGCGGGAGGGTGTCCGGCGGGTGGCCTGAATCGCGATGGCGGCGGCAGCGTCTGCGTCGCAGCGGCTGGCAGGGTCCGAGCCGTAGAGTTCCGGCATCCACCAATACAACGACTCACAGGGATCCATGCCCGCCAGGATTCCCGTGCCGTCGAAGTCCTCCGCCGAGACGAATGGCGACGTGCGGCTCGGCTGAGACGGTGCGTCGGCAGCCCAGGAGGGCAATCTCGTGGGCAGCGGCGGCTGGAGTGGATTCTTCTGGAGCATGTCGTGGAACCAAGTGGCCCGAGGTGCCGAGCCGCCACTGGCAGTGTCTGTCGGACGGAGCGGACGGTGGAGACCAGTTTTCCAGTGCGACGAATAACCCTATCGATAGTGTTGCTTGGGGTGTCTGGGCAATCAAGGAAAGTTCGCGGTGATGGCTGCGCATGGGCTTTTCCGCAAAAAAAGCCGATGGATGACTATGCTTACGCTCTCGAGCATCGCGGCCCGGCGGGGATGGCGAGTCTGTATGTCGACCTTTTGTGAATCCGCCCGGGGTGGCCCGCAGTCGCGTCCCGTTGCTCCCGGCAGCGTTGCCGTTGCCATCCTCTGCCTCGTGCTCGTGCATGCCGCGGCCCGCGCGGCCGCCGCCGACCCGGAGGGATTCCGCCGTCTGGCTCCCGGGGTGCTCACGGTCATCGCTCCCGATCGAGCCACAGACAACGCCCTTTTGCGGGGTGATCTTCTGGAGGTCACGGAAGGGCAGGCCGACTTGCAGTGGACGCCGAAGATGGCGGCTGCCAACACCACGTTCGTGGAGCGGGCACGAGGCCGCGAATATCCCCGCGATATCTGGTGCCTCGAGCTTGCGTTCAAGCCACCGCGCATGCTGGACGTCGACGTGCCAGGGGCCGATCTTCGCATGCAGCGAAAGCGAATCTGGTATCTCCTTTATCGCGTGAAAAATGTCGGTAGCCGCCGCGTGGTGATGGGGAAGGGGGAGCAAGGCGACGCTGACCCCGCGATCCGGGAGATTGAGTCGTTCGAGAAGCCCGTGCGGTTCCTGCCCCACTTTGTGCTCGAAAGTCTCGAGTCGTTGGAGGATGGCGAGGGGCTTGCGTCCTATCGCGGGTATCTCGACCGGCTTGTGCCCTCCGCCATGAACGCGATCCGCCTCCGCGAGGATCCGAAGCGGAAACTGCTCGACAGCACCGAGATGTCCGCCTCCGACATGGCTCCAGGTGAGGAGCGGTGGGGCGTGGCCATCTGGGAAGATGTCGACCCGCGAATCGACTTTTTCTCGATCTACGTTCGTGGTCTGACCAATGCGATCCGCTGGCGGCAGAAGCCCGGGTCGGTGGTCAAGCCGGACGATCTCCCGGGAAGTCACATCGAGGAAACACTCGAGAGTCTGCGGCTCGATTTCTGGCGGCCAGGTGACGCCCGTGCCGAGGGCAACCGCGAGATGAGCGTCGGCTTCGCGGGAATGTTCGAGCGGATGACGCTCGGCGGCAGACTGATCCGCGCGGTCGGCTGGCCGGGCTACTCGAAATCGCAGCCCGTCACCGGTCTCGATGCCTTGGGGCTTGGCTGGTCGGACCTCTTGGAGCCCGAGGGCGGCGGTGGCGGGGCAAGCCTCAAACCGCTTGAAGTGGTGCTCCGAGCGGCGGCCGACCTCAAGCCGCCTGCGGATCCCATCGTGACGCTGCGGCAGCTATTTGGTGATCTGGGCGTGGTGGCGGTTGAGGAACTCGCCGCCGCAGCGGCCGGACCGGTCGACGCAGCACAGGAACAAAAGCGTCGCGCGGCCCTCCAAGCCATTGGCCTCACCCCCGAAGCGGTGGCCAAAAAGCCGCTCGAATCGCTGGCCACGGTTGTGCGGATGCTGGAGGAGAAGCCCGACGTCGACGCGCGGCGAGCCGCCGCGACGGAGGTGTTTGGAGCGGCTTCGCCGCGGATTGAGTGGCTCAACGATGCGGTGGCGAAGGCCCGAACGTTGGCGACGCTGCGGACCATCGATGCCGACCGCAGAGCGATCGGCGGGAGCGACGCGCTGGCAGCACTCGATGCCCTGCGGCCGGCCTTTGAGGGCCTCGACGCTGCTGAAGTGAAGCGTGTCGCGGAGGGTTTGAGCACGAAGACGAAAGAGAGCGGGGCCCGCCGGGAGAAGCTGTTGGCACTCGAGGACGAGGCCCGTGAGAAGGCCGTCACTGCCCTGATCCTCAGTGGACTGTTCGGTGCCCGCGGCCCCGGCCTCTACGCGGCAGCCGTGGCTATGCACGAGGGCATTGACCACGCCTGGGTTTTCCGATACGAAAGCGACTCGGCGGGCTTGTGAAGGGTCCGGCCACGGCCCGCGTTTTGCGGCGTTGCGAATCCGAGCGATTCCGATACGGCCGCTCCGATAGTAAACTATGTGGGGCCGAATATCCGGCTGGGAGACGAGATCAATGGCACATAAAAAAGGTCAGGGTTCCAGCCGCAACGGTCGGGATTCCAAAGCCCAGCGGCGGGGCGTGAAGAAGTTCGGCGGCGAGCAGGTGCGGGCCGGAAATATTCTGGTTCGCCAAGTCGGCACGAAGTTTCACCCGGGCTCGAACGTCGGCATGGGCACCGATTACACGCTCTTCGCACTCTCCGACGGCGTGGTGTTGTTTGATCGGGAAGGCCGCCGTGTGAACATCGTGGCCGGAGCCTCGGCCTGACCTGTGAGTGCGGTAACGTTCGTCCGGTGAGTTTCCGAAGGTGCCGGCGTGTTCGTGGACCGCGTGCAGATCGAAGTGGCCGCCGGGAATGGCGGCCAAGGCATGTGTAGTTTCCGGCGCGAGAAATACGTGCCGCTTGGGGGGCCCGCCGGCGGTGACGGCGGTGACGGCGGGAGCGTTATTCTCCGCGCCGAGCCCGGAGTCGACTCGCTCGCAGCACTCGCCCACCGCAAGCAGTGGCGGGCTCAGCATGGCGCCGCGGGCGGCTCTTCCAACTGCCATGGACGCAACGCAGGGGATCTGACGCTGCTCGTACCCCCGGGCACAATCGTGATTGACGAGGCCAGCGGCCTCGCCCTCAAGGACCTCGCGGCGCCGGGCGACTGGATCGTGGCGGCGAAAGGGGGGGGCGGCGGCTGGGGCAACGCGCACTTCAAGTCGTCGACCAACCGCGCGCCCCGCGAAACGACGCCAGGCGAGAAGGGGGAGTCGCGTCGGCTGCTGCTGGAACTCAAGGTCATCGCCGACGTGGGGCTCGTGGGCAAGCCAAACGCGGGCAAGAGCACGCTCCTCTCGCGCTTGTCGCGAGCCAGGCCCGAGATCGCCGATTACGCCTTCACGACAAAGACGCCGATTCTGGGGATCGTCGCGATCTCGCGGGACAGGAGTTTTGTGCTCGCCGACCTGCCGGGCCTGATCGAGGGGGCGCACGCGGGCATCGGCCTAGGACACGAGTTCCTCCGACACGTGGAACGGGCCGGAATCCTTGTGCACCTTGTGGAACCGACGCCCGTCGACGGGAGCGATCCCCTGGCGAACTACCGGGCGATTCGCGACGAACTGGTGCTCTACGACGAGTCGCTCGGAGAGCGGCCCGAGATCGTCGTGATGAGCAAGAGCGAACTGCCGGATGCAGACGCGATCCGCGCAGCGTTCGCCCGCGAGATCGGCCGTGACGTGATCGGCGTCAGCGCCGTGACGGGGCAGGGGCTCGACACGCTCCTGCGGGCGGTCGTCGTCGAACTCGATCACCGGAGGCAGCCGTCATGACGGCGAGCGGCGAGACGATCGTGGTGGCCGACGTGGGGAACACTCGCATTAAAATGGCCGTGGTGGTCGACCAACCCGGTCGGACGTCCGCATGGCCGGCGGTGACGGGCCGCCAGGACCTCATCAGTCGGGAGTTTCGCCCGTCGAACCTCCAAAACTGGCTCGACCGTGTCGCGCCGGGATCGGCTCTGATCCTTGTGGCAAGCGTGCATGACGCCGCAGCCGCACGTCTGGAGGCCGCCGTCGCGGAGGTGTCGGTCACGCGGCACCGCCCGATCCGTCAGCGGCGGGTCGTCCGGGAGCACCTGCCGCTCGTGGTCGATGTCGACGAACCGAGCCGCGTTGGGATCGACCGACTCGCGGCTGCGGCGGCCGCTGCAGCCGCCAAGGCTCCCGACCGTCCGGCCATCATCGTCGACTGCGGCACCGCCACGACCGTGGATCTTGTGTCGACCGACGGCCGGTTTCTCGGTGGGGCGATACTTCCCGGTCCCGAACTCCTCTCGCGGGCCCTCGCCGAGGGCACGAGCCGGCTGCCCGCGGTCGCCGAACTCGACAGTGGCACGCTGCCGGTGATGCCCGGTCGTTCCACCCAGACGGCGATCGCCGCCGGCATCGGATTCGGGATGCGAGGGGCCGTGTCGCGGCTCATCGCCGAGGCGGCAGCGGTTCTCGGCGGCCGGCCCGAGGTATTTTTGACGGGCGGCTCCCGCGGGATCGTCCGCGACGCGCTCCCGGGCGTGATCGAGAGCCCCGACCTCGTCCTGCACGGCATCGCTCTGGCCGTTCGAACGCTACAATCAAAGTGATGTCCATGCCGCTCACGGAACCATCGACCGCCTCCGCCGACCGCGCCAAGGAGCTTGCACTCGCCGCCGCACGGTTGGCCGAGGAGATGCGGGGCATCGATGTGCGGGTGCTTGATCTTCGAAAGATCACGCCTGTCTTCGACTACTTTGTGATTGCTACAGGATCAAGCCGTCGACAGATGCATGCCATGGCCGACGAGATCGAGACCGTGCTCAAGAAAGAGCTCAAGGACCGTAAGCGGGGGGGGGAGGGCTACGAAGAAGGCCGCTGGATCGTCCTCGACTACGGCAACGTGATGGTGCACCTCTTCGACGCCGAGGCCCGCGAATACTGGGACCTCGAGCACCTCTGGAGCGATGCCGTGCCTGTGCCCGTGCCCGCTGCCGGGGCTGCGACACGATGATGGCGGACGATGGCCCATCGGCCCGGGTCAACTTCCGGTCCGCGCTGCGAGCCGCATTTCGCGCGGCGTTGGAATCGCTCGCGGCCGACGGCGGCGTGGCGATCGCGGCCAACGAGATGCCCGGGCTGCTCGAGCAGGTCCGCGAGACGGCCGACGCCAAGTTTGGTGACTACTCCGGCACGATGGCGATGGCACTGGCCAAGCGGGCCGGGAAAAAGCCGCGTGATGTGGCGGTCGAGATCATTCGCCGGCTGGAAGCGGCTCCGGGATACGGCACGCTATTCGAGCCGCCAGGCGACCCGGTTGGCCCGGGATTTATCAATGTCCGCGTGCAGGATGCCGCCTTGGCGGCGGCCGTGGGCCGGGCGGTTGCCGACGACCGGCTGGGCGTACCGCTGGTTGCGAAGCCGAGAACGGTTGTCGTTGACTTCAGTTCTCCCAACGTCGCCAAGCCGATGCACGTGGGTCATATCCGCTCCACCGTGATTGGCGACGCAATCGCCCGGATTCTGCGGTTCCGTGGTCATCACGTGATCACCGACAACCACCTCGGGGACTGGGGCACGCAGTTTGGAATGATCCTCTGGGGCTGGAAACATGGCCGCGACGACGCGGCCTTCGCTGCCGATCCTACGGCCGAACTGGGCAGGCTCTACCGGCTTGTGCGGAAGGTGGCGGATGCGAAGCCCGAAGAGTTGGCCGCTGACCCGGCTGCCGCGGCCCTCGCCGCGCAGCATCCCGCCGCCGGCCGCGAGGTGCTCGCGGAGACGGCAAAGCTCCACGAGGGCGACCCGGAGAACCGGGCCCTGTGGGAGCGATTTATGCCGGTCTGCCGCACCGAGATCGACCGCATCTACTGCCGGCTGCACGTGACATTTGATCACACGCTCGGCGAAAGTTTTTTTCAGCCGCTGCTGGCGGCGACGGTAGACGACTTGGTGGCCAAAAGCCTTGCCCGGGAGAGCAGAGGGGCGATCGGGATCTTCTTGGGCGGCGAGGACGATCCACCGCTCCTGATCCGCAAGGCCGACGGTGCGTTTCTCTATGCCACGACCGATCTGGCTACGATCCAGTGGCGGCTGGAGCACTGGAAGCCCGACCGGATGCTCTACGTGGTCGATCATCGGCAGAGCCAGCACTTCGAGCAGGTCTTCGAGGCGGCCCGCCGCTGGGGCGTGGATGGCATCGCCGACGTCGATCTCGTGCATGTCGCCTTTGGCACCGTGCTCGGGGAGGACGGCAAGCCGTTCAAGACCCGGGCCGGCGACACGGTGGGCCTCGAGGCACTGCTCGACGAGGGTGTCGACCGGGCCGCCGCCGTGGTCGGCACGGGCGACGAAGGTCGGGCCGGAATGACGGCCGAGGATCGCCGTCACGTCGCCGAGACGGTGGGCATCGGGGCCATCAAATACGCCGATCTCTCGCAGAACCGCACGACCGACTACGTTTTCAGTTTTGACAAGATGCTGCAACTCACCGGCAACACCGCGGCCTACATGCAATACGCCGTGGCCCGCGTGGAGGGGATCTTCACGAAGGGGGGTGTCGACCGCGGCCAAGTGCGTCGGGACTGCCGCGGCGTGCTGGTGTCTGACCCCAAGGAGCGGGCGTTGGCTCTGGAACTGCTGCGGTTCGGCGAGGCTCTGGAGGACGTCGAGACCGATTCGCGGCCCAACGTGCTCACGGCCTGGCTCTACGATCTCGCCGGCTGCTATTCGACGTTTTACGACGCGCTCCCGGTACTCAAGGCCGAGGGGGCCGACCGCGACAGCAGGCTCGCAGTTTGCGACCTCACGGGCCGCGTCCTCCGCCGCGGCCTCGAACTGCTCGGCATTGGCACCGTCGAGAAAATGTGATGGCACGCACGATCGAAAACATCCGCAACATCGGCATTGTCGCCCACATCGACGCTGGCAAGACCACGCTGACGGAGCGGATGCTCTTTTTCACGAAGACGAGCCACCGGCTCGGCGAGGTGGATCGCGGCACCACGATCACCGATTTTGACCCCGAGGAGCAGGAGCGGGGGATCACGATCTATTCCGCGGCCGTGTCGTTCCAGTGGAAGAACGTGACCGTCAACCTGATCGACACGCCCGGCCACGTCGATTTCACGGCCGAGGTGGAGCGGAGCCTTCGCGTGCTCGACGGGGCGGTGGTGGTGTTCAGTGCCCGCGAAGGGGTCGAAGCCCAGAGCGAGACGGTCTGGCGGCAGGCCGACAAATACGGCGTGCCGCGGCTCGCGCTCGTCAACAAGCTTGATCGTGAGGGGGCCGACTTTTTCGGCACCGTCGGCCAGATCGAGAAGCGGTTGGGGGCGAAGCCGCTGATCCTCCACCTCCCGCAGGGCCTCGGGCCGCCCCACGTGAAGGATCCGTTCCGCGGGATCATTGATCTGGTCGAGATGAAACTGCTGAGCTTCCCACCCAAGGACGAGGCGCTCGCCGGCGGCGAGGCGCTCACGAAGGTCACGGCCGCGCCGATCCCGGATGAACTCGCCGACGAGGCGGCTCTCTACCGCGAGCAACTCGTCGCCACGCTCTTCGACTTTTCCGACGAGATCGCGGAGCTGGCGATCCAGGAGGCGGCGATTCCAGCCGACCTTATGCGGGAGGCAATCCGTCAGGCCACGATTCAAAGGAGGGTCGTGCCGATCCTGGCCGGCTCCGCGCTCGACTGCATCGGGGTTCAGCCGGTGCTCGACGCCGTGGCGTGGTACCTGCCGAGTCCGGCCGACGTGCCGCCGGTGGAGGGCCTTGATCCGACGGCCAAGACGCCAACCACGATCGTGCGAGGCACCGACCCGAAGGCTCCGTTTTGCGGCCTCGTGTTCAAGATCATCGCTGAGAAGCATGGCGACCTGTACTTCGTCCGCGTCTATTCTGGCACCCTCAAGGCGGGGAGCCGGGCCTGGAACCCGCTCAAGCAGAAGAAGGAAAACATCGCCCAACTCTGGCATGTGCAGGCCGATCGCCGCGAGCAAATCGACGAGGCATTCGCGGGCGACATCGTGGGGGTGATCGGCCCGCGGGCGAGCGTCACGGGCGACACGCTCTGCGACGCAAACGCTCCCGTCGTACTGGAGGCGATCACGTTTCCGGAGACGGTGATCTCCATGGCGATCGAGCCCGAAACGAGCCTCGAGCGGAAGAAGCTCGCCGAGACGCTCGAGATGATGAAGCGGCAGGATCCGACCTTCCGGGCTGTCGAGAGCGAGGAGACAGGGCAGACCCTGATTTCCGGTATGGGCGAGCTCCATTTGGAAGTCATCCGGCACCGGCTGGAGCGGGATTTCAACCTCAAGTGTCGGGTCCACAAGCCGCGGGTGAGCTACAAGGAGACGCTCGGCAGGGCGGTTCGCGTGAGCGGCGAGTCCAACCGCCAGGTAGCCGGCCAGACGCTCGTGGCCACGGTCACGCTCGCGGCCGAGCCCAGCGCGGATCAAACGCCGGTGACGGTTGAGCAGGGCTGGTTTCCCGAGAGCGAATCACTCCTCGCCATCGCCGCGACGATGACGCAGAGCGTCCGCGAATCGGCGGAGCGGGGTGGCCTCAAGGGCTGCCCCCTGTGGGGTGTGCGGATTGTGGTCGTCGAGAGCCCGATCCCCGAGCCGCCCCCTTCTGACATCGCCATCCGGATCGCCGCAGCCGACGCGATCGAAAACATGCTCGCCAACGCCGGCACGGTGCTCCTGGAACCGGTGATGCGGGTCGAGGTGACGGTGCCCGAGGATCACCTTGGCGACGTGATCAACGACCTTCAGCAGCGGCGGGCGATCATCACGGCCACCGAGATCCGCGGCGTTGCCACCGTGCTCACGGCGGAAGCCCCCCTGGCGAGCATGTTCGGCTACTCGGCCGCCGTCCGGAGCGTGAGCCAGGGGCGGGCAAGTTTTACGATGGCCCCGCTGAAATACGGCCCCGCCCCCGCGGAAACGGCCGACGCATTCATGTAAGAGGCGACCGGTGGGGTGGTGGGCGTCTTCCCCGCGCTCGCGCTTGGGGCTTCCTGATCCCAACAAGCCCGGAGCGCCAGCGATGGGAATCCGGGTGGCAATCGCGTGCGTGGCGCAAAGCGGGATGGGGTGGCGGGCGACGCGGGCATTTCAGGGAGCGAGTTCCCGTAAAGTACGGCAAAAACTCCCGTGTGTTGACACTGCCCGGGGGCGACTTTAGATTTCGTGACTCGATCGCTGCGATGTCCCGGCCCCCCGGGCAGGAGAATGATGTCGCAAGGAACCCTTTCCCGAGGGTTTTTCAGGTGTCGGCGGCATGCGTGCCGCTGGCGATGTGCGGTTGGACGTCTTCCGGTTCGTCTTCGTCGTTTGGATTCATTGGAGTTGCCCTGTGGCCGGTCCGACACAAGAGATTATTCGCATTCGCATGGAGGCCTACGACCATGCCGTGCTCGACCAGAGTGCGGCGGAGATCGTCGACACTGCAAAGCGGACTAACTCCGAGGTACACGGCCCCATTCCGCTGCCGACGCGGATCGAACGGTACACCGTGCTCTCCAGTCCCCACGTCGACAAGAAGGCACGCCAGCAGTTCGAGATTCGAACACACAAGCGGGTGATTGACATCGTCCAGGCCACGGCCAAGACAATCGAGGCACTCAATAAGTTGAGTCTCCCTGCGGGGGTCGATATCAAGATCAAGGCTTCATCGCGGTAGTTTCCGTCGGGGCAGCGGCCGCGACGGGTTTGTGGAACAAGGATTCATCACAGGAGCGCACGAAACGGCATGCTTGGAAGGCGTTGTGGGTAAGGTCGGGGACAAATGTCCCTGGTGCTCCCGCAGCCAACGGCTTCGAGCGTGAATGCGAGGCACGGCACCACTGCAGTCGCTCATGGCGCCTGCAGGAAGGATCGTGTCGCGACGGCGATCATCATGGCTACATTGACGAAGACATCCGAGAAAAAAGGCCGCAAGGGCCTGCTGGGCCGCAAGGTCGGAATGACCCAGATTTTCGACGCCAATGGCACCGTGGTTCCCGTGACCGTGATCGAAGCCGGGCCGTGTCCCGTGATGACTGTCCGCTCGTCCGATCACGATGGTTATGCGGCCGTGCAGATTGGATTTCTTGACAAGCCTCGCCGGTTGGCCAGCAAAAGCGTTCGCGGCCAGGTCGCTAAACTCGATAGTCGGCGGGCCAAGCGGCGTGCCGAGGGTGGCGTGCCTGTTGTTCCAAAGGCAGATTGCGAACCACAGCGGTTCGTTCGCGAACTTCGCGGCACGTATGAAGGTCTCGAAGTCGGTCAGGTGTTGACCGTCGACGTGTTTGAAGGGGTCGAGTTCGTTGACGTCACCGGCACGACCAAGGGCCGGGGCACCGCCGGGGTCATGAAGCGTCATGGTTTCAAGGGCCAGCGGGCGAGCCACGGCGTGAAGAAGGTGCACCGCCATCAGGGTGGTACGGGCATGAACACGTCGCCGGGGCGTGTATTCAAGGGCAAGCGAATGGCCGGCCGCTATGGCAATGAGCGTTCGACGATGCGGAACGTGAAACTCGTTCGTATCGACAAGGAGCAAAACCTACTCCTTATTCGTGGGGCCGTGCCGGGCCCGAATGGTTCGTACGTCACCGTGATGCAGACCAACAAGATCCGACGGGTCGGTGCCCCAGCGGCCACGACCGGCAAGAAGAAGGCTGGTGGCAAGTGAACATCGCCGTCTACGACATTTCTGGCAAGCAGGTCGGCTCTTACGAGATCGACCCTTCGGAAATCGCTCCTCGTGTGAGCAAGCAGTTGCTGCACGACGCCGTCGTGATGTACCAGGCCAATCAGCGGCAGGGCACGCAAAAGACCAAAACTCGTGGAGAGGTCGCCGGATCGACCCGGAAGCTTTACAAACAGAAGGGTACGGGCAATGCCCGTGCCGGTGGTCGGCGCAGCGGCACGCGGCGTGGCGGTGGTCATATCTTCGCGAAGCGGCCTCGCGATTTCGGCTGGCGCATGCCCCGCAAGGCTCTGCAACAGGCCACTCGCATGGCCCTCGCTTCGCGGATTGCCGACGACGAAGTCAAACTCATCGACTCGATTTCCATTGCTGCACCGAAGACCGCCATCGTGGCAGGCATGCTCAAGAAACTTGGGCTTGGCGAGAAAACGGTGCTCGTCGCGCCCGAAAAGCACGACGCCAACTTCTGGAAGAGTGCCCGCAATATCGAAGGATTGTCGGTGGCTCCTGTGGCCGAACTGAATGCATGGTCGATCCTTCGGCCCCGTTCGATCGTCATGACAATGGCCGCGATCGACGCCTTCCGTGCCTCGGCGGTGGCTGCCAACAAGCCTGCTGTCGGTGCCAAGAAGAAGGTCTTCGCCAAGCCCGCAAAGGCTGCCAAGGCCGTGGCGAAGAAGTCGCCAGGCAGTTCTTTGAAGAAGGAGACGAAGTAGGCCATGTCAGTGCCCATCGCTCCCCTTCCGGCTTTTTCGCCCCGCCTTGCGCCCCATCAGGTGATCCTGCGGCCCCTCGTCACCGAGAAGGGCATGCATCGCGCGAATCGCCACAACGCGTACTCCTTCGAGGTGGTCAAAGAGGCCAACAAGGCCGACATTCGCCGCGCCGTCGAGGAAATGTTCAACGTCAGGGTCGAGAAGGTGGCGGTGCAAAACCGCATCGGCAAGATGCGTCGCAGCCGGGTTCGCCGCACCAGCACGAAGGCCTGGAAGAAGGCTGTCGTGACGCTTAAGCCCGAGTTCAAGATCAACCTGTTTTAGCCTGCAGCTCCGCACTCCTCGAGCACGACACGATCCCATGGGTATTCGCAGCTACAACCCGACAAGTCCCGGTCGCCGAGGCGCGAGCGTTTCCGACTTTGCCGAACTCACGCCTGGTGCCGGCGCGCCGAAGGGGCTTCGCGTCCGCAAGTACAAGAAGGGTGGCCGCAATAATCAGGGCAAGATTACCGCGCGTCACCGTGGCGGTGGCCACATGCAGCACTATCGGCTGATCGACTTCCGTCGGAATAAAGACGGCGTGCCGGGCAAGGTGCACTCGATTCAGTACGATCCCAACCGCACATGCCGGGTGGCCCTTCTGCACTATGCAGATGGCGAAAAGCGTTTCATTCTCGCTCCCGAAGACCTCGTCGTCGGTGCCACGCTGCTGAGTGGCGAATCGTCGCCGCCAGAGGTTGGCAACTGTCTCCCAATGTCGGCGATTCCCCTCGGGATGCAGATTCACAACATCGAGTTGCAGGCGGGCCGCGGCGGCCGGCTCTGCCGTTCCGCAGGTTCGTCGGCGGTCTTGGTCGCACGCGAGGCTCAGTGGGCTCAGATCACGCTGCCGTCCGGCGAAATCCGCCGCGTGCCGGCGGCGTGTCGGGCGACGATCGGTGCGATCGGAAACTCTGATCACATGAATGTCCGCCTTGGGAAGGCGGGGCGGTCGCGGTGGATGGGCATTCGCCCGCACGTCCGCGGCACGGCGATGAATCCCGTCGATCATCCCCACGGCGGTGGTGAAGGCCGTACCAAGGGTGGTCGGCATCCCGTCAGCCCGACGGGTAAGAGTGCGAAGGGCGGCGGGACACGAAAGCCCCGCAAGGCGTCGAGTACGGCGATCATTCGTCGGCGGAAGAGCCGCCGTTACGGCCAGTTGAAGCTGAGGTAATCCATGGGACGCAGTGCAAAAAAGGGGCCGTATGTTGACCCCCGCGTGTTCGAGAAGGTTGAGGCGCAACTTGCCAGTGGCAAACGCGACCCGATCAAGACGTGGTCGCGTTCGTGCACGATCGTGCCCGAGTTCATCGGGCTGACGTTCATGGTGCACAACGGAAAGCAGCACGTGAAGGTGATGATCAGCGAAGACATGGTCGGCCATAAACTCGGTGAGTTTTCACCGACGCGGACGTTCCGCGGGCACGGCGGCAAGGTGAAGGAGGCGGCCCCCCCGGGTAAATAACCCGTGGTGACCAAAGGTGATTCATGCCCTACTCAGCCACTCACAAATACGCCCGGATCAGCCCTCGCAAGGTGCGAGCGCTGGCGGATCTCGTGCGCGGGAAGTTCGCCGACGAGGCCCTCGATATCCTGAGGTTTCAGCCGCACCGCGGTGCCCGGATGCTCGAGAAAGTGATCAAGAGCGCCCTCGGCAACGCCGAGCACCGTCAGGCTCCCGGCGTGGACGATCTTGTGGTGATCGACGCACGGATCGACGGTGGGCCGATGTTCAAGCGCATACGCCCGCGGGCTCGCGGGATGGCGTTCGGGATCAAGCGTCGGATGTCGCACATCAAAGTGTCGCTCGATACGGTCGTGTCTGTGACCGGCCAAGAAGCGGCGAAGTGAGGAAGTAACCATGGGTCAAAAAGTACATCCC
Organism: Pirellulales bacterium; assembly: GCA_040877375.1. Taxonomy (GTDB): domain Bacteria; phylum Planctomycetota; class Planctomycetia; order Pirellulales; family UBA1268; genus QWPN01. The sequence goes on along the minus strand of JBBDNW010000067.1, from coordinate 16,287 downwards.
GTCGGCTTCCGCACCGGTATCACGGAGCCGTGGAAGAGCCGCTGGTACGCGACGAAGAAGGAGTTCAAGGTTCTCCTGCTCGAGGACGTCCGCGTGCGGAAGTTCCTCAAGACCAAGTATCGTGCGGCTGCCATCCCCAAGGTGGAGATCGAGCGGACCCGCGATGAGGTCAAAGTGATCCTGTTTTCGGCGCGTCCGGGTGTGATCATCGGCCGCAAGGGGCAAGAGGTGGATCGCCTGCAGGACGAACTCCAGGAGTTGCTCGGACGCCGCGTGAACCTCAAGGTCGAAGAGGTCAGCCGGCCCGAGATTCAGGCGCAGCTCATCGCGGAAGACATTGCCGACCAGCTCTCGAAGCGTGCGGCTTTTCGGCGCACGCTCAAGCGTGCTCTCGACACGACAATGGATGCGGGCGCCAAGGGTGTGAAGATCCAACTTGCTGGACGACTCGGCGGTGCCGAGATGTCGCGGTGTGAGAAGGCTATTGCCGGCTCAATGCCGCTCTCCACGCTCCGGGCGAAGATCGACTACGGGTTCTGCGAGGCTCCCACGGCGCAGGGCAACATCGGGATACAAGTGTGGGTCAACCAAGGCATGTACGAGGAGACTGGCGATGGCGCTGATGCCCAAGAGGGTCAAGCACCGAAAAAGCCAAAGAGGTCGTATAAGAGGTGACGCCTCTCGCGGGAATCGCGTCGTCTTCGGCGATTTCGGTCTTCAGGCCGAACAGCCGGGATGGCTTCCTGCGGCGACGATCGAGGCTGGCCGCATTGCGGCCCAGCAATACCTCCGTACGGAGGGACGGCTGTACGTTCGCGTGTTCCCGCACAAATCGATTACGTCGATCCCACTCGAAACCCGTATGGGTAAGGGTAAGGGTGAGCCGGAGTATTGGGCTGCAGTGATTAAGCCGGGCATGATTCTGTATGAGATTGGCGGCGTGGCCGAGGACGCCGCGCGGATGTGTCTGGCCCGGCTGGCACACAAGATGCCGGTACGCGTGCGGTTTGTGAAGCGTCGGGTGATGTAAGGAAAGAGATATGATGGCCAAGGTCAAAGAGTTGCGGGACATGGGCGACGAGCAAATTCGGCTTGTCTGGAAGGACGCGGCGGAAACGCTTTTCCGTCTGCGGATCAAGGCACAGACCGAGAAGATCGCTGCACCGTCGGAGATGAAGAAGCAGCGGCGAACGATCGCACGGTGCCAAACGATTCTTTCCCAGCGTGGCACACTGGCTCCGGCCGTAGCGGCCGAAGCTGTGAACGAATCGTCACAGGACAAGCATGACAAGCAGGACAAGCATGACAAGCATGCGAAGAAGCGCCACGCCAGCGGCCGAGCCAAACTCAAGGCCCGCGGTCAGGGAGACGTGGCCCGGAAGCCGACGTTCAAAAAGCGAACGCAAAGCGGCATCTGACTGACACGAGACACTGAAACGAGATCATCCCAGGAACGAGTTCATGCCGAAGCGAATGGAAACAGGCACGGTGACGAGCGACGCCGCGAGCAAGACGCGACGCGTGGAGATTCCACGTGTCGTTCGGCATCCGAAGTATGGTCGAATCCTGCACCGGCGGACGGTGTGTCATGTGCACGACGAGAACGACGATTCGCACAACGGCGACTTGGTTGAGATCGTGGAGTGCCGGCCGCGGAGCCGCCTGAAGCGCTGGGAACTCGTTCGAGTCGTGAAGAAGAGCACGGCCGTTGACGTGGCCTCGCTGCGGAGCGGAGCCCGGGCCACCCAGCTCAGAGAAACCGCGGCGAAGGCCGAGGCGGCCGCAGCAACGGGGAGCGGCAAAGTGGTGGAAGGACGGGCGACATGATCCAGATGCAGACGCGACTCGCGGTCGCAGACAACACTGGCGCAAAGGAAGTGATGTGCTTCAAGGTGCTTGGCGGGAGCCGTCGGCGGACTGCCGGCCTGGGCGACATCATCGTCTGCAGCGTCAAGAGTGTGATTCCAGGTAGTGAAGTGAAGAAGAAGGCGGTCGTGAAGGCTGTCATCGTCCGGGTGAAAAAGCCGACGCGTCGCGACGACGGCAGTTACGTCCGCTTCGACTCCAACGCTTGCGTGATCATCGACAACGAAAAGAATCCCAAAGGCACGCGTATCTTCGGGGCCGTGGCCCGGGAGCTTCGCGACCGCAACTTCATGAAGATCGTCAGTCTGGCGAGCGAGGTGGTGTGATGTTGATCCGATCGGGCGATATCGTCGAAGTGCGGACGGGCAATGCCAAGGGCACCCGCGCTAAGGTTCTGTCGGTGCTTCCGGAGAAGGAAGGCTGCCAGCGGATCGTGGTGGAAGGCGTCAATCGCGTCTACCGCCACATTCGCCGCAGTCAGAAGAATCCGCAGGGCGGTCGGCTTAGTAAGGAGATGCCGATCGACGTCTCGAACGTGCTCGTTGTCTGCACGGCGTGCGACAAGGCGGCCCGGCTCGGTGCCAAGGTGTCGGCCGACGGCGGCAAGGTCCGTGTCTGTCGCAGGTGTGGCGCCGACCTCGGAACGCTGAAGCGTGCCCGGGCCAAGGCTGCCGGCGGCTGACCTGGGCGAGAAGCAAACACACAATCAGCGAATAGATCAGCGAATACAACGAACACGATTGACCAGCGTAGGGAATCTTTCAAGGATCGTTCGAGATGGCCAAGAAGAGCAAAGTAGTAGAATCGGCGCCAGTCGGGCCCGCGGGCACGCCGCGGATGCTCGAGCACTACATCAACAAGGTGCGGCCACAGTTGGCCGAGGCCCTCGGCACCACCAACCCCCATGCGATTCCGAAGCTCGAAAAGATCGTCGTGAACATGGGCGTCGGCGCAGCCGTCACTGAAAAGAAGTTTCTCGAGGAAGCGCTCGGGGCGCTCGCTCAGCTCAGCGGTCAAAAGCCGATCGCGACGATCTCAAAGGCTGCGGTGGCCGGTTTCAAGCTTCGCGAGAACCTGCCGATTGGCTGCAAAGTCACGCTCCGAGGCCGGCGGATGTACGAGTTTCTCGACCGGCTTGTGTCCGTGGCCCTGCCCCGGGTGCGGGATTTCCGAGGCCTTTCGAGCACGGCATTCGATGGCCATGGCAACTACAGCCTGGGCCTTTCCGAACAGATGGTGTTTCCGGAAATCAACCCCGACAAATACACCCGGCCTCAGGGTATGAACATCACGTTGGTCACGTCGGCTCGCAGCGACGACGACGCGAGGCAGTTCCTGGTCGCCATGGGTATGCCTCTTAAGAAGGAAGGGGACGTCGCGGCGTAGCGGCCACCCTCGGCCCGCTCTGCGGGCACTTCAATCACACAACTCAACAATGAACGCAGACCAGTCCCGCAGCACGCACTGAAGAACCATGGCAAGTAAATCCAAGATCGCGGCGGCGAAGCGCAAGCCTAAATACTCTTCCCGGATCGTCCGCCGTTGCATGCTCTGCGGCCGGCCGAGGGCTGTGTACCGCAAGTTCGGCACCTGCCGTATCTGCTTCCGGAAGTTGGCTGACCAAGGGCTCATTCCGGGCGTCAAAAAGGCAAGTTGGTAGGCGGAATCCGAATGACACCCCACACACGATCGAACAACGTCCTGCGACGAGCGAGATTTCAGAAGAGGGCCCAGTTGACATGATGACCGACCCCATCGCCGACATGCTGACCCGCATCCGCAACGCGGTGCGAGTGGAACGCGCTACCGTCGACGTGCCGAGCTCAAAGGTGAAGCGTGGGCTGGCGGAAGTGCTGAAGCGTGAAGGTTTCATCTGGGAATGGCGAGAGGTCGAAGCCGACCCCGTCCCCCACATTCAGTTGGATTTGAAATATGGCCCCAACGGCGAGCGGTTGATCCGACACATCCGTCGCGTCAGTACGCCCGGTCGCCGTGTTTACAGTCGTTCGGCACGGCTACGGCCGGTGCTTGGCGGGCTGGGAATCTCGATCCTTTCCACGTCGAGCGGCGTGGTGAGTGATCGCGAGGCGCGTCAGAAGAAACTCGGTGGTGAAGTCCTCTGTGAGCTCTGGTAGTCCGAAAGGTCAGGCAGGCGATGTCCCGCATTGGTAAAAATCCAGTTTCGATCCCCAAGGGTGTGAAGGCCGCCGTGTCCGGCGGTGCGCTCACCGTTGAGGGGCCGCTCGGCAAACTCGAGCAGCGTCTTCACCCGTCTGTCACGGTGGAGGTGGACTCGGCCGCTAGTGCGATCAAGGTCACCCGCGACGGCGACGGCCGCCTCGCGCGTTCGGTGCACGGCCTCATGCGGGCGCTCGCCGCCAACATGGTCGAGGGGGTCTCGAAGGGTTTTGAGAAGAAACTCGAAATCGTGGGCGTCGGCTACCTCGCCGCGATTCAGAAAAACGTACTGCAGCTTCGCGTTGGCTTTGCCAACGAACTGCAGGTCGAAATCCCTGCCGGTCTTAACGTGACCTGCCCGGACCAAACACACATCACGATCAAGGGCATCGACAAGCAAGTCGTCGGCCAGTTCGCGGCCGAGGTGCGGTCGCTGCGGAAGCCGGAGCCCTACAAGGGCAAGGGCATCCGGTACGAGAACGAGCAGGTCCGCCGCAAGGCCGGCAAGGCCGTCACGAAGTAAAGGCATCAGCAATGGATCATTCACGAACGATTCTCAGGCAGCGTGAGCGGCGGCGGTTTCGTGTTCGTCGCTCCATCCGGGGGACGTCCGAAAGGCCACGACTCACGGTGTTTCGCTCCCACAAACACATCTCTGCCCAGATCGTCGACGACTCGACCGGTCGGACGCTGGCTTCTGCCAGCTCCACCGACAAGTCGCTGCGTGACGGGCTCGGGTTTGGCGGCAACAAGCAGGCGGCGGAGGTCATCGGTAAGGCCGTCGCCGAACGTGCCAAGGCTGCCGGCGTGAAGCAGGTCTGCTTCGATCGTGGTGCATTCCGCTATCACGGCCGGGTAGCTGCACTCGCCGATGCCGCCCGCGCGGCCGGGCTCGAGTTCTGATTCAACGTCCGAGAACAGGTTTAGATCAACGGAGGCAGTTCCTCGTGTCCACTGGCAAAGAATCCCGCTCCGGCGAGTTCGCCGAGAAGGTTGTTAAGGTCCGCCGCTGCGCGACCGTCGTGAAGGGCGGTCGCCGCTTCAGCTTCGCAGGTCTCGTCGTGGTGGGGAACGGGCGAGGAAAGGTCGGCTGCGGCTACGCCAAGGCCAACGAAGTGCCACCTGCGGTCGAGAAGGCCATCAAGGATGGCATGAAGAACCTGATTGAAGTGCCGGTCGAAGCGGGCACCATTCCGCACCGCGTCGAGGGTCGCTACGAAACGTCCAAGGTGATCATGCTTCCGGCCGGCCCGGGCACGGGCATCATCGCAGGCGCCGCGGTTCGTGCTGTCTGCGAATCGGCGGGCATCCGTGACGTGTTGACGAAAGCCCACGGCTCCACGAATCCTGTGAACTTGGTCAAGGCCGCGATCGAGGGGCTCAAGCAACTGCGGACAAAGTCTGAAGTCGAGCGGTTGCGTGGCGTGACCCTCTCCTGAACAGCAAATCCCCGAATCACGGGCCAGCCCACAGCGGTCCATATCAAGGCAACTCGTCATGAAACTCAACGATGTCAACAAGGGCATTCACAAGCACAGCAGGCGGCTCCGTGTGGGCCGAGGGCCGGGTTCGGGCCGTGGCCGTACGGCCGGACGTGGCAACAAGGGGCAGGGGCAACTCGCCGGTTGGTCGTCGCCTTCGATCTTTGAGGGTGGCGGTACGCCGCTCATTCGCCGTATTCCCAAGCGTGGTTTCCACAACAGTCACGGCTTGATCGTCAAGGGCGTGAACGTCTCGCGTCTCGAGGAGGCTTTCGCCTCCGGGAGCGATGTCACGCCGCAAACGCTGCGGGCTTCCGGAGTGGCCAAGGGTATCTGGCAGCAGATCAAGATCCTGGGCGAGGGGGAGATTTCGAAGGCCCTCAAAGTCTCGGCCCACCATTTTAGTGCTCAGGCCAAGGCCAAGATTCTGGCCGCGGGTGGTTCGGTGTCGGAACTGCCCGGTCCTGCTCCGCTGGTTCGCAAGACAAAGAAGGCATCGCGGAAAAAGCCTGCCGGCGGTTAGTGTATGGGCTCCTGATTGCAGCGTCACTCGGAGGAGTCCACCGCCGTGTTCGAGAAACTTCGCGTCATCTTCACGATTCCGGAACTGCGGCAGAAAATTCTGCTGACGCTCGGACTACTCGCAATCTATCGGGTCGGCTGGCAGGTGCCGCTGCCGATCATCGACGCGAACGTGATGAACCAGTTTGCAAAGGAAACCGGTGGTATCGGTGAACTCCTGAGGACCGTCGCCGTTTTCTCCGCGAGCCAGTTGTCGCAGGCCACGATTTTTGGCCTCGGCATCATGCCGTACATCTCGGCGTCGATCATTTTTCAACTGCTCGGCACAGTGTGGCCGCCCCTGGAGCGGTTGCAGAAAGAGGGCGAAGCGGGCCGCAAGAAGATCAACGAATACACTCGTTACGCCACGGTCATTATCTGCGTCGTGCAGAGTTGGGCCTACGTGGCCTTCCTCGCCTCTCAACGGGTCGGCGAGCAGTCGCTCATCTCGCCGGCGTTCCTCGTTGATGGCCGCCTCCCGGTCTCCTGGCAGTTCGTGGCCGTGATGACGATGACCGCGGGCACGATTTTCCTGATGTGGCTCGGCGAGCAGATCGACGAGTTCGGCATCGGCAACGGCATCAGCCTGCTGATCATGGCGGGCATTCTGGCGGGCATGCCCAGCGCTCTGGTCGAACTCGGCAGCGACACGACGTGGGAACTCGGTGGCGGCGGCGGCAAGATGGGCGTGGAAACGCTGCTCGTCCTCGCGGCCTTGTTCGTCGGCGTGGTGGCGGGCGTCGTGTTTATGACGCAGGGCCAGCGGCGGATTCCCACCCAGAGTGCAAAGCACGTTCGCGGCCGCCGGGTATATGGTGGCACGCGGCAGTACCTTCCGCTCCGGGTCAACCAGGCGGGCGTGATGCCGATCATCTTCGCCAGTTCGCTCCTTCTCTTTCCGCAGTTGCTGTTCCAATACCTCAGCAATGCGTTTCCCACCAGCGACGTGCTGCGGGCGCTGCACGACTCTTTCATGCGTGGCCAGTCGTTTCTCTACAACATCTGCTACATCGCTCTCATCTACTTCTTCTGCTACTTCTGGACCGCCATCACCTTCAATCCCAAGGAGATGGCCGACAATCTCAAGAACTTCGGAGCGTTCATCCCCGGCTACCGTCCGGGTAAGCGGACGGCCGATTATCTCGAGCGGGTGATGGAGCGCATCACCTACGTTGGGGCGGGCTTTCTCTCGCTCGTCGCCGTGATCCCTACGATCGTGGGCGGGGCGCTTGGAATCCCAGCACAGATCGCGAGTTTCTACGGTGGCACTGGGTTGCTGATCGCCGTCAGCGTGGCGTTCGACCTGGTGCAGAAGATTGACAGCCATCTCGTGATGCGGAACTACAGCGGACTCCTGGAGAAGAGCTGAGCGGATCACGGTCGGCCGGCGCCGGGAGGCATCGTTCGCGGCTTCATATGCGCGGCCGACAAGCCGTCCGACCAGCCCTTCCGTCAGCGACGTGGACCAGTCATGCGGATCATCCTCATCGGTCCGCCGGGAGCGGGAAAAGGCACGCAATGCCAGCGGTTGGTGGAGTTCCTCAAGGTGCCCCACCTTTCGACCGGTGAGATGCTGCGTGCCGAGGTGCGTGCTCGGACGCCGGCAGGCGTCGAGGCTGCCAACTTCATGAAGCAGGGGCAACTGGTGCCCGACCCGATCATCGTCGGCATGGTGAGCCGGCGGCTTCAGGCGCCCGACTGTCGCAGTGGCTGCCTGCTCGATGGTTTTCCACGGACGCTGCCGCAGGCAGAGACGCTCGACGACCTGCTCGAGCGCAGGGCGATGACCGTCGATGGGGTGATCGAACTGGCTGTGCCCCGCGACGAACTCGTGCGCCGGATGCTCGCCCGCAGGCGGGAGGATGACGACCCGGAGATCTTCTCGAAGCGGATCACGAGTTTCGAGGTGCAGACCGCACCGCTGCTCGACTATTACTCGCGGCAGGGCAAGCTCGCCTCAATCGACGGGCTCGGCACCGCCGAGGAGATTTTCGATCGCGTCAAGATCGCGGTGCGGCGGTTCGATCGCACAGCCCGCAGTCGATGACAGGTCTTCGGTGAGCGGTCGCCCGGGCACATCCCGGCGGTATACTTCGGGGGCGTGGGTCGTTCCCATTCCCGTCCTTCGGTGAGTGCTGTCGTGGTGAATCTTCGGTCTCCGCGTGAAATCGCGATGATGCGCCGTTCCGGTCTCGTTGTCTGGGGCGCCCACCAACTTGCCAGGTCGATGGTCAAGCCCGGTGTGACGACGGGTGAGATTGATGCCGCCGTGGAGAAGTTCTTTCTCGACCACGGCGCCGTGCCGCTCTTCAAAGGTGTTCCCGGTAAGGTGCCGTTTCCGGCGGTGTGCTGCATCTCGGTCAACGACGAGGTCGTGCACGGGATCCCGGGGCCGAGGCAATTGCGGCCGGGCGACGTAGTCAGCATCGACACCGGCTGCAGCGTCGGCGGCTGGTGCGGTGACTCAGCCGTCACGCATCCCGTCGGTGAGGTTGAAGCCGACGTTCAACGGTTGCTCGACTGCACGGCGGGCGTGCTGGGCTTGGCGATCGAACTGATGGCCAGCCGGAGTCGCTGGAGCGACGTGGCCACCGAGATGGCGAGATTCGTGCGGGACCACGGATTCTCTGTTGTCGAGAACTTCGTGGGGCACGGCATCGGCCGCACCATGCACGAGGACCCGCAGGTGCCAAACTTTTGCACGCCAGCGTTTCGCAAAAACCATGACTTTGAACTGGAGCCAGGGTTGGTGATCGCGGTGGAGCCGATGGTGAACATGGGGTCAAAAAAGGTACGGGCGCTCCAGGATTACTGGACCCAGTCGACCGTGGACGGCCGGCCCAGCGCCCATTTCGAGCACACCGTGGCCATCACGGAAAGCGGTCCGAAGGTGCTCACCGCCCCCCCTTCCGCCGATGAGAAACTGAATCCCGCGGGATCGGCCGCGTGACGCCCATTCGGGGAGTTCGGGTGGTTAAAAACGCGGACTCCGCGGGAATCTTGCCACCCCCTTGTGACGGCCGGATGAGCGTTTTATAGTTTGAGGCTCGGTTGGTGTCACTCTGTCAGTCTCAGGCCCAGCGGCCGTCGTCACGAGTTTGTCCATGAAGGTTCGCGCCAGCGTCCGTCGTATGTGTGAGAAGTGCAAGATCGTTCGGCGCCGCGGCGTCGTATTCGTGGTCTGCGCTGACCCGCGGCACAAGCAGCGGCAGGGGTGACGGATGATCGTTGGCGATGCCGGTGGCCGACCGTGGTCGGCACAGCCGAGTGAGGCCGTCTTGAATGACGGTGTCGTTCGGGTTGGTGACATCGTGGTGCGGTCGTGCCCGACGCAAGAGGTCGGTGGTCGACACCATGCCGAAAACTTGTCTGCATTAAACAATATCGTCCTTAGCCACCGCGATTCGGAAAGCAAGCCATGCCGCGTCTGATGGGCGTCGACATCCCCTCCGAGAAGAAGACCATCTTCTCCCTACAGTATCTGTACGGGGTCGGAGCAAGGGTCGCGCGCGAGATTTGTTTTAAGGCGGGCGTCGATCCGCTTGGGCGGGCTCGGGATCTGCACGAGGACGAACTGGCCCGCCTCGCCGCCCTCCTCGACAAGGACTACACCGTCGAGGGGCAGTTGCGGCGGCAGGTTGCCCAAAACATCTCCCGTCTTAAGGACATCGGCAGCTACCGCGGTCTACGGCATCGGCGAGGCCTGCCGGTCCGTGGTCAGCGGACTCGCACGAATGCCCGGACCCGTAAGGGGCCGAAGAAGACAGTTGCCGGTAAGAAGGGCGTTAAGGACCTCAAGTAAGCTTGGCGATGTCTTCCTGCAGAGGCGTGGTTCCTGCCCTCAGTTTCCGACAGTCCCGTTCAGTCCCCCTCATCACGACCCCGAGTTCCGACGCGAGATCAACGAGCATGTCGAAGGTTGCAAAAACAAAGAAAAAAAGCGTGACGGCGGGCATCGCCTACATCGTGGCGAGTTTCAACAACACGACAGTCACCATTACCGACACGCGGGGCGACACGCTTTGCTGGGCGAGTGGTGGCACGTGTGGGTTCAAGGGAAGTCGCAAGGGCACTCCGTTCGCTGGGCAGTGCGCCGCCCAGCAGGCCGCCGAAAAGGCTGCGAAGTTTGGGGTCAAGGAGTTGGAGGTTCGGGTCAAAGGGCCTGGCAGTGGTCGTGAAAGTGCGATCACTGCCCTTCAGGCAGCCGGCATGAACGTCCGCAGTATCGAAGACGTCACTCCGCTGCCTCACAACGGTTGCCGGCCCCCGAAGAAGCGTCGCGTCTAGTCACCGCGGCTCCCGTCCACAGAATCGTTTCCCTTCTCGTACCTTTTTCCTGCAAGCGAACGCCATCATGGGACGCATTACCGGACCTGTCTGCCGCCTCTGCCGCCGCGACGGACTCAAGCTGTTTCTGAAGGGGAGTCGCTGCGACACTCCGAAGTGCGCCATCGAGCGGCGTCCCACGCCTCCTGGCATGGTGCAAAAGCGGCGAAGCAAGCCGACGGATTACGGACTGCACCTTCGCGAAAAGCAGAAGGTCAAGCACTACTACGGTGTGCTTGAGCGGCAGTTTCGGACGTATTTTGCACGGGCCGCGAAGGGTAAGGGCAATACGGGTGAGACGCTGATGTCGTTGCTCGAGCGGCGGCTGGATAATGTCATTCACCGTCTTGGTTTCGCTCCGTCGAGGGCGGCTGCCCGCCAGGTAGTGCTGCACGGCCACATCACGATCAATGGCCGGCGCGTCGACGTGCCCAGCTATCAGGTGAAGGCGGGTGATCTCGTGAGGGTGAAAAATCGGGTGAAGAGCCTGCAGCTTGTGCACGCGGCGCTTGCCGAGTTTCGCCGTGATATTCCCGACTTTCTGTCGCGTGCCGACGGGGCGATCCCCGAGGGCCGCATCGATCGGTTGCCTGCGGCGGAGGACGTGTCGATCCCCGTGCAGGCGAACCTGATCATCGAACTTTGTTCCAAGTGATTTTCTAAGGAGTTTCGCATGCATATCCGCTGGCGTGGTCTCGAGCTGCCCGGTGCGGTCACTGCCGACCCCAAGTCGCTGACGTCGATCTACGGCAAGTTCACCGCGGAACCCTTCGAGCGGGGTTTTGGCACGACGGTAGGCAACAGCCTGCGGCGGGTGCTGTTATCGAGTCTTGAGGGAAGCGCGGTCACTCAGATCAAGTTGGCGGGTTCGCTCCACGAGTTTACGACGATTAAGGGCGTGCTCGAGGACGTCACCGATATCGTGCTGGCAATCAAGAGCCTCGTGGTGAAGAACCATAGCGACTCGACGCGCGTGCTTCGTGTTGAGAAGAGCACGCGTGGTCCGATCACGGGTGCCGACATCCAGACCGACGATGCAGTGGAAATCATCAACAAGGACCTCGTGTTGGCGACCTTGACGGATGACGTGCCGTTCGAGCTGGAGATGGTCGTGGAGAACGGCCGTGGTTACGTCCCGTCGGGCGAGCAGAGTCAGGCCTCGCACGAAATCGGAATCATTCCGGTCGATGCGGTGTTTAGTCCGGTCACCCGCGTCAAATACGAGGTCGAAGAGACCCGCGTCGGCCAAAAGACCAACTACGACAAACTGACGATGGAGATCTGGACCAACGGCACTGTGACGCCAGAAATGGCCCTCGTCGAGGCGGCAAAGATCCTGCGAAAGCACCTCAATCCGTTCGTGGGTTACACGAAGCCTGGTCCGGGCGTGCCGTTGCCGGGCGCCGCCAGTCTGTTTGCCGTGGAGGCTCCTCTCGAGAGTCGCCTTGGCATGCTCGTGTCGGATCTGCGGATGTCGTTGCGTGCGAATAACTGCCTCCATGAGGCGGGTATTGAGTCTCTCCGGGATCTCGTGTCGCGGTCCCGCGAGGAACTGCTCGAGGTGCGGAACTTCGGCGAGACCACGTTGCAGGAAATCGAGGAGAAGCTTCGCGAGTTGGGGCTCCATCTTGGGATGGACGTTCCCGCCGGAGCGAATGCCTGACCGGCAGGCTGTCGCGGCCGCCGTAGTTGCCACTTCAAGTATCAAGAGACATTCAGGGAATCTGCCATGCGTCATCGTCGGAAGGGTCGTGTTCTCGGCCGGAGCCCCTCGCATCAGCGGGCGTTGCTTCGCAACCTCGCGTCGGCGCTCATGCTCACCGAACGTGAGGTGGAGGCTGGTGAGGTGGGCGCGGCCAAGGTGCGCGGCCGGATCGTGACCACCGTGGCGAAGGCCAAGGAGGTGCGGCCGCTGGTTGAGCGGTGCGTTACCGTCGCCAAGTACGGCCTGGTAGCGGCCCTGCAGGCTGGCCAGTTCGGCACGACTGCAGATCGGGACTCGGCCGCCTGGAAGCAGTGGCGGGCAGGCGACCAGTGGAACCAGTGGGCCCGGGCCATGGCGCCGGCTGTGAAGGCCCGTCGCCGGGTAATCCAGTTGCTGGGTGACAAGCACGCAGCGCGGATTCTGTTCGAAAAGATCGCGCCCCGGTTCACGGATCGTCCCGGTGGATACACGCGGATTCTTAAGTTGGCGACGCCTCGTCTGGGCGATGCCGGCCCCCGAGCCATCCTCGAGTTCGTCGGCCCCGAAGTCGCTGGCGGTTCGCAAAAGCCGCGGGTCGAGTCGGCCAGGCCGGTCGCGACCTGACGCGGGCTTTCTCCGGGCTCTTGAGCCTCTTCGACTTTAGGTGGTTCGCCGGCTCGGGGGCGGCAAAAGTCTCGTCGCCGGGGCGAGGATACGCCTCAGGCTCCTCGAGCGTTCGCCGACCCCCGTGCCTCCCTCCTCCAAGGTGCCATTCCGCTGCTGCACCAAGAGCAGATGCGGTCTAAGTGGCCCGCCGTACAGGTGCCGATGAGGGCGTGGTGCTGGGAATAGGCTGGATGGGTGCCGCCGAATACAATGTATCTGTGCTTCAGATCCTGGCTTTTCCGGTTTCGGAGGGCATCATGCGCGAGCAGTTGACCATGCTTTTTCCGGTGGTGGCGATTTTCGCTTCGGCGGTGGCGGGTGCCGCCCAGAGCGACGCCGATCACTACGGAATCCCGCAGGTCAAGTTCATCAACGAACAAATATCGTCCGCATGGACGGAGTCGGGCCTGCAGCCATCCCCGTCCGCCACGGAGGGGGAATGGTGCCGGCGGGTACACCTCGACCTGATTGGTCGGATTCCCAATCCCAAGGAACTGCATCAGTTCCTAAGCGATTCATCGCCCACCAAGCGGGCGGATCTGGTGTCGCGGTTGCTCGGCGACGATTACCTTGATGAGTACGCCCGTCACTGGACCGATGTCTGGACGACCGTCCTGATCGGTCGCGACGTAACCAACGAGCGGGTCAATCGTCCTGGGATGCGTCAGTATCTACGGCGGGCCTTCTCGAAGAATCTGCCGTACGACCGGTTGATGGAGGATCTCGTCACCGCGATGGGAACCAACGCCAACCGCAAGGATATCGAGGGTTTCAACGGCGCGACGAATTTTCTTAGCGGGAAGATGGAGGAAATGGGAGTCGAAAACGGCGTGCAGGCCACTGCCAAGACGGCGCAGGTCTTCCTCGGCCTCCAGGTGCAGTGCACGCAGTGCCACAATCACCCGTTCAACAAGGGCAAACAAAATCAGTTCTGGGAGATGAACGCGTTTTTTCGGCAGACACGTGCGCTTCGGCGGTTCGACGGCTCGAGGGATATCCAATGGGTTGAACTCGTGGACGAAGACTTCGCTGGCGAGGGCGGCAATCCGGAGGAGGCGGAACTGTATTACGAACTCCGTAACGGGCTGATGAAGGTCGCCTATCCGGTGTTCGTCGATGGCACTGAGGTTTCCAAGAGCGGTTACCTACCCGCGAAGATGGACGACGGCACGGCCTATGGCGTGCATCGGCGCAAGGAACTCGCCCAGTTGATCAAGGCGAGCCCATTTTTCCCCAAGGCGATCGCCAATCGGATGTGGGGGCATTTCTTTGGGTACGGTTTCACGAAGCCCGTCGATGATCTTGGGGAGCACAACCCGCCGTCTCATCCCGAACTGCTCGACGGGTTGGCGGAGCGTTTTCGTGAACAGAGTTTCGATCTCAAGGAACTCGCCCGCTGGCTGGTCCTCTCGAAGCCCTATGCGGTCTCCAGCCGGACAACCGCAGGAAACGTTCGTGACGATCCAGCCCTGGGCGAGAAGCCGAAGTTCACCCACTTCTACCTGCGTCAGATGCAGGCTGAAGAGCTCTATCAATCGCTGCTGACCGCGACCGAGGCCGATGAGGCGGCCCGCGGAGAGGAAGCGGCGAAGAAGAAGGACGCGTGGCTCTCGCAGTTCGTCATCGCCTTCGGCACCGATGAAGGGGACGACGCGACGACCTTCAACGGCTCGATCCCGCAGGTGTTGATGATGTTCAACGGTGAACTGGTCAAGAGCGCTGTCTCGACCGGCAAGGGCGGGTTTCTCGACAACGTCGCCAGTAGTTCGATGAACAACGGGGCCAAGATCGACACGCTCTACATGACGGCTCTGGCTCGGAAGCCCTCGAGTTCCGAATTGTCGATGGCCAACCGGATGGTGGCGGCCCGCAGGGGCGACGTGGTGGGGGCCCTCCAAGACGTCTGGTGGGCCGTACTAAACTCGAATGAGTTTATCATCAAGCATTGAGCGAATGCCGCCGCTGGCATTCGCGGTGGGCGGCTGTTTTTTAGGTTTTTGAGACCGACCCCGGGTTGGTGGCCGGGTTGGGAATAAACCATACTTCGACCTACGATTTCATTGGGGATTTCCCCCTCGCCAGCCTTTAGGAGTCTCCGCCATGGCCCGCTTCATTGATGTCCCGGACGGCATGAGCCGCCGCCATTTCATGAACCACATGGCGGGTGCTGCCGCACTGGCGGCCCCGGCGACCGCCTTCACCAACTCGATCCTCGCCAATGCCACCGACATGAAGAAGCGGCACAAGGCCGCGATCCTGCTGTGGATGGGGGGCGGGCCGAGCAGCATGGACATCTGGGACCTCAAGCCAGGCGCCCCAACCGGCGGGCCGTTCAAGCAGATCTCGACCAGTGCCGACGGCGTCGCCATCTGTGAGCACATGCCGCTGATGGCGAAGCAGATGCATCACATGGCGATCGTCCGGTCGATGAGTACGCGCGAGGCCGACCACATGCGAGGTCGGTACTACATGCACACCGGCTACGTCCCCAACCCCAATGTTGAGCATCCAAGCTACGGCGCTGTGATTTCCCACGAACTGGCCGACCAGGTGCCGAATCTCGAGATTCCGCCGTTCGTGTCGGTGGGTGGCGGTAGCGTGGGGCCGGGTTTTCTGGGCATGACCTGGTCGCCGTTTGTCGTCGACTCCAACGGCAACGTCCGTAACCTCGAGATGGGCGTCGATCCGGCGCGGCTCGCGCAGCGGATGGAAATGCTGGCCACGATCGAGAAACGGTTTATCGGCGAGCGGCGTGGTGCGTCTGCCGATGATCACGCCAAGGTGCTCGACAAGACGGTCAAGCTCATGACGAGTCCGCAGATGGACGCCTTCAAGGTGATGAAGGAGCCCAAGGACATCCAGGAGAAGTACGGCGCAAGCGGCTTTGGCCGCGGCTGCCTGATGGCCCGCAGGCTGGTTGAGGCGGGGGTGCCGTTCGTCGAGGTCGATCTCGGTGGCTGGGACAACCACGCCAACATCTTTCCGACGCTGCAGGACGAAAAACTTCCGATGCTCGATCAAGCGATGAGCGCCCTCGTGGCTGATCTGGCTGACCGTGGCATGCTCGACGACACGGTGGTTATGTGGATGGGTGAGTTCAGCCGCACGCCTAACATCAATGGGGGCGGCGGCCGCGACCATTGGGCCCGCAGCTGGAGCGTCGTGGTCGGTGGCGGCGGCTTCAAGCGGGGTGTTGTGGTTGGCGAGACGAGTTCTGACGGTAAGGAAGTGGTGTCCGAGGCCTACTCGTCGCAGGACCTGATGGCCAGCGTGCTCAAGTCGCTCGGTGTCTCACTCGAGACGACCTTCACGGCCAAGAACGGTCGCCCGATGAAGATCGCCAACTCCGGCAAGGTCATCAAGGAACTGTTCGCCTGAGTGCCGGTAGCGGGCTCGACCGCATTCGACTTTCAGGTATCGCCGGCTCGGGGGCGGCAAAAGTCTCGTCGCCGGGGCGGGGATACGCCCAGGGCTCCTAAGAGCGTTCGCCGACCCCCTTGCCTCCCGTCAGGAAGCCCCAAGCGC
>JBBDNW010000066.1:0-5773 GCA_040877375.1 Pirellulales bacterium | reverse complement strand
AGTGCCCCGTCTTGGACTCGAACCAAGAACCCTCTGATTAAGAGTCAGATGCTCTGACCAATTGAGCTAACGGGGCTCAGCAGCCCTTTTCTACCCACCGCGCTCGACCCCGGCAAGGGTCGGCCCCCGTCCCGCGGCGATGCGGCCCCGATGCCGCGTTGCAGGGATTTACTGGGAGCGGCTACATTTCGCGTTTCGCTTCCGACACTGCGGTCGGCGGGCGGCAGGCATCGCTTCCACCAAACTACTGCGGAGACGACTCGATGGGTAGGTTCGACGGGATGAAGGGGCTTGTGCTCGGCGTGGCCAACGACCACTCGATCGCCTGGGCGATCGCCAAGGAGGTCCTCGCCGAGGGGGGCCAGATCGGCTTCACCCACCTGCCCGACCGCCCCGACGACGAACGCCAGCGGAACCGTCGCCGCGTCTCGCAACTCACCGATCCCGAGCCCAACGCCAAGTTCCTTGTGCCCATGGACGTGTCGAGCGACGACCAGATTGCCAAGGTCATGGACCGCGCGAAGCAGGAGTTTGGCACCCTCGACTTCGTGCTTCATTCGATCGCCTTCGCGCCTCTGGACGACCTCAAGGGCGACACCACCAACTGCAGCCGTGAGGGGTTTCGCGTGGCGATGGAGACGAGCGCCTACAGTCTGCTCGCCGTCGGCCGCCTCTCGCGGGGCATCCTCTCCAAAGACGCCTCGATACTCACGCTCACCTACTTCGGCGGCGAGAAGGTGGTACCCGGCTACAACATCATGGGCGTCTGCAAGGCCACGCTCGACACCTGCATGCGCTACATGGCCTTCGACCTCGGCCCCGCGGGCGTCCGCGTCAACGCGGTGAGCGCCGGCCCGCTCCGCACGCTCGCCGGCCGCGGTGCCGGTGTGGATGACATGCTCGGCCTCTACCAGCACATGTCGCCCATGGGCCGCAACATCACCCACGAAGAGGTGGGCAAGGCCGGTGCGTGGCTCTTGTCGCGGGAGTCGCAGGGGATCACCGGCGAAATCCTCCATGTCGACGCCGGCTACAACATCATGGGGTCGCCGGGCAGACTGCTCGACCTCGTGCCGAAGCAGGCGGAGTGAGCGACGCCACGATGATCGCTGTGGCGGTCGTCGTACAAAACGGTCGCGTGCTCGTGGGTCGCCGCACGAAGCAGGCGGTCGACGCCGCGGGCCTCCACGAGTTTCCCGGAGGCAAGGTCGAGCCCGACGAGTCGCCCGAGGCGGCCGCCGCGCGGGAATGCCTCGAGGAGACAGGCGTCGCCATCCGTGTGCGGCGACTGCTCGAACGCACCACGGGCTCCGCGGCGAATGGCCTCCTCGACATCCTGTTTTTCGAGGCCGAGCCACACTACGGCTGCCACGAGCCACGCCTGCCCTTCGCCTGGACGCCAATCGCCGAACTGCCGGCCTTGTCGTTTCCAGCGGCCAACGCGGGCGTGATCGCAACGCTCGTTCAGGGCGGGTCGTAGCCGCCGGGATGCCATGGATGGCAGCGGCCGATCCTCGCGAGCCCCTTCATCGTTCCGCGGACGGCGCCGTACTTCTCCACGGCCTCACGGAAGTAGCTGCTGCACGTCGGCTGAAAGCGGCAGTGTCGGCCGAGCAGCGGACTGAGCGTGCACTTGTAGACGATCACTCCGAGAATGAGCACGGCAGACACGGCCCGGTCAAAGAGCCGGCCGGCCGGCCGACATGCCTCCCGAAGCGTCGAGCCCATCACCGCCTCCGCTTCGGTTTCTTTGCCGCGGCATCGCGGGGCACCGGCCGGGCGGACGCATAGCCCTTGCGGCCGATCACCCGCCCCGCGAGCGCGGTGATCGTCTGCTCGATTCGCCGGGCGGCCTCCGCGCCGCGGGGTGGATCACCGGACCGCACCACGAGCACGAAGTCGTTGCCCACCGGCAGGCTACCGCGGATCGAGCGAAAGGCCTCACGCAGCCGCCGCTTCCAGCGGTTACGAACCACCGCGTTGCCGATTCGACGCGATACGGAAAGCCCGACCCGCACACCAGATGCAGGAGCCTCGTTCACCGCCGCGTAGAGCACCAGCGGCCCCGCGGCTGCACTCTGCCGGCAGTCGTAAACACGGGAAAACTCGGACGGTCGCAGGAGCCTCAGCCGCCGGGGAAACCCGCGATCGCCGGCGGTCACCACCGCAGATGCGCGCGAGGTCCGGCAGGATCGCCAGCCTCCACGGCCTTGGCCGCTTCCAAGAGCCGGTCCATCAACGCTGCGTCGGCCGTGTCGGCCAACACGATCTGGAGCTCCACGATCAGGTCGCCCTTCGAGCCATTCGCGTGCCGCACACCCATGCCACCGGCGCGGAGCTTGCGGCCGCCGCTGGTCCGCGGCGGAACCTTCAACACGATCGTGCCCCACGGCGTGGGCACGTCGACCTTCGCTCCTTCGATCGCCTCGGCGAGCGTGATCGGCAACGTCATCTCGAGCGTATCGCCAGCGCGATGAAACACCAGGTGTGGCTCGATGCCCACTTCGAGAAGCAGATCGCCCGCCGGACCGCCTCCTGTGCCCGGGAGGCCCTGGCCGCGAAGCCGCATCCGCGCACCGTCGGGGAGCCCCTGCGGGATCGTCACGCTGATCGCTTCGGTCTTACCGCCCCCACGATCAACCTGCACGTTGGCCTTGCCGCCGTCGATCGCGAGCGTGAACGGAATCGTTATCCGCGCTGTGACGTCTTCGCCCGGCGCCTGGGCCGCGCGGCGTCGTCGGCCGCCCGCTGTCCGGGCCCGCGGCCCGCCGCCGCCGCCGCCGAACAACTGCTCGAATCCTCCGGCCCCGCCGAACAGGCTCTCCAGATCGATCTCCTGGCCTCCGCCGCCACCAGGAAAGCCACCGCCACCTTGAAATGGACCGCCGCCCGGAAACGGGCCGCCGCCCCCCGGACCACCCGCGCCGACGCCCTCAAAAGCGCTGCCATAGCGGTCGTACATCTCCCGCTTGCTTGGCTCGTTGAGCACGTCGAACGCAGCCTGAACCTTCTTGAACTTCTCCTTCGCCGCATTGTCGTCGGGATGGAGGTCGGGATGGTATTTGCGGGCCAGTTCCCGATAGGCCTTGCGGATGTCCTCCGCCGAAGCGGTCCGCGACACGCCGAGCGTCTGGTAGTGGTCCTCCGCCATCGAATCGAGTCTCTCACGCGGGAAATGCGGCTGACCGCGATTCTATGGACGACGGTGCGCCCCCTCAAGGAGCATGCTCACAAGCGGGCGTCCACCGCGACCGCTAGGCGGGCGACGCTTCGGCCGACTCGACCGCGGGCCCCGTCCGCTGTTCGAGGAACTCGTGTTGGCAGCGACGCGGTGACTGCCCCTCGGCCGGCTTGAGGAGGCGAAAGACGCCGTCTGGATCGAGCCGCCGAGCCCGGGTGTTGTCGGCCAGGTAGGTCGGGATGATCTCCTTGAGGATCCGATCGGCGAGCTCGGGCACCTGCACCGGAAACATCACCTCGACGCGGCGGAAGAAGTTTCGCGGCATCCAATCCGCGCTCGAGAGAAACACGTGGGCCTCCTCGTCGGGGCCAAACACGTAGATCCGGCTGTGCTCGAGAAACCGGTCGATGATGCTCCGCACACGAATCGTCTCGCTCAGCCCCGGCACCCCGGGACGCAGGCAGCAGATGCCTCGCGACACAATGTCGATCGGCACGCCAGCCTGGCTGGCCCGGTAGAGCGCCTCGATCACGCGGTGGTCGACCAGCGCGTTGAGCTTGGCAAAGATCCGGGAGGAACGTCCGTCGCGGGACCGCTGCGCCTGCTCGTCGATGAGTTCGATCGTGCGGCGGTGGAGGTCGTTGGGAGCGACGATGAGCTTCTGCCAAGCATGCCCCTGCGAATATCCCGTCAGCAGATTGAAGAGGGCCGATGCGTCTTCGGCGATCGCCTCGTCGGCGGTGAACAGCCCCACGTCGGTGTACGACAGGGCTGTCGTCGGGTTGTAGTTGCCGGTGCCGAGGTGCACGTAGCGGCGGAGCTGCTGCCCCTCCTGTCGCACCACCATCGAGACCTTGCAGTGGGTCTTGAGGTCGAGGAACCCAAACACGACGTGCACGCCGGCCCGCTCCATCTGCCGCGCCCAGCTGACGTTGTTGGCCTCATCGAACCGCGCTTTGAGTTCCACCAGCGCCGTGACGTGCTTGCCCGACTCAGCCGCGGCCATGAGGGCGCGGGAGATGGGAGAGTCGCCGCTGGTGCGATAGAGCGTTTGCTTGATGGCGAGCACCCGGGGATCCGCGGCGGCGGTCGTCACGAACTCGATGACCGGATCGAACGACTCGTACGGATGGTGGAGGAGGATGTCGCGTTGGGCGATGGCCGCGAAGATGTCGGGGCTGCGGCGTTCGAGGACACGGGGGATGCGGGGCGTAAACGGTTTGTCGTGCAACCGCTCGAACCCGGGCAGTTTGTGGAGCTCCCAGAGCGATGTCAGGTCAAGCGGCCCGTCGATCCGGTAGACCTCGCTGTAATCGTCGCACTGCCCCTGCGTTGAGCCCTGCAGCCCCTCCTCGTTGATGATCATCTGGGCCAGGGCGTCGTTGGCCTTCGCGGCAATCTCGATCCGCACCGCCTGCCCCCGCTGCCGGGCCTTGATGCGGTCCTCGATCAGCTTGAGCATGTCGTCGGACTCCTGCTCGAGCAGGTCGACGTCGCTGTCGCGGGTGATCCGGAAGGCGGTCCACGACTCCACGGCGAAGCCACCGAAGAGCTCCGGCAGCCGGGCCGACACGACGTCTTCGAGGAGCACGAACGGAAATCTGCCAGGCTCCCCCCCCGAGACCGCCACCATCCGCGGCAACACCTGCGGCACCTGCACGACGGCGAACAGCCGCTTGGGCCCCAGCCCCTCCGTGCGGTTGAGCATCACGCCGAGATAGAGGCCGCGGTTGTGATATCGGGGGGAAGGGTGAGCGGGGTCGACTGCCATCGGTGTCAGGATCGGCAGGGCCCGTTCGCGGAAGAAGCGATCGACCTGCTCTCGCTGCTGCCCCTCGAGCGACTCGTATCGCAGGAGCTGAAAACCCTCGGCGGCCATTGCCGGACCGATGCTCTCCCGCAGGCAGCGGTACTGCCGAGCGACGAGCTCCTGCGTGCGGCAGGCAATGGCCTTGAGCTGTTCCGTCGCCGTCAAGCCATCGGGCGAATAGTCCTGTGGCGCGCTCTCTCCGAAAGCCTGTTCCCGGAGCCCGGACACCCGGATCATAAAAAACTCGTCCAGGTTGGAGCTGAAAATAGCCAGGAACTTGAGCCGCTCCATCAACGGATTTTCGGGGTTCTCGGCCTCCTCCAGCACCCGCTGGTTGAAGTCGAGCCAGCTCGATTCGCGGTTAATAAAACAGTCCGGCCCGAGGCTTGTGTTCGCTTCGGGGTCGGTCGCATGGGTCATGGGATGTCGGGCTCCGGGGCGTCTCGTTTCGGCCCGGGGAGTGTACTCTTGACGGTGGCGTCGCCGAGCCGCCTCCCGCCGCCACACGAGAATCACACACATCCCCGCCGCCACCAGACGTTCCGCTTTCCCACCGCCCCCCGCGGCCCTCGCAGCGACCGCGTGCACGGCGTGGAGCCGCGGCTGGTGCAGCACGCTCGCCGGCATTCTCGAGGCCACGGCGCCGAAGCCTGGCAACGTGCATCCGAGCGCGTCGTTTACTGATTTGACGTACGACGACCTCGTCGCCACCGAGGTTGCGATCGGCCCCGCCCTCGACCGGGCGGCCGAGCAGCCCCTCGGCCGCACGATCCTCGCCGCGA
>JBBDNW010000065.1:14422-31177 GCA_040877375.1 Pirellulales bacterium | reverse complement strand
GGCGCTGCTCGCCCATAACGCCCGCGTCGCCACGGACCTAGCCGTGGAACTCGCGCATCCGCGCTACATGGATCGCCAGCGTTGAGCTTCCTGCCGCGGGCGTTGGGCGAAGCCACTCCCTCACCCGCGCGCCCTCGCTGGACGAGGCGGAGGGATGGCGTGAGCGTGACGAGCGTTGAGAATTTCGCCTGCCGGGGTCAGCCCCTCGTTTGACCAAACGCGAAATACTCCCGCGAGGAACCTCATGCCATCCCGCAGCCGGCCCAACTGTAATGAGTGGCAAAGCATATTTCCACGCCTCACAGCCTTGGGCCTCGTGCAGGCGAGCGTCGAGCAACCGATCAGGGGGCCCGTCGCTCGAGGATCCAACCGCCAGCTGCATCACGTCGGAAGCAGAGCCGGTCGTGCAAGCGGCTCGGCCGGCCCTGCCAAAACTCGATCCGCTCTGGCACCATCCGAAAACCGCCCCAGTTGGGCGGCCGCGGAATCGCCGCGTCGTCGGGGTGCTCCGCACGAAAGCGGGCAAAGAGCGACTCGAGTGCCGCCCGGTCTGGAATCAACTGGCTCTGCGGCGAACTCCAGGCGCCGATCCGCGACGTGCTCGGTCGCGTCCGAAAATACTCGTCGGACTCCGCCGCCGTCGTCCGCTCCACGCGGCCCTCGATCCGCACCTGCCGCTCGAGGTCGGCCCAGTGAAAGGTGAGCGCGGCATGGGGATTGGCGGCGAGTTCGCGGCCCTTGTGGCTGTCGTAGTTCGTATAGAAACAGAAGCCGCGGGCATCGAAGCCACGCAGCAGCACGACCCGCGCGGAGGGCCGCCCGTCGGGCGTGGCGGTGGAGAGCGTCATCGCCTCAGGCTCCGGCACACCCGCGGCAACCGCGTCGTCGTACCAGGCCGAGAATTGGCGGATCGGATCGCGATCGACCGTCGCCTCGTCGAGTTCGCCCCGCTCGTATTCCTTGCGGGCGTGCGTGGTTCTGTGTTCCATCTCAGCAACTCCCTGAATGACTCGCCACCCACCACATCGTTTTCTCGGTAAGACGATCGAGCGCCGTCACCGCCATCGCGAGGTGTTCACGTCGCGTGTCCTCGATCTTGTTGTGACTGATGCCCGCGAGGCTCTGCACAAAGAGCATCGCCGTGGGCACACCCGCCATCGCCATCTCAGCTGCGTCGTGGAGCGGCCCTGAGGGCAGGCGGTGCGACGTGCCGCAGGTCTCGCGGACCGCTTCGTCGGCGAAGGCGATCAGGTCGGGATGGAACGGCGCCGGCGGGATGTGCCAGAGTCGGTCCCACGAGACGTCAACGCCTCCTTCGGCCGCAAACCGCGCCGCCGCCGCACGGGCCTCGGCATGCATGCGGGCCAGCGCGCTTGTGTCGAGGTGCCGCTGGTCGAGTGTGATTCGGCACTCCGCCACCACGCTCGTCACGATCCCGGGCGTGGTCGTACAGGAGCCGATCGTGCACACGCCGCCGCCGCTGCGGCCTGCGATCGCATAGATTTCCTCGGCCATCTTCGCGGCGGCCAGGAAGGCATCGCGACGGCGGTTCATGGGCGTGCTTCCCGAGTGCGCCGCCTGCCCGTGGAACGTGATCGCGTGCCGTTCGACGCCGAACGTGCCGAGCACAGCTCCGAGCGGCAGGTCGAGGTCGAGGAGCACCGGCCCCTGCTCGATGTGGAGTTCGAGGTAGGCCGCTGCCGTCGCGCGTTCGCAGCCGCTCTCCTTGACCCGCTCGAAATCGATGCCGACCTCCCGCAGCGCGTCGGGCAGGCGAACTCCCTGCTTGTCCACGAGCCTCCGCGCCTCGTCGAGGTCGAGGTTGCCGGAGCAGGCCGCGGAGCCAAACAGGCTCTTGCCAAATCGGGCGCCCTCCTCGTCGGCCCAATCGACCACCCGCACCGTGACCGGCGGCCGGCCGGCATGCTCACGATCGATCCGCCGGAGCACCTCGACGCCCGCGAGGAGCCCGAGGCAGCCATCGAGCCAGCCGCCGTTGGGCACCGAGTCGATATGGCTACCGATCACGACCGCCCGGTCGGTCGCTCCGGGCAGCGTCGTCCAGAGGTTGCCGGCGGCGTCTGAGTGGATCTCAACGGGGAGCCCGGCGAGCCGCTCGCGAAACCATTGCCGCGCCTTCGTCCACGTGGGAGTGAAGGCCACCCGCTGCGCGCCGTCGGCATCGCCGGTCAGCGACCGCAACTCCTCGAGTTCGCGAATCGTACGCGTGGGGTCGGTCGTGAAAGACATAGTGATATGGTGACGCGCCCTGGCACACGACGGCAACCCAGGTAGTGGCGGAAGCCGCGCCACCGCGGCAGGCGGCCGGTCACTCGGAAATGGTTGCCATTTCCGGCGTGTGCGGCCCCGACCTATCCTCTACACATCTCAGGACGGTGCGATCACTGCGACGGGCTCAACAGGAGACACGATCGACGATGCCTCTCCAACCCCTGATCGATGCGGCAGCCGCGGCAGCCGCGATGGCCGACATCAAGCCACCGCTCTCGCCCCAGGAGGCGCGGGTCGAGGCCCACCGCTGCCTGTTCTGCTTCGACGCTCCCTGCATCATGGCCTGCCCGACGGGCATCGACATCCCCACGTTCATCCGCAAGATCACCACCGACAACCTGACCGGGGCCGCCCGCACGATCCTCGAGGCCAACGTACTCGGCGCAAGTTGCGCCCGCGTCTGCCCCACGCAGATGCTCTGCGAAGCCGCCTGCGTGATGCTCGACCTCGAGAAAGACCCGATCGAGATCGGCCGGTTGCAGCGGTTCGCGACAGATCACGTGGCGGCGAACCGGATCGACGTGCTGACGGCGCCGCGCACCAAGGACGCGGGCCGAGTGGCGGTGTTGGGAGCGGGGCCGGCAG
This sequence comes from Pirellulales bacterium, assembly GCA_040877375.1. GTDB lineage: Bacteria > Planctomycetota > Planctomycetia > Pirellulales > UBA1268 > QWPN01. Next base: position 28,300 of record JBBDNW010000065.1, on the reverse strand, counting down.
GCCTTGGCTGTGCCGCGGAACTCGCCCAGCTCGGATATGCCGTCACCGTCTACGACAAGAAGCCCGCGGGCGGCGGACTGAACACCTACGGGATCGCCTTCTACAAGATGCAGCCGGAGGTCAGCCTCGACGAGGTGCGGATGATCGAGCGGCTCGGCGTCGAGTTTCGCTACGGTGTCGAGCTCGGCCGCGACGTGAAGATGAGCGATCTCGAACATGACTGCGACGCGATCTTCGTTGGCCTCGGCCTCGGCGGCGCGAATCGGCTCGGTATTCCCGGCGAGGACCTGCCCGAAGTGGTCGATGCTCTCGACTTTATTGAGTGGATCCACACACAGCCGCTTGCCAGTGTGCCGCTGGGCCGCCGGGTCGCGGTCCTCGGCTGCGGCAACACCGCGATCGACGCAGTCACGCAGGCGAAGCGGCTTGGAGCGGAGGAAGCCACGATCATCTACCGCCGCGGTGCGGCAGAGATGTCGGCCTATGCGTTTGAATACGACCTCGCCAAGACCGATGGCGCCACGTTCCTCTTCGACACCGTGCCCGTCGAGGTGGTGGCGGAGGGCGGCCACGTCGCCGCGTTGAAACTCGCCCGCACGGTGGTCCGTGACGGCCGCGTCGAGATCGTGCCCGGCAGCGAATGGACGCAGCCGTGTGATCTCGTCCTCAAGGCGGTCGGGCAGGAAAAGCAGGTCGGCCTGCTGACGCAGCTCTTCCCGGGGCTCAAACTCGACAGCCGGGGCCGGGTCGAGCATGATCCCGCGACGATGCAGACAAGCCTCCCGAAGGTGTTTGTCGGTGGCGATGCTGCCAGTGGCGGCCGCGAGGTCGTCAACGCCGTCGCGGAGGGCAAGAAGGCCGCGCGGGGCATCCATGCGGCGCTGACCGGCAAGCCGGTGACGGGGCCCGTGCAGCCGTCGCGGCATGGCACGGCCGACGGTGCCATCGGTTCCGGCTTCAACCATCCCATCCGTGTCCACGAACTGGAGGCTGCCCTGACGAAGGGCTGAACGTCACCCACCATGGCCGACCTCTCCATCGACTTCGCCGGCATCAAGAGCCCCAATCCGTTTTGGGTGGCAAGCGGACCGCCGTCCAACACCGCCTATCAGGCCCACCGGGCCTTCGAGGCCGGCTGGGGGGGAGTGGTCTGGAAGACGATCGGCGAGCCGATCGTGAACGTCTCCTCCCGCTATTCGGGGCTGACGCTCGGCGGCATGCGGATGGCCGGGTTCAACAACATAGAGCTGATCAGCGACCGTGGGCCGGAGACCAACTTCCGCGAGATCGCCGAGGTCAAGAAACGCTGGCCGAAACACACCATGATCGCCTCGCTGATGGTCGACACGCGGGAACGGTGGCATGAGTTCGTGAAGCGGTCGGCCGACTGCGGGGCCGACGGCATCGAGCTCAACTTCGGCTGCCCGCACGGGATGTGTGAACGGGGGATGGGCTCGGCCGTGGGCCAGAATCCCGACGTGGCCGAGACGATCGTGGGCTGGGTGATGGAGGCGGCGACGATCCCCGTGATCGTGAAACTCACCCCCAACATCACCAACGTGGTCTACGCGGCCCGCGCGGCGAAAAAGGCTGGAGCCGACGCGATCTCACTGATCAACACGATCAACAGCATTACGAACGTCAACCTCCACACGCTTGTGCCAGAGCCCTTCGTCGCGGGCAGGAGCTCGCACGGCGGCTACTGTGGCCCAGCGGTGAAGCCGATCGCGCTCAACATGGTGCATGCCTGCGCGTCCGACCCGCAGGTGGGCCTGCCAATCTCCGGGATCGGCGGCATCAGCAACTGGCGCGACGCCGCTGAGTTCGTGGCGCTGGGCTCCACGAGTCTGCAGGTCTGCACGGCGATCATGCACGAGGGCTTCCGGATCGTGGAGGACATGAAGGACGGCCTCTCGGCCTACCTCGACTCCAAGGGCATGGCCTCTCTCGCCGAGCTGCGGGGTCGGGCCGTGCCACAGGTGGGCAGCTGGCAGCAACTCGATCTGAACTACAAGCGTGTCGCCCGGATCGACTATGAGAAGTGCATCGGCTGCAACCTCTGCCACATCGCCTGCGAGGACGGCGCCCACCAGTGCATCGACCTCGTTGACGCCGCGGTCTACGGCACCGGCCCCGGCCGCGTGCCCGGTAAGCCTGTGCCCAAGGTCCGCGAGCACGACTGCGTGGGCTGCAACCTCTGCTCGATCGTCTGCCCGGTGGATGGCTGTATCACGATGACGCCGGTCGACACGGGCCGCCCACCGATGACGTGGCACGACTACCAGGCCGGCCTCGCCGCTGGCACTATGCAGCCGATGCCCGCTCACCCCTGACGTAGCAGCAGGCTCCGTGCCCATCTGACGGACGGGTTCGCCACGCCCACCACGCGCCACCCGTATTCCCATCGCTTGCGCTCCGGGCTTCTTGGGGGCACCCGACGCAACCCGTCCCGATTCGCGGCGCCTCCCGACAGGAAGCCCCAAGCGCAAGCGCGGGGAATACGCCCACCACCCCATCCCACTCCCCGCCACCACCTCACATCCCGGATAACTCAACGTCAATGAGTTACGATCCAAACCGATCGGAGTTCACGACCCGGGCCGGCAGACCGATGGACCAAGCCGCAATGGTCAGCGGCGGTAAACGCGTTCTTTCGCCAGCGGCCCTTGCTTCCACCATTCGCGAAGGGTTCGCCCATGACGTTGCCCACCGACGCCGTCGGCGTCGCCACTGCTTTACTCTGTATTGCCGATCTCGAGCGACTGCTTGAGGTAGCGAGACGGCTCGGGGCGACGGTCGACCTCGACGAGTTGCTAGCCTCAATCGTGGCCGCCGCGACAGACCTGCTCGGCTGCGAGCGGGCGACCGTTTTTCTGTACGACGCAGCGGCCGCCGAGCTTCGCAGTCGCGTGGCTACCGGGATCGCCGGCTCACCCATCTCGGAGATTCGCTTTCCCGCCAGCCGTGGCATCGCCGGTGAGGTGGCCCGGACGGGACAACTCGTCAACCTGCCCGATGCCTACGCCGACCCGCGGTTCAATCCGGAGTTTGACCGGGCGAGCGGCTTCCAAACCCGCAGTATGCTTGCCGTCCGCCTCACGGACACCGGCGACGCGACCGTGGGCGTGCTGCAGCTGCTCAACAAACGCACGGGCCCCTTCGACGCCCGCGACGAGGAAATCGCCGGCTTCCTGGCCAATCAGGCAGGCGTGGCAGTCCAGCGGCAACAGCTGCTTGAGCACTTCGCCGAGAAACAGAAACTCCAGCGCGACCTCAACATCGCGCGGACCATCCAGCAGGGCCTGCTCCCTCACGAGCAACCGCTGATTTCCGGCTTTGACGTGGCGGGCTGGAACCGACCTGCCGAGGAGACGGGAGGTGACTTCTTCGACTTTCTCCCGCTCGACGACGATCGGCTCGCCGTGGTCATCGCCGACGTCACCGGCCACGGTGTCGGGCCAGCGATCATGATGGCGGGGGCGCGTGCGCTGATCCGGGGAGGGCTCCGAGGAGTTGCCGGTCTCGACCGAGCGGTCACCGACGTGCATCAGTTGCTCTGCCTCGACATGCCCGAGGGCCGCTTTGTCACCGCCTTCTGTGGATTGCTCTCCGCCGTAGCTGGCACGGTCGAGTTTATGAGTGCCGGCCAGGGCCCGATCCTGCTCTACAAAGCCGCCAGTGGCGATGTCAGCGAACTTCCCGCACAGGGGCTCCCACTGGCGTTCTTTCCCGGGGCCGTCTACGAGAACCCGACCCGTGTAGAACTCGCGATCGGTGACGTGCTCGTGCTGCTGACCGACGGCTTCTACGAATGGGACCGGGCTGACGGCGAATCGTTTGGCCAGGAACGGGTCTGTGAACTGATCCGTCGCCACCACCACCTGCCCGCCACCGAACTCATCGCGGCTCTTTTTGAGGCTGTCGTCGAATTCTCCGCGGGTGGACCACAGCTCGACGACCTGACTGCGGTCATCGTCAGGAGGACGGTCACCAGCACTACCCCTTCGGCATGAAGCTCGGCTGCCGTCGGGCTTTGATTTGCGGCACGCTCTCGAAGCCGGAACCCGCCAGTGGTGATCTCTGGTTCGAACTCGTCGTCGGCGCCCTGGGCAATGGCATGAGCAACTTCCGCGTTATTCCCGGCGATGTCCGTGGTCGCGGCAGCAAGCGTTTCAAGCCGCGGCCGCCGGTGGCACCTCGTTTGCGCTGGGTTCGGGCGTGAACTTCGGATCGTGATCCGCCCCGCGGCGATCTCCGCCACCGCTTCGCCCACCACCCGCATTCCCATCGCTCGCGCTCCGGGCTTCTTGAGGGCACCCGACGCAACCCGTGACGATTCGCAACGCCTCCCGACAGGAAGCCCCAAGCGCAAACGCGGGGAATACGCCCCCCACCCCAACCCCCACCACCGCACCTCAATACTCTGCTGAGCACGCACAAAAAAGGCGGCGGAGGGCACCGTGCCCCCCGCCGCTCGCTTTTCATCCGTCATCCGGCAAGGAGCCCGATCAGCCTGCGTTGCAGCACGGCTCGGCGGAGCAGGCGGGTTCTTCGCAGCAGCTCGTGCAGCTGCTCGCACTGCCGCCACGGCTGGCACGGCGGCCGGAGAACAATCCCCGACGCGCACGGCGAGGAGCGCTCCCGCTCGCGCAACAGGCCGGCTCGGCCGCACCACAGGCCGGTTCAGCGGCACAGCAGGCGGGCTCGGCAGCACCGCACGCTGGCTCAGCAGCACAGCAGGCCGGTTCAGCGGCGGCACAGCCAGGTTCGGCAGCGGCGCAGCAGGCCGGCTCGGACGCACAGGCTGGGGCACAGTCGCAGCTGTTTTGGCCGCGACGACCTCTACCGGCAGCCGAAGCTGTGTCGGCGAACATCATGCTGACGGCGACGGCACACAGGATGGAAAGGATCGTGGAAATACGCTTCATAAGATTTACCTCGTGAGAAACCGGACTGAGTCGCAGAACATCCACATCGATACGCGATGCAGTTGGCCGCGGCCCACAGGCCCCGGCTTGAGAGACACCGTAGCGAGCGGCGGGACAATGCGGGTAGTCGAAAAAAAGGCTGGGCTGAAAGTCCCGTAAAAAGCCGCTGTTTCGCGGAACAAGCCCGTGACGAGGCGGCCTGAACGGACCGTCGGCCAGTGGGCGGCGGGTTTCACACGTTACGAGCAAGCCGGCAGATAGAGACCGCATCGGCTTTTGGAGGAGCGGCCAGTTCACCTCATCCGAGCGAGGGCAGGGACAAGCAGCGCTGCCACAAAATGTGGTTTTGGAAGCAACTCAAGCGCGAATCCACCACCACCAAGCTGGAGTTCCAACGGGATGCCAAGCGTATTCAAAAGGCCGAGAACGGGCAGCAAAGAGGAAACATATTTCCTCATGAGCCACGCCAAACCGAGGCTTGAAACACGAAGCACAAGGCCTCGATCATCCGCACTGATCACGACCGGACGACCATCGAGCGTGCCCGTGAGTCGCCCGGCCAAGATCAGTTTGGGGACGTACCTGCGTCCCGCGTGCGGATCTTCATCGCACCGTTCAGAACCCATTCAGCGTGCGTGGCGTTGGCGCCGGTGCCGCTCGGAATCTTAACGTGCATGTTGTCGAACTCATACGTGATCTCGGCACGGCGGCCGGTCAGATTGTCGTACAGGCCGATCAGCAGGTCGGGCCACGTGTTTGTTTGATCGTTGGGCATGGATTGTCTCCGGGAGGCAGTGGTCGCACCCGCTCAGTATGAAACACACTCGTCGGGAAGACAACTAGGCCGGCCGATGAATCGAAGCCCAGCCACATTCTCGCCAGCGTTTGCAGCCATTCATGAGTAAGCCTCGACACCGGCGGCTACACTTGCCTCCGGCGTCGACCATCCGGAGCATCTCCCATGCCGAAACTCATCCCCTGCCCCCTCTTCATCGGCGGCGAATGGATCACCGTCTCCGGAGTGCCCACCACACCCGTCCACAATCCGTCGGTCGGCGAGGTGATCGCCGAGACGCCAATGTGCGGCGCCGATGTCGTCGATCAGGCGGTGCAGGCGGCGGCCAAGGCGTTTCCAACGTGGATGGAGACGCCCCCCGTCGAACGGGCCCGGATCCTGTTCCGGCTGAAAGTGCTGCTCGAAGACCACTTCGACGAACTCGCTCGCAGCGTGACCACCGAACACGGCAAGACACTCGCCGAGGCCCGCGGCGACGTCCGTCGGGGTCTTGAGAACATCGAGTTTGCCTGCGGAGCGCCGAGCCTGCTGATGGGCGAGTCGGCCGAAAACATCGCCCGGGGCATCGACTGCGACTCGATTCGCCAGCCGCTCGGGGTCGTGGCCGGCATCACCCCCTTCAACTTCCCCGCGATGGTGCCGCTTTGGATGTGGCCGATCGCCATCGCCTGCGGCAATACGTTCGTGCTCAAGCCGAGCGAGAAGGTGCCGCTGACGACCAACCGAATCGCGGAACTGGCCAAGCAGGCCGGCCTGCCGCCGGGCGTACTCAACGTGGTGCATGGCGGCCGCGACGCGGTGACCGCGATCCTGGAGCACCCCACCGTGAAGGCGATCTCGTTTGTCGGGTCGACGCCAATCGCCCGCGAGACCCACCGAATCGGCACCTTGCACGGCAAGCGGGTGCAGGCCGCCGGCGGCGCTAAGAACTTCGTGCTCGTGATGCCTGACGCCGATGTCACGCACTCGTCAACTGGTATTCTCGAGGCCGCTTTCGGCTGTGCCGGCGAGCGGTGCATGGCTGGCTCGACGGCCGTGGCGATCGGCAAGGCGGCCGACACGGTGCTGCCGCAGCTCGTGGACATCGTCTCGAAGATCAAAGTGGGCCCCACCGACCGTGATCCCGAAGCGCAAATGGGCGCGGTGATCACCCGACAGCATGCCGACCGGGTGTGCGACCTGATCTCGCAGGCCGCAGGCCAGGGCGCGAAGCCACTCACCGACGGTCGGACGACGAAGGTGGCGTCGGCCCCCGGAGGATTCTTCGTCGGCCCCACCGTGCTCGACCACGTGCGGCCCGACATGATCACCATGCAGGAGGAGGTTTTTGGCCCGGTGCTCAACGTCGTTCGGATGGACGATCTCGACTCCGCCATCCAACTGGCCAACACCTCGGCCTACGGCAACGGCGCGGCGATCTTCACCCGCAGCGGTAAGGCGGCCCGCGAGTTTCGCCACCGCGTGCAGGCGGGCATGGTCGGGATCAATATCGGCGTGCCCGCGCCGATGGCCTTCTTCCCTTTCAGCGGCTGGCATGCCTCGTTTTTCGGCGATCTCCATCTGCAGGGCCGCGAGAGTGTGGCCTTCTTCACACAGCAGAAGGTGACAACGACCCGCTGGTTCAGTTACGGCGAGGGCTCGATCTGGGCTGACCGCTGATTCTTTGGGGCCCCCATGGCACTGCTCATCACGAATGCCGACATCGTCAACGCCGACACCCGGTACACGGCCGACATTCTCTGCGAGGGCGACACGATCGCCCGGATCGACCGGGGCATCACCCCGCCCGCCGGGGCCGAAGTGATCGACGCGACGGGAAAGCATGTCTTCCCCGGATTCATCGACCCACACACCCACATCTACCTGCCCTTCATGGGCACCTTCTCGAAGGACGATTACGAGACGGGCACAAAGGCGGCACTCGTCGGCGGTACGACCACGATCTTTGAGATGGTCTGCCCGGCCCGCGACATGCCCGCCGCGGAAGGATTCGCCCTCTGGAGGTCGCAGGCGGAGGGCAAAGCCTGCTGCGACTACTCGTTTCACATGGGTGTGACGCGATTCGACGCCGAATCGGCCGGCCAGCTTCGCGACATCGTCCGGCAGGGTGTCGGCAGCTTCAAGGTGTTTCTCGCCTACAAGGGGGCCTTCGGCGTCGATGACGCCGAACTCTGGCAGACGCTGATCCTCGCCCGGGAACTCGGCGTGATCGTCACCGCGCACTGCGAAAACGAGACCCTCGTGGCCGCCCTGCAACGGCAGTTGCTCGCCGCCGGCCGCACCGGCACCGACGCCCATCACGATAGCCGTCCGCCCCGCGTCGAGGCCGAGGGCGTGCACCACCTGATGACCTTCGCGGAACTCACCGGGGCCCGCGTCTACATCGTCCATCTCTCGTGCCGCGAGGCGCTCGAAGAGGCCGTCGCCGCGCGGGAGCGGGGCGTAAACGTCGCCGTGGAGACGCTCATCCAATACCTCGTGCTCGACAAGACCTGGGCCGAGCGGCCCGGCTTCGAGGGGGCGAAGTACGTGATGTCGCCGCCGCTCCGCGACGCCGCCAATCAGGCCGTGCTCTGGAACGGTCTGCGAAGCGGCCTCGTAAACACGGTCGGCACCGACCATGCACCGTTTGACTTCATGACTCAGAAGCCGATGGGCAAAGACGACTTCACGAAGATCCCGAATGGCATCCCGTCGATCGAGGACCGGATCAACCTTCTCTGGACCCAGGGCGTAAAGACGGGCCGGCTCTCCCTGCAGCAGTTCGTCGCCGTCGCGAGCACCAACGCGGCGAAGATCTTCGACCTCTTCCCCCGCAAGGGCGTGATCCAGCCGGGTGCTGACGCGGATCTCGTGATCTACGATCCGTCGTATCGCGGCACACTCTCGGCGAAGACGCAGACGCAAAACGTCGACTACAACGCCTTCGAGGGCTTTGCGATCGAGGGCCGGCCGGCCGTGGTCACCGTCCGCGGCGAGGTGGCCGTCCGCGACGGACGCTTCTGCGGCACGGTGGGCCGCGGACGATTCCTGAAGCGGGCGCCGGCTCCGGCGTGATAGCAGGCTTCGATCCAAACACCGTCGCCCACCGTAAGCATGGTCGTCATGGGCCTGCACGAACTCGCCGTGAGTGGGTCGGGGTTCCCGGGTTTGACGAAAAAAGGTGAGCGCTTTTTCTTCGCGAGTCAATCGATTATCATTTTGTCATACGCTTCTACTATCGATCGAGGCTCCGTCATGCATCTGGTCACGATTTCACCAAAGTTTCAGGTCGTGATTCCCCGCGTTGTCCGGGAGCGGTTGGGGCTGCGACCGGGTCAGAAACTTCAGGTGATCGAACATGCCGGACGGGTGGAATTTGTCCCGGAGCGGGACATCCGCGAATTGAGGGGCTTCGTGAAGGGCATCAAAACAGACTTCGTTCGAGAAGGCGACCGCCGGTGAACGTGGTCGATTCGTCCGGCTGGCTGGAATACTTCGCCGGGGGCCGCCATGCCCGCGCGTTCGAGCCAGTTCTCCAAGACATCGAGTCGCTCGTCGTGCCGGCGGTGTCGATTTACGAGGTATTCAAGGTGCTCCTCCGTGAAGCGGACGAGGCGGCGGCGATCCAGGGTGCCGCAGCGATGCAACGGGGCCGCGTCTTTGCACGGAAGCCGCTCACTCTCGCCGAGGAAGATCTGCGTGTGGGCGGTCACCGGGCAAAAATCCGTGGAGCATGACGACCGGGATGTCTTTCAGCCGTCGCCCGCTGAGCTGCCGACGATCGACATCCACAGCCTGTGATGGTTGCGGTGGCCAGTCGCCCGGTCGCAAACGCTCCACCTTGCCGCCAGATTCGGCGAGAGCCTGAGCCGAGCGTGAAATCGACCCGTAGAGCCGTTCACGGTCCCCCCTCACGTTATCGATCGCTCTTCAGAGCCCGGACACCGGGCTATCCTCCCGAAAGGTCGAGTATGATGTTGTTATGAGCCTTGATTCGTCGTGCCGCGGCGGTCTTGCTTCCTGGCGACGGTGGGAGTTGTTCGAGGAACGTTTCGGTATACGCGTGCGGGCGAGTGACGCCTCATGGGCCAAGACATTGTCGGCGGCCGACCGGCTGGCGATCGTCGAGGATCTGTTCAGTGTGGCCCATGCGGCTCACGAACGTGCCGGCGACTGGGGTACGGTCGATGATCTGGCCTGGCGCGAGACGCTTGCCGAACGCCGCCGGCTCGCGGCTGCTTTTCACCGACTCGACGAGGTCCAGCGTGGATGTGGGTCTGGTCATCCGAGCTGACATCGATGATGCTCTGCAGTGAGTCAGGGATCTTCCGGGGACGCCCTTCGAGCCCTTGTTTGCGGGCGTCAAGGAAGTCGTGACTTCCGCCTTCATCCTGCCCCTGAGGCATGTCCGGGTTCGAGTACGAGGCGATCGGCCGAGCGACGCGGCTCGTGGTTGGGTCAGGCAGCGTGCCCGTGTTCACCGTCGAGGATCTGCTCGTCATGAAGGCACTGGCAAGACGTCCGCAGGACGAAGCCGATATCCGAGGCCTCGTCGATCTCCATCACGACTCGATCGACTGGAATCGCTGCCTGGCGACGGCAACTGCTCTGGGTACTGCGATTGACATCGACATCGCAAAACTGCTTCGCGCCGCCCGCGATTCACGATCGGCGGAAGAAGCGGCGCCGGGATGAAGGGCTGGGTTCGAGGACTGCGAGTGGCTCAGGAGAGAGAGAACAGGACGGCCAATGGCACTTCCGCAAGCGTCTTCCGGTCGGTGAACGGCCGATGAGCGAGGGTGTGCCCGGCTGTGGGTGCTCACGGCCACGGGAATCAGTCTGTGCGGGCCGCCTCGCCCCCCTCCCGAGAGCCTTTTTTCGCCCTTAGCGCAGAACCTCTCCAAATCCGGTCATCGGCCGGTCATGGGCCGGTTGGTCGCTCACAGCGAGTGGATGTCGATCACGGGCAACTCGTTGGGTGACGATTGAAATATCTCGCGGTCGTCATGGACCTGGACGAGTTCGGCCCAGTTCGTGGGCGGCCCGCGAGCGAAAGAGACCGGCGGCGGTTCTACCTTACGCTGGCGAAGCCATCCTGGCCTTCGCCCGCTTGCGAACCTCCGGTCCGACGCAGGCCGGCTCCTGCCGCCAGTCTGTAGAGGTTCGGTGATAAACGCGATCAACCGGATGTCGCCGCCGCACCCCGGGCACTGAAGTGGAAACTCTTCCCCGACCCGCGCCATGAGCTTCGCCTGGGCAATCCGTGAGGTGTCGTGCGAACGGGGCTGTTGCCCAGAGTCACCGCAGCCGGCGTGATGATCGATCCCCTCGTGACCGCCGATCGCGGCGGCTGCCTGCTTGCCGACGTTGCCGATTGCGAGCGTTGTGACGGCCGGCCGTATCGGGTGATTCGGCGCAAACACGCCATAGTACCGATGCCGTTGCTTCCGCGGCGGCGGGATGAGATCTGCGAGCCGATCCAAAAACTCAAACGGCGAGAGTTCCACGACGCCGCTCACGGCAGGCCGTGTGGGCTTCCGCTTCCGACCTGTCCCGGCCCAGTTGGCGGCTTTGTGTCGTGGGAGCACGTAGCGGACTGTGACGATGCGGCCGTTATCATCCCGGATCACCGAGAGTCGTTCCAGCGCGAAGGGCGGCCGGGCGCAGTATCGCAGGAGATGCTCGAGGCTTTTGAAATAGCTGGGCACGTCGCGGTCGATGAGTGTGATGCGGACACTCGCGTCTACCGAAAACCCGCTATTCTCCCAGGCGAGCATGTCGGCAGCGGCTTGCGAATCGAGGAAGCCCTGGTCCAGCCGGGTTATGAGCTATGCAGGGCCGGCCTGCGCTGACGTGGAAAACCCGTTCTGCGAGCGTGGGTCGGCCTTGGCCGGGGGAGCCGTCCTGATCGCCCGATCGCCCAAGCGGGCCTTCATCGAGGCTTATCGGCAGCGGCAGGAGGATCTGGCTCGCGAGGCGATCACCCGATTCGTGGTGCGACATGCCGGAGACTCCTGAGCCGCTGGCCGGTGATCTTGTCGCGGCCAGCGAGGCGCTTGGCGAGGTGTTCGACGCGCGTGGCATCCAGTACGCGGTGCTGGTTGGCATCGCGACGATGCTCAGGGGCCGGCCGCGTTTCACCCAGGACATCGACATTTTGCTCGATGTTCCGCAGATCGCCTTGCCCGGCCTACTCGATGAGCTCGCGGACTACGGATTCACCCTCGACCGCGAGAAGGTCATCCGGGAATTCGTCCAGCATCACATGACGGCTTTTCGCTTCGGTGTCGTCCGGATCGACTGGCTGAAGCCTGTGCTGCCCCTCTATGCCCATGCATTGGCGGCCGCCACATCGCTGCCCTGGACGCCCGGTCACTCGCTGCGGGTGCTCGCTACGGAAGGGCTCGTCGTCACGAAGCTGGTGGCGTTTCGGCCCCAGGATCAGGAAGACATTCGCACGCTGCTGGCCGCCAATCGCGATGAACTCGACGCCGACCTCATCCGCCGCGAATGGGCGACCGTAGCCAAAAACGAGGAAGAACGGACGGCGTGGCTGGAGGCGGAGCTGGCCACGATCGGCCGCTAGAGCGCATTCGACGTTTGCGGAAGAACCGTTTGCCTCCCTATCCTTCGCAGCATCAGTGGCAAAGCATCCGTCCTGACGTCTCCTGCGCTTCCACCGTACCGCACCGGCGACATCCATGAACCATTCACAGACCGCCGGTCGTGACTCGGCCCCTGACTCCAGGCTCTGGAACGAAGACCTCGCGGCAGTCCCGCAGGAGAAGCGGACGTGGACGTGGTGGAACGTGGCCTCGCTCTGGATCGGGATGGCGGTCTGCATCACCACCTACACGCTCGCCAGCAGCCTGATCCTGCAGGGAATGAAATGGTGGCAGGCCACGCTCACGATTTTTCTGGGCAACGTGATCGTGCTCGTGCCGATGACGCTCAACGCACATCCGGGCACCGCCTACGGGATCCCCTTCCCGGTGCTCCTGCGGGCGGCGTTCGGCACGCTCGGGTCGAACATCCCCGCGCTGATGCGGGGGCTTGTGGCCTGCGGCTGGTTCGGAATCCAGACCTGGGTGGGCGGGGCGGCGATCTACGCGACTGCCGCCGTGATCTTCGGCTTCGATCCCGCGGCCCGGCAGCCGCTGCCCGTACTCGGCATCTCCGCAGGCGAGTTTCTCTGCTTCATGATCTTCTGGGCGGTGAACGTCTGGTTCATCGTGCGGGGCATGGAGTCGATCAAGTGGATGGAGGCCGCGAGCGCCCCCTTCCTGTTGCTCGTGGGGCTTGCGCTTGTCGCCTGGGCCTGGAAGGCGGCGCATGGCTTCGGGCCGATCTTTCTTCAGCCCGGCACGCTCCACACCCACGCGGAGTTCTGGCCGGTGTTTGGCTCGGGGCTCACCGCCATGATCGGCTATTGGGCCACGCTCTCGCTCAACATCCCCGACTTCTCGCGATACGCCCGGTCGCAGCGGGACCAGCTCGTAGGTCAGGCCGTGGGTTTCCCCGCGACGATGACCTTCTATTCCTTCATCGGCATCGTCGTGACGAGCGCCACCGTCGTGATCTTCGGCGAGGCGATCTGGGATCCGGTGCAGGTGATCGCTCGGTTCGGCAATCCGTGGCTGTCCGCGTTTGCGCTTGTCACACTCGTGGTGGCCACACTCTCGACCAACGTCGCTGCCAACGTCGTCTCGCCCGCCAACGACTTCGCGAATCTCGCGCCGCGGCACGTGAGTTTTCGCACGGGCGGCCTGATCACCGCGGCGATCGGCGTGCTGATGTTTCCCTGGAAGCTCTACCAAGATCCCAGCGGCTATATCTTCACCTGGCTGATCGGCTATAGCGCGCTCTTGGGGCCGATCGCCGGGATCATGATCGCCGACTATTTCGTGTGGCGGCGGCGGCAACTCGTGGTGGCCGACCTCTACCGGGCCGACGGCATCTACCGCTATTCCGGCGGCTTCAGCCTCGTTGCCTTCGCCTGCCTCGCGCTGGCGGTGCTGCCCAACCTGCCGGGGTTCCTGGTCCAGATCGGAGCGGCCGCCGAATCGGCGTTTCCCGGATGGCTGGTCGCGAGTTACCACTACGCTTGGTTCACCGGCTTTGGGCTCGGCGTCGTGCTTTACTCCGCGCTGCGACCGCTGTTTCCCCACCGCT
>JBBDNW010000065.1:0-14322 GCA_040877375.1 Pirellulales bacterium | reverse complement strand
TTTGGGCTCGGCGTCGTGCTTTACTCCGCGCTGCGACCGCTGTTTCCCCACCGCTAGAGAGAGCTTCTGACGTGGCCGCCGCCGCCCGGCAGCCCATTCCGTCGACGAAGAAGCTCGAGCAGGAGATCACCAACGAGGACCGGCAGCTCAAGCGGCTCACCGACCGGCTCGCCAAACTCGACGACACGCACCTTGATGCCGTGCCGGCCCTGGCGGTGCTCAAGCGTTTGAGGCTGACAGATCCCGACAGTGCCCCCGTCCCGGTCTGGGATTCGATTCAAGCGAGTCCGGCCGCTAGGCCGTCAACGGCGGCTGGCCTCGCCGAGGTAATCACTCCACTCATCTATGACCGCAGGGCAGCCGCACGAAAGCCGTGATGCCGCCGCGGTAGATTCTCCTGAACAAGAGTGGTATGGACCACGAGATATCTCGTGCATGGGCTTTTATATGGCGACTGCTGCCGAATACGTCTCCACAGATGAGCATGGTGTGATGCGAGTCGGGGAGACTCGCGTCATGCTCGACTCGGTTCTTGCGTCATTTGCCGACCAGGGCCTGAACGAACACCTCGTGATCGGGGTGAAGCGGCTGAATCCGCATACGTTTTTCATTCCCTCGATTCGCAAGCCGCTGCCGACATGCTCGCCTGGGCGCATAGTAGGTTTGCGGTAGACGCGAGTGTCCGCATCACGCTCATCGTCCGCGATGCTTCCCGACAGGAAGCCCCAAGCGCGAGCGCGGGGAATTTGTCCGCCACCCCAACCCGCTCCGTACTACGCCCACGGTCGCAGCTCTCATCCCGCCGCTGCGGAGGCACCGACATCGCTACCATGGCGTGCTTGCACCGAACCACCTGCGTGTGGTCAAGCAGGCATCCGGCGGGCCTGAGACCACTCTGCTGGCTGCATCATCACTTACCCACTCAAGGAACCGTCCTTCCAACAGGCTAAGCCAGCATCCCCAAAGGATCAAAGCGGGCTGTGTCGCATTTTTTTGTCGACACGCTCCCGCTGACGGCGTCTTCTTCACTGTCTTCAGCTCAGCGACCTCGGATGTGGATCGCTTCGATCACCGCACCACGCTTCCGAATGGAAGGGGACTGGCGTTCGTTTGCCGGCGTCAATCGATGGATCGCGGGCCCCCATGCGGTAAGGCGATGTGTCGTCCCGAGGGCGGCGGAGAGACTTGATCACGAGATGCCTTGCTCCAGTGTCCTCGGTCTTCTTCCTCGCGATCCAGGGTGCCGCCCGCCCTGCACCGTTCGCCTGAATCCCTTCGGCCGTCGCCGTTGAAGCTGCTCCAGAGGCATCGTTTCAAGACACCGCCGATTCGGTCCGCACGACATATCTGTCGAACCTGCAGTTCGCCGTTTTCAAAGTGTTTCTCTACGACTGCTGCGCGGAGTGCAGGCCAAACTGGTGCCGGCTGACGCGATGCACGCAACTGCCACTGCATTAACGGCATGGCAGACGTCGGTAGGCTGGAAGCCTGCTCTACCTGAAGCCTGTCCCAATCCTATTCGCTACGGCATGTGCTTGAGCCGAACAGGATTGAGCCCTGTCCTCCTTGCGCGAGATGGCAACGCGGAGCGGCGGGTAGGCGGCCGTGGACTGCGGCAGCGTGAAGGGGCTCACCGCTGCTTAACAAGCGGACTTGCGGCGATCGCGTGGATGAGCGAGCGGAGTCCGGACTGCGTCAGTGCCCCGGTCTCGAGAATCTGCTCGATTGTGCGGCGGTCGGCGTAGGTGAGGTCGGCACCCGTCGCAGAGCGGATCGGATGGCCACCACCACAAGTAGGGAACCTGTGAAAGGTGGTCTGCAGCATTGCCCAGACTTCCGACTGTCGCCTTTTTTTAAGCTTGATTCTGTATGACAATACCGGGGAAGCGGAAGTAGTTGCACTCCATGTGAAGCGTGTTGTCTCCCTCCACCTGCAATCCCAGCCGTTCCTCGAGTCACTTTACACACCCCGTGGGTTCGAAGGAATCTCTCGATGACCGGCAGCCTGCTTTTGCTCCTTGATGACCTCGCCACAGCCCTCGACGACGTGGCGGTGATGACGAAGGTGGCCGCCAAGAAGACGGCCGGGGTGCTCGGCGACGACCTGGCCCTCAATGCCAAGCAGGTGACGGGCGTGTGTCCGGCCCGTGAACTGTCCGTGGTGTGGAGCGTGGCCCGGGGCTCGGCCGTCAACAAGCTGATTTTGGTGCCGGCTGCCCTCGCCATCAGCTGGGTGGCCCCTTGGGCGATCACGCCGCTGCTCGTCGCCGGTGGGGCTTTCCTCTGCTACGAGGGGGCCGAAAAAATCCTGCATCGGTTCTTGCACGGAAACGAAGCCACACAAAAAAAGGCCCTCACACCGTCGGTGATGGCTGACGGGATCGATCCCGTGGCGGTTGAAAAGGACCGCATCAGGGCCGCCATCCGCACCGATTTCATCCTCTCGGCCGAGATCATCGTGATCACGCTTGGCGTGGTGGCGGGCAAGCCACTCGGCACGCAGTTGTCCGTACTGACGGCGATCTCCATTGCGATGACGATCGGCGTCTACGGGCTTGTCGCGGCGATCGTGAAGCTCGACGACCTTGGGGCCATTCTCGCGGTGCACCGCAACGGCTCGCTCCAGAGCCTTGGACGTGGCATTCTCGCCGCCGCGCCGTGGCTGATGCGGGGCCTGTCGGTCGCTGGTACGGGAGCGATGTTTCTCGTCGGTGGTGGGATCATCGCCCACGCCCTGCCGGCGGTGCACTCCGCCCTCCACGACCTGGCCAACGCCGACTGGCTGCCTGTGCTCTCGCTCGCGGCCGACGCGGCCGTCGGACTCTGCGCGGGATTCCTGCTTGTGGCCATAAAGACTGCTCT
Source organism: Pirellulales bacterium (assembly GCA_040877375.1). Taxonomy (GTDB): domain Bacteria; phylum Planctomycetota; class Planctomycetia; order Pirellulales; family UBA1268; genus QWPN01. The sequence goes on along the minus strand of JBBDNW010000065.1, from coordinate 11,460 downwards.
GCCCAAACGCCACATGCCCGCTGCGAGACCCACTCGGCCACGAAGATGTCGCCCGTGGGCGTAAAGCAGGCATCGTGCGGATGCACGAACTGGCCGTCGAACCGCTCGACGGCCCGCCCCAACTGCGCCACCACCGTGTTGTTCTCGTTGAGCAAGGTCACACAGGCTTTCAGCTCCGGCACCATCAGCAGGTTCTTCCAGGTGTCGATGTTGGCTGGCAGGCCGAAGCCGGTGAGCGCCTCCTTCTAGACACCGTCGAGCGAGAAGAGCTGCACGGCGTTGTGGGCACGATCGCAGACCACGATCGTCGGCTCGCGGATGTCATCCCACCGCCTCGGAAGCACCGGCATCGGCCAGCCGGAGGCTGGCGTGGCGGTCGAGCCAAACCTTGGCTTTCACTCCGACCGCCGCAGGTGGCAGGGGCCATGGATGGCCCTGCCACCGTCAAACAAGCCAGGCGTCTTCGCGCTGAATCATCCGCGGCGGCGACATCCGGCTGATCGCGTTTATCTCCGAACCCTTGTCCGATGAACGAAACGACTGCCGGCAGGAGCCGGCTCACTTTGAACCGGCGGGTCGCAAGCGGGCGAAGGCCAGGATGGCTTCGCCAGCGTAAAGCAGAACCGCCGCCGGTTTCACCGGCCCGCGGGCCGCCCACAGCCTGGGGTGAGTTCGTGCAGGTCCATGACGACCGGGACGTCTTTCAGGCGTCACGGCACACCCTCGCTCAGCGGCCGTTCACCGACCGAAAGACGCTTGCGAAAGTGCCGTTGACCGTCCTATCCCGCCGGCTTCGGGCTGGGCTTCATGCTCTACTCCGTGCTTCGGCCGCTGTTTCCCCACCGCTAGAGAGGGCTTCTGTCATGGCCACCGCCGCCCCCGCCATTCCTACGCTTCCGCCCTGCGGCCACCGGCCCCGGCCATACGCGGGCCCGTCGAAAGACGAGGTGCTCGCGCTCCGCAAGCAGTTCGTCAGTCCGACGATCTTCACCTACTACTCGAAGCCCCTGATGATCGTCGAGGGGCACATGCAATACCTCTATGACGAAACCGGCCGCCGCTACCTCGACGGCTTCGGCGGGATCGTGACGGTGAGCGTGGGCCATTGCCATCCAAAGATCATCGCCGCCGTCAACCGGCAAAACGCGATCCTCCAGCACACCACTACGATCTACCTCAACCCCTGCATCGCTGAATACGCCCGGGATCTCGCCGCGCGGATGCCCGGTGATCTCAAGGTCTGCTACTTCGTCAACTCGGGCTCGGAGGCCAATGATCTCGCGATCCTGATGGCGCGGGCCTTCACAGGCAACTTCGACGTACTGGCCCTACGAAATGGCTACCACGGCGGCAGCATGCAGACAATGGGGCTCACGAGCCACCACACGTGGAAGTTCAACGTGCCGCACAGCTTTGGCGTGCACCATGCGATCTTCCCCGACCGGCTCCGCGGGCCTTACGGCTACGACGATCCGCAGGCGGGCGTGAAATATGCCGCCGACGTGAAAAACCTGATCGAGTTTGGCACGCCGGGCAAGGTGGCGGCCTTCATCGCCGAGAGTATCCAGGGCGTGGGGGGCGCCGTTGTGTTTCCCGACGGCTATTTAAAGGCGGCGTATGCGCATGTCCGCGCCGCCGGCGGCCTCTGCATCGCCGACGAGGTGCAGTCGGGCTTCGCGCGGACCGGCTCCCATTTCTGGGGCTTCGAGACGCAGGGGGTGATCCCGGACATCGTCACAATGGCCAAGGGGATCGGCAACGGGGCGGCGCTCGCCGCCGTCGTGACCACGCCTGAGATCGCACAGGCGCTCACATCGCGGATCCACTTCAACACCTTCGGCGGCAATCCCGTCACCTGCACGCAGGGCCGCGCGGTGCTCCAGGTGATCGACGAGGACGGCATCCAGGCCAACGCGGACCGGATTGGCGGGAAACTGAAGGCGGGCTTCGAGGTCCTGGCACAGAAGCACGACGTGATCGGCGACGTCCGGGGCCTCGGCCTGATGCTTGGCATCGAACTGGTCAAGGATCGCGGCACCAAGGAGCCGGCCAAGGAGGCCTGCATGCGGGTTTTCGAGGCCTGCCGCGAATTGGGGCTCCTGATCGGCAAGGGGGGGCTCCACGGCAATGTCTTGCGGATCAAGCCCCCGATGTGCCTGACCGAGGCCGACGCCGACTTCATGCTCGACGTGCTCGACGCTGCCTTCCGAGGGCTGTAGCAGACTGTAAAACACGTCTGCTCGAGCAGGACGCGACGGTTTTTGGCACGAGCTCATCGGCCTCGCCAGCCTCAACACACCCGCGACCTTCCTCGACGCTCTCTCGGGAGGGGTTGCCCGTGCCCTCGAGCGGGCTGTGGAAGCAAGCGCAGCAAGGATTGCGAAGCGCCGCTTCCACCGCAGCGAGCGGCGGGCCGGATGCCCGCCGCGAACGTCCAGCGAGAGGGCACGGGCAACCCCTCCCCACGCAAGACGCCGATTCACCTGCCGGGCAACTAGCAAGATTGCCATGGATGGCTTTGCCTCCGGACAGCGAGCGGCACCGTGAAACCTTCCCGCCGCCCTCCCGTTCAACTTGTCATGGCCGCGGTCCGCGCGGAGGGTATCCTGGGACTTTTCCCCACGAGGTCGACATGGCGACGGCGGCGATTTCAGACAGGCGGCGGGCGGTGGCGGCCCTGGCTGCGGAGCGAAACGGCAATGGAGCCGGCGGACGCTTCTGGAAGCGGTCCCTCGCGGCCCTCGTGCTCCTGTCGCTGCTGGCCCTGTTCGTGCTGTGGTTCCTCGGATTCTTCTCGACGCCGCATGAGTTGGCCGCCATCCGACGGCTTGTCGACGAGCAGGTCGTGCAACTCGCGACGGCGGCCCGCACGGGCACGCCTCCCGACCAGGTCGTCGGCTATCAGGACATGATGGACAAAATGCGGGCGATACCGCGGCAGTACCGGGAGCAGGCGGGCCGCGAGATCGGCCGATTCTTCGTGGCCCGGGATCAGGCCGAGATGGACTCGTACTTCGCCCTCCCGACGGAACGCCGTCAGGCCGAACTCGACCGCCGAATCAAGGCCGACGACGACCGCCGCAAGGCCTGGGAGGCGGACCGGGCCCGTCGCGATCAGCAACGGCGCGAGAGCGCGGTCGGCAATGCGAACTCCAGCGGACAGGAAGGCGGGCCTCGGCCGTCAGGAACTCCGTCCGGTAGACGCGGAGGCGGTACCGAAGAGAGCCGCAACCAGTGGGGTAAACGGCGAATCGACCGAACCACACCCGAGCGCCGGGCGCAGAAGGCGGAATACCGCCGGGCCGTTGAGGAACGGCGGACCCAACTCGGCCTCGGCCCAAGCCGCCGCACCTGAGGCCGCGGAAGTGGGGCGGCCCGCCGTCAGCCCTCGAGCCACTCGGGTCGCAACAGCATCGTGACTCCCAGCGCCAGGATCACGAGGCCGCTCACGAGCTTCAGCCAGCGGCCGCCGGCTTCCTGGAGCTTGCATCGGGAGAGGGTCGCGACGACGCCAGCCACCATCAATGAGTCGTCGAACATGTAGGCGACGATGTACAGCCCCAGATAGCCGTAGCGGACCGCCGTCGAGTAGCCCCGCTGGGAGAGAATGTTGGTGTAGAGCGCCGGCAGGCCGGCGGTGCAGAGCAGTTCGACGACGTTGACGAGCACAGCGAGCACGAAGGCCCCGGCCACGGCGGCGGCCAGGTTTTCGGCATTCACGATCGCTCGCATGCGGGCGTAGATGCCGGGCTTTGCCGACTCAGGGATCGAAAGCGACAGACCGTTTCCCGGGGCGAACCAATCCTTCACGTGCACCATCCCAATTGCGACGGCCACCATGCCGAGCACCACCTGCACCGGCCGCAGCATCCCCACCCATTCGAAGACGTTGAGCCACGCGGCCATGAAGGCGAAATAGGCGGCTCCACTCACCAGCACGAAGGTGCCGGCCACGGCGAGGATTCGCCAGCGGCTTTTGAGGTTCACGAGAATCGAGAGCAGCAGGAGCAGCACCCACATCGCACACGGGTTGAAGCCGTCGACGAGTCCGATTGCGAGTGTGAACAGCGGCATCCCCAGACGCTCGGGATCGACGCGGCCCAGCCACGGCAGATCGATGGATTCGTCCGGCACGGTGGCCGCGTCGGGCTCGGCCTCCACGCCGATCGGCACACGGCACTGCCGCGTCCACGGTAAGAGCAGCTGCTCGACCCGCTGGCCCGAGGTCTCGGGCCGTTCGAATCCAACGACGAGCCGATCGCACAGATGAAACACGGGAACGGTCGCCGCGGCGGTGCGATGCACGCGGACGAGTTCGGCGAGGGCCTCACGTCCGTTGCGATCGGCTGCGATGTCGCAGGTCGCGATCTCCAGCCCCGGATACCTCGCCTGCAGTGTCGGCAGCCATGCCTTGGCGGCGGCACAGCGGCCGCAACCCTGTCGCACGTAGACCTCGATGTGGAGCGCTGCTCGCAGCCGTGCAACCGCGACACCGGGCTCCCTGGCCCCCCGAATCGTGGCGTTGCACGCCTGCACGACTGGCAGGTCTGCGGGATCGAAGCCCCGCTCTGCGGCGAGGGCGTCAAACTTCTCCCTGTCTTCGAGCGACGCGTCGACGAACCGTGGCATCAAGCTCACGCCCGTGCGGCCTGCTGCAAACCGCTCCAGTTCCGCGAGGATCCGCGAATCGCCCTCGTCGCGGCCGCGCACAAATACCTCGACAACCACGCACCGCACCTCGCGATCGGCCGCTGCTGCTGAGCCCGTACATGCGGCCACGAGGATCGCGGCGACGATGAATCGGCGGCGATCTGGCATGCGTTGTCACCTCACGTGCGGGGGCGGTCCGCGAAACGTCCGAAACATCGTACAACCGTGGTCCAGCGTCACGTGCAAGCGCCCACGACGCGTGTCACCGTTGAACGGTGAGGAGCGGTCAGGTTACTTTCCAGGCACCGGAGATCGTTGCATGCTGCCCACTCGACTCATTGGCAAAATCGCCGCGGCGGCCTTCGTGGTCGCGGCCGGGATGCCGGCAACGACCCAAGCTGCCAATCCACTCCGCGTGGGCATGGAACTCTCCTATCCGCCCTTCGAGATGACCGATCCGCAGGGCCGGCCGGCCGGCATTAGCGTGAAACTCGCCGAGGCACTCGCCGCCCACCTCGGCCGTCAGGTCGTGATCGAAAACATCGCCTTCGATGGGCTGATCCCCGCGCTGAAGTCGCGGACGATTGACTGCGTGATCTCATCGATGACCGCGACTCCGGAACGGGAGAAATCGATCGCCTTCTCGGAGCCGTATCTCAAGACCGGCCTCGCGCTCCTGATCGCCGTGGACTCGCCCGTGCAGTCGGCAGCCGACCTCGACGTCGCAGGCCGTTTCGTGGCCGTGAAGCAAGGCACGACCGGCCAGCAGTGGGCGGCAACGTCGCTCACGAAGGCCAGGCTGCTGGTGCTCGACAGCGAGGCGGCGGCCGTGCTCGAGGTACTCCAGGGCCGTGCCGATGCCTTCATCTACGACTCGATGTCGGTCTACAAGAACCACACCCGGCAACCGACCAAGACCCGGGCGGCGCTCGCTCCGTTCCGCGAGGAGGCATGGGCCGTGGGTCTCCGGCAGGGCAACGATGATTTGCGACGGCAGGTGAACGAGTTTCTACGGATGTTCCGCGAGCAGGGGGGCTTCGAGAGGCTCGGCGACGAGTTCCTCGCTGAGCAGAAAGCGTATTTCAAAGAGCACGGCATCCCCTTTTATTTTTAGAGCGACCGCTACTCTCCGCACGCTCGCCGCCCGTATTCCCATCGCTCGCGCTCCGGGCTTCTTGGCCCGCAAGGAAGCCCCAAGCGCGAGCGCGGGGAATACGCCCCCCACTCCATCCCGCCCCACACCACCACCACGCGGGACGCTACACTTCCCACATGCCTCGCTGGTTCGCTTATACGCTCGTCCTCACCCTGCTTGCCGCCGGCGGCGCTTGGGCGTTTGCCAGCCTCGATATGAACTGGAACTGGGGCGTGGTCTGGGAATACCGTAGTGTCTTCTGGCGGGGCTGGTGGATGACGGTCGCCCTCAGCGTGGCGTCCCTTCTCACCAGCAGCCTGTTCGGGATCATCGCGGCCGTCATGCTGCGATCGCGGTTCACCCTCGCCCAGGCGGCCGCTCGCGTGTATGTGGAGCTGATCCGCGGTACGCCCCTGCTCGTTCAGTTGCTGATCGGCTGGTACGTGATCGCGGCGGCCCTCCGGATGGGCACCGATCAACGCTATCTCATCGGCGTGCTCGTGCTTTCGCTCTTCAGCGGGGCCTACATGGCTGAGATTTTTCGCGGCGGGCTCGATGCGATTCCGCGAACGCAACTCGACAGCGCCCGCGCCATCGGGCTCACTCCCTGGCAGTCGCTCCAACTCGTGGTCCTGCCGCAGGCGGTGCGGATCGTGCTGCCCGCGGTGGCAGGGCAACTCGTGTCGCTCGTCAAGGATTCGTCGCTGTTGTCCGTGATCTCGATTGCCGAGTTCACATTCAACGCCCGCAACGTCAACTCCGCCACGTACTCGACGCTCGAAAGCTATCTGCCGCTTGCGGTCGGCTACCTCGCCCTGACGCTGCCGCTTTCGGGCCTCTCTCGCTGGCTCGAGCGCCGCTTTCGCTACGAGGCCGCATGAATCTGGCGATCAACGGCCTCGTACAGCGGTTCACCGATCCGGACGGGAGGCGGCCGCCAGCCACCGTCCTCGACGGCCTGAATCTCACGACCGGTGACATCCAGGCCCTCGTGCTCGTGGGCCCCTCCGGCGGCGGCAAGTCGACACTGCTGCGAATCCTCGCGGGGCTCGATGTGCCGACGTCGGGCACGGTGGCCTTCGACGGCGTGCCACTGCCGCGTGATGAGAGGGCCCTCCAGGGGTATCGGCGGACGGTCGCGACGGTGTTTCAGGCCTATAACCTCTTTCCGCACCTGACCGCAATGCAAAACCTTTTGCTGCCGCTGGTGCACGTCCACGGGCTCACCGAGCCAGAGGCCCTCGAGCGGGTCCGCGAGCCACTCGAACGATTCGGCCTCACCGCCCACGCCCACAAGCGACCGGCCGAACTCTCCGGCGGCCAAAAGCAGCGAATCGCGATCCTCCGCGCCCTTGTCGTGCAGCCGAGCCGGCTGTTCCTCGACGAACCGACATCGGCGCTCGACCCGGAGATGACCGGCGAAGTGCTGGAGATGATCGGGGAACTGAAGGCGCTGGGCACCCAGTTTGTGCTTGTGACACACGAGATGGGATTCGCGCGAAAAGTCGCCGACGAGATCGCCTTCATCGTCGACGGCAAGGTCGGAACCCACGCCCCGGCCGCTGACTTCTTGGACCGCTGTACGAATCCGAGGATTCGTCTGTTTCTCGACAGGACACTCCACGCATGACATCAATCCACGAACCGCCCGTCGATGCCGCCCGTTCGGCCTTTCTCGGTGCACTGGTCGCCGACGCAGTGGCGATGCCCGTCCACTGGTATTACGACCAGCGAGCGCTCGAGCGCGACTACGGCACCATCGAGGGCTATCTCGCCCCGAGAAACCCGCATCCTGACAGCATTCTCTGGCGGTCGCAGTGGACGCCCCCCTCGGCAAAGTTCGACATCCTCCGCGAGCAGGCGGCCTCCTGGGGCAAACGCGGCGTTCATTACCACCAGCTTCTCGCCGCCGGTGAAAACACCGTCAACTTCCAACTGGCGGTCGAACTCCACGACCTCGTCCGCCGCGATCGCGACTACGATCCCGAGCGCTGGCTGGAGCGGTATGTGGCGTTCATGCTGGAGCCAGGCCGCCACCGTGACACCTACGTCGAGGAATATCACCGCCATTTCTTCACCAACCTCGCGGCAGGCCGCAAGCCCATCAACTGTGGTGTCCGCGACGTGCACATCGGCGGCCTCGTGCCGGTGCCCGCGCTGGTGGCGGCTCTGGGGCCGCGACATCCCGACCTGCGCCGGATCGTCCGTCTCCACGTGAATCTCACCCACAAAGACGACGACGTCTTAGCGGCGGCCGATGCGCTCGTGCGGATGCTCATCGACGTGATCCCGCTGCCAGAAGCGCCGACACCGTCGGGCGACGAGGCGGCTGCCATGCTCCGCGCGGCCATCCTGCAGCATGGCCGCGATTGGATCTCCGCGGCGAAACTCCGCGACTGGGCGGCCCTCTCCGACCGCCAACTCGTGGGCGGCACGCTCAGTTCGGCCTGCTATATCGACGACGCGTTTCCGGCGGCGCTCGCGCTGGCCTACCGGCATGCCGGCGATTTCGCGGGCGGCGTCTTCGCCAACGCGAGGTGCGGAGGCGACAACTGCCACCGCGGAGCCGTCGTGGGATCACTTCTCGGCGCGACTGCTGCCATCCCCGAACCGCTGCTGGCCGGCCTCGTGAGCGGTGCTAGACTTCGTGAGTCGTAAGACCATATCCAGAGGGCATCCATGAACCCGTCCGCCGGTTCTTTCACCGAGGCGTCGGCCTCGGCATCTGGGGTATTTGCTGCCCTCTCAACTCCGGTTGTCCCGACCCGAACCGTCATGCTTGACGCCGATCCGGCGGCCACCGATCCAGTGGCGGCGAAACGGGCCGAGATCCGCCATTACTTTCACCAGACGTGTGAACTCTACGACCGGCTCTTCGCGCTCGTCCGCGATGATGCGTCGCTGTACGAGCGGCACGAGCCGCTCCGGCATCCACTGATTTTCTACTTCGCCCATCCGGCCGTCTTCTACCTCAACAAGTTGACTGCCGGCCGCTTCGTGTCGGAGCGTCTCGACCCCAGCCTCGAAGCGATGATGGCCGTGGGCGTTGACGAGATGTCATGGGACGACCTCAACACGGCCCACTACGATTGGCCAGCGCTGGCCGCCGTCCATCGCTATCGTGCCGCAATGAGGAAGCTGGTCGATGCGTTCATTCAGACGATGCCGCTGGAACTGCCGATCCGTTGGAACTCGCCAGCCTGGCTGATCCTGATGGGCATCGAGCACGAGCGGATCCACCTCGAGACGTCGAGCGTGATCATGCGGCAGATGCCGCTCGATGAGTTACGGCACGGCGACGAGCTCTCGGCGGACGAGCGGCGACTCTGGGGAGCATGCCCAGCGGTCGGGGCTGCGGCGGCCAACGAATGGCTGCCGGTCGGTGCAGCACACGTCCGGCTTGGCAAGCGGGATGACGACCGCACCTACGGCTGGGATAACGAGTACGGCAGTGACATGGTCGACCTGCCCGCCTTCCGCGCTGGGAAGCGGCTCGTGTCCAACGCGGAGTTTCTCGAGTTCGTGGCCGACGGCGGCTATCGCGACACCGCGTGGTGGACCGAGGAGGGCCGCGGCTGGCTGCACTACACCCGGGCCGAGCATCCAAGATTCTGGAAGAAGCAGGGCGACGCCTACCTCCAGCGGAATCTGCTCGAGGAGATCCCGCTCCCGATGAACTGGCCCGTCGAGGTGAACTGTCTCGAGGCCCAGGCCTATTGCTCGTGGCTGGCCGCGAAGACGGGCGAAAACGTCCTCCTGCCCACGGAGGCGCACTGGCAGGTGCTCCGTGATAGCGTCCCCGGCGACCAGCCCTCATGGACCAGGGCGCCAGGCAACATCAATCTGGAGCACTTCGCCTCGAGCTGCCCGGTCGATGCCTGCCCGCAGGGCGACTTCTGCGACATCGTCGGAAACGTGTGGCAGTGGACTCGCACGCCGATCATGCCCTTCAAGGGCTTCGAGGTGCATCCGCTGTACGACGACTTTTCAGTGCCGACATTTGACGGCCGGCACAACCTCATCAAGGGTGGTTCGTGGATCTCGACGGGCAACGAGGCGATCGCTAGCGCCCGCTATGCCTTCCGACGCCATTTCTTCCAGCACGCTGGTTTTCGCACGATCGTCGAGGAGCCAGGCAACGAGGCGGCAACCGCCGGCTCACGGCTGTACGAGACCGACCAACTCGTCGCGCAATATCTCGACTTCCACTATTTTGACGCCGCTTCCGGCGGGTTTGACGCCGCTTCCGGCGGGTTTGACGCCGCTTCCGGCGGAGCGGCCACGGTTCTCGGCGTGCCCAACTTTCCCAAGGCCTGCGTCGCAGCGACCATGCCGCACGTGGCCGCCGATCGTCGCGAACGATGCCTCGACATCGGCTGTTCCGTGGGCCGGTCGGCCTTCGAGTTTGCACGTTTCTTCCAGCACGTCGACGCCATCGACTTTTCCGCACGATTCATTCAGGCGGGCGTGCGGCTTCAGCAGGGCAACGAGGTGCTCTACGAGGTGCCGACGGAGGGCGACCTCACCGCCGGCCGCGTTGTATCGCTCGACGCACTCGGCCTGGCCGACGTTGGGGAGCGAGTGCTGTTCATGCAGGGCGACGCCTGCAACCTCAAAGCGATCTACGCCGACTACGACCTCGTCTTCGCCGGCAACCTGATCGATCGGCTCTACGATCCGTCGCTGTTTCTCGACGAGATCGCGTCACGGGTCAGGCCCGGCGGGCTCCTCGTGATCACGTCTCCCTACACATGGCTGGAGGAATACACGCAGAAGTCGAAGTGGCTCGGCGGCCGTCGGGACCATGGCGAGCCGCTCTCGACATTCGATGGGCTGTCGCGTTGCCTGGGCAGACGCTTCACGCTCGTGCACCGTCAGGATCTGCCGTTCGTGATCCGCGAGACGGCCCGAAAACACCAGCATACGGTCGCCGAGATGACCATCTGGCGACTGTCGGACGAGCATTCGGTTACTCTTTCAGACATCAAACGCCCGGCCCCGGGCCCCTGACGCACACCCTCCCGACCCCACGCTTCCATGCCCTTCGACCCTTGCCGTGAGTGGCTCGGTATCGACGCCATCGATCTGGCGTCCCCGCACACGGTGCTCGGTCTCGGCGTCGACGAGTCCGATGCTCTCACGATCGTGCGGGCCGCTGACGCTCGACTTTCGGCATTGCGGGCCATCGACCCTGGTCCCTTCGACAGGGCCCACGCTGCCATCGTCGCCCGCGTGGCCGAGAGCAGGGATGCACTCTTGAAGAATCTGAGAGGCGCTGCAGACAACGCCCGGCGGCCTGGACAAACCGGGTTTTCCCCGCCCCCGCCGCCCCAATCGCAAACTATCCGACCAGTGTCTCCTCCACCGCTCCTGCCACCGCCCGTTCCGGAATCGCCGCCGCGTTTCGGTTTCGCGACCGAGGCCTCTGGAGACGATTCCCACACCCCGCCACTGGTGCTACGGCCCGCCCGGCGGCGGCGAAGGTCGGGCTCCGGGGGCGTGTTCGCGGCGTTGTCGATCATCGTGGCACTGTCTGTCGCCGGCGGTGCCTATACGTTCTGGCCGCAACTGGTTCGCCGCGACCCTCCCAAGGTCGCCACCATAAAGCCCGCGCCCAAGTCTGATCCCACACCTGATCCCACACCTGATCCCACACCTGATCCCACACCTGATCC
>JBBDNW010000064.1:4629-5894 GCA_040877375.1 Pirellulales bacterium | reverse complement strand
TGCATGAGCTTCGCCGCGCTGCTTCGCGGGCGCTCTGCACTGCGGGCAGAAGCAGCCCGATGAGCGTCGCGATGATCGCGATCACCACCAAGAGTTCGACGAGCGTAAAGCCGCGGTGCGGCACGAAGCGGCGGGTGGGGGCAGTGGCGATCAATGGTACTCGGAAGATCCTTGCGATAGGGAAACGGGTCAGGGGTTGAACCGCCGGCGCCAGGCCAGCCAGCAGCCGCAAATCACCCCAGTGCCTGCCAGCGCATACGCGCTCGGCTCGGGAACGGCTACCGCGACGCGCATACCCCAGTACTGGTATTGGCCGGTATTGACGCCAATGCCGTTCCCGGTATTCCGAAAGGCTGCGCCGGAGTTCAACTCGTTGAAGGCCCACGCGCCGCCGCGGTAGATGGGCAGCATCTGGCCAGGAACGCCGAGGTTCTCCCTCGATGCCTCGGTCCAGTTGTAGATCAGGCCGTCGAGGTCAGAGAGCCCGTAGTAGCTCGTGGCTGCCGTGTAGGCTCCGACGTCTGTGAGATAGATCAAATCCTTGTTGAATGTGGCGCCCGTCGTGGCATACGTGAGGGCGCTCGCTCCCCCCGAACCGCCCGAGGTACCAGCGCCGAGGTTTGCAGAGTTTGAGGTTCCCGGCGGCGCGACGCTCGCCGGTGCCGTGTCGCTCCGCGTGCCATACTGCCAATAGCCACCGGCGCCACTGTTCAGCGACGGGTCGTAGTAGGCGGCCTTGTACCATTCATTTTCGCTGGGCAGGAACACCTGTGCCCCAGGAGCTCGCGGCGGCGGCGTCGTAAAAAACCCGACCGCCGACATGTCGTATACGCCGCTCTCGGTGCCCCCCGAGCCTTGGCCATTGGCCAGCCAGTTCACGAACCGGGCCGCCCGCGACCAGTTGATTTGCACAACTGGAAGGTTGTCCTGCCCCGACTTCACGCTGTAGCGGCTGCCCACAGCGGCGGCGGGGGTTTTGTTGATCCCGCCGGAAAACGCCGGAAAACTCTGCCCACTAGTTACGACATCCGACATGTTCGCGATATAGAGCGTGGTGCTCGTGCCGCTCGGATCGACCTTGTTGAGAAACTCCACGTATTGGGCATTCGTGACATCCCGCGTGGCAATCGCGTAGGTGTAGCCAACGGAGCCGTAGCCGGTCGTGCCGTCGCCGGGGTTAACGCCGTTGGGTTTGTTCATGGTCAGCGTGTCGGGGGCGTTGCCCGGGTTGCCGACGGTCGCCCAGTTAAAGATCACCTCGGCAC
>JBBDNW010000064.1:0-4529 GCA_040877375.1 Pirellulales bacterium | reverse complement strand
ACATAGCCCGTCGTGCCCGACACGGCCGACAGCGAGGGGTCGAAGGCCCCGACGATGGCGAATGCGAAGTTGGCGTTGTTTTCAAAGCCCTGGCCGGTTGGCAGCGTGATGCTGATATTGTCCACGAAGCCCGCGGCAAGCGGGGCCGTAAAAAAGGTTCCCGTGGTCGTCACGGCCGGGCTCAAAAAGTTACCCGTGGTGCCGCTGCCGATCGTGCGGAAGTCGACGAGACCCGTTGAGTTGACACTCACCGCGGCCGTTCCGCTGATCGACGATGACCCGGTGTTGTAGCCGCTGACGAACTGGCTGATCGACGACCCAGTGGCACCGCTGGGAACCGAGAAGCCGGTCGTGCCGCCGGTCGTCGAGACGAGCAACTGCCAGTAGCGGCTCGAACGATAGCCGACGGTTTGGCTCCACGAAAGCTTCACCGCCTCGCCCGGGCTCATACCCGTCGTCGGGGCTGAAAACCATAAGCCGGTGCTGTTGTTTGCCGTCGAGATGAGCGGCGGATTGACCGAGAGGGCACGGTTGAAGGTCGTGCCGCTGATGACGGTTCCGGAATCAACCAGAGTGCCTTGATAGACGATGCTCGAAAGGGGGGACGACGGAGCGCCCTGACCGTAGCCGCCGGAGGTACCTGTGCCGACAACCGGCGTGAGCGGCCCCGTGAGGGCGTTGTAGTTCCACTGCGTAAGCACCGTCTCAGCCGAAGCCGACGACGCCACGAACGCGGCCAGACCGAGTGCCGCCACGGTTCGGAAAAACGGTCTCATGACTAAGTACCTGAAGAGAGGGGGAACGGTTAAGAGCCGATGCAGGAGACAGCCGCCTGACCAACCCAGCCCCTCTCGACAGAGCAAGTGGCGTGCCGCAAGGCCGGATGTCGGAAATTTGAACTTGCCTACGCGGCGAATAACTGGACATTAAGGCGAGCCTGCATCGCCCTCAGCTGGCGGGAGATCAGGCGGAGTTCGGGCCGTATCGCCGGAAATGCGACGTCATCCAAAATTCTGCGATTGCGGGCTCGCATTTCTTTGGAGTGCCAGTAAGACGTGATTCCTGTGAGCAGATGCGGCCGTCGGTCACCGTTCGGCTGGCCGCGGTCAGGCATAGGCCCACACAGGGCATCGACCGTGCATAGGCCCGAACTTATCGCCACGCCCGTGGAGCTCACCGGGAGCGCGGCGCCGATTTCGCCGTTTCCGAGTCCGGCCCGCTGGGGTCGGGTGGCTGGCGAAGCGGCATCGATTCAGCGGCTCGAGTCGGCCATCCGGCGGGTGGCCGACTTTGAGTGCACGACGCTCATCACCGGCGAGACGGGCTGCGGCAAGGAGGAGGTCGCGAGGGCGATTCATGCCGCCGGACCGCGGCGACACAAACCCTTCATCTCGATCAACTGCGTCGGTATCCCGGCGGCGATCGCCGAAAGCCAGTTGTTTGGCCATGAGAAGGGCTCGTTTACCGGCGCGAGCGGTGCCGCCCGCGGGGCCTTCCGCTCAGCCGATGGCGGCGTAATCTTTCTCGACGAGATTGGCGACATGCCGGCCGATCTGCAGCCCAAGCTGCTCGGAGTGCTCGAACGCCGCGAGGTCACGCCCGTCGGCTCCCCCGAGAGCGAGCCGATCGACGTGATGGTGATCGCCGCCACCAATCGAAATCTCGCGGCCGCCGTTGCGGAGGGAGCTTTCCGCGAAGATCTGCTGTATCGACTCAACACTGTCCATCTCGTCGTTCCGCCGCTCCGCGACCGCCCCCACGACATCCCGCGGTTTGTCGCCCACTTCTCGGCGCACTACGCCACGCGATACGGCCTGCCGCCGTGGGTGCCCGAGCCGGCCACGCTCGCTCGCTTAATGGCACACGACTGGCCTGGCAACGTTCGGCAACTCGCCCAGACGGTCCAGAAGCTCTATGTGTTTGGCGATGCCACGGAAACCGTCCTCGACGAGCTCCTTGGCCCGCCGCCCGGGCGTTGCCAGCTGCCCGACGGCTTAAACGAGCTGGATGACGGTCTCGATAACGGCCAAGCCAACAGCGGCTCCCTGCCGGATCGGGATGTCGAAGCGCAGACCTTTAACCTCCACGAACTCCGCAGGCGCACCGTCCGCAAGGCGTTGGAGGCCACGCAGGGCCATTTCGCGAAGGCCGCCAAACTGTTGGGCGTCTGCCCCAATACCATGACAAAGCTCGTCGCCGAGGCCTGCCCAGAACGCTCGGCCGTCCGGCCCCCGCGGTCGCCTCGGCCGCGGTAATACAGGTCGCCGGGGCCTGAGCCATAGGGGCCGCCCGAGAGTGGCCACTACCATCGCTGTCCTGGGCTTGGGCGAATCGCGATACTACAGGGAGATCGCCCCTGCGAAGCCGATCGCGACCAGAGCCGCCCCACGAATGATCCCAAAGCCCCGACTCGCCGTGTTCAAGTTTGCCTCGTGCGACGGCTGCCAGCTGCAGCTGCTCGAGGCCGAGGGCCGACTGCTCGAGATCGCCGAGAAGGTCGAGATCGACCACTTTCTAGAGGCCCGGTCGCGGGTCGTGCCCGGGCCGTACGACGTGGGGCTCGTGGAGGGCTCGATCACGACGGCCGACGACGCCGAGCGGATCCGGGAGATCCGTCGCCAGTGCCGGTTCCTGGTCACGATCGGTGCCTGCGCCACCGCCGGCGGGATCCAGGCCCTGCGCAACTGGGGCCGGATCGAGGAGTTTGTATCGAGTGTCTATGCCACGCCGGCCTTCATCAGCACGCTCGCCACGAGCACGTCGATCGCCGACCATGTGCCCGTTGACTTCGAGCTCCGCGGCTGTCCGATCGACTGCGGCCAGCTCGTCGAGCTGATCACGGCGCTGGTCCTTGGCCGCAAGCCCCGCGTGCCGGGGCATAGCGTGTGCGTCGAGTGCAAGGCCCGTGGAACAGTCTGCGTGGCCGTGGCCAAGGGGATCGCCTGCCTCGGGCCGGTCACCCAAGCGGGCTGCGGCGCGATCTGCCCGGCCCACGATCGTGAGTGCTTCGGCTGCTTCGGCCCGAGCGAGTCGCCAAACCTCGTGAGCCTCACCGGCTTCTATGAAGATCGCGGCACGTCCCGCGACGCGCTGGTGCGGCTCGTGCGGTCGTTCAATGGCTACGCTCCCGCATTTCGCGCGGAGAGTGACCGGCTGGAGGCGAAGCCGACATGAGCGTGATCCGCCGGTTCGACGTGAAGTCGCTCACGCGCGTCGAAGGGGAGGGGTCGCTTCGCGTGCGCGTGATCGACGGCGTGATCGAGATCGCCGAGTTTTCGATCTACGAGCCGCCCAGGTTCTTCGAGCGGCTCGTCCGCGGCCGCGAGATCCGCGAGGTGCCCGACATCGTGGCCCGGATCTGCGGCATCTGCCCCGTGGCCTACCAGATGACGGCCTGCGAGGCGTTGGAGAAGGCCCTGGGGATCACCGTCACGCCCGACATCCGTCGGCTGCGCCGGCTCCTCTACTGCGGCGAATGGATTCAGAGCCACGCCCTCCACGTGCACTTGCTTCATGCCCCGGATTTTCTCGGAGCTGAGAGCGGCTTCACGCTTGCCGCGACGCATCCCGAGCTCGTCAACCGCGGCCTGCGGCTCAAGAGCATCGGTGCCCGGATCATGGAGGTGATCGGGGGCCGCGCCGTGCATCCGATCAACGTCACGGTCGGCGGCTTTTATCGCAGTCCGGCGGTGGCCGACATCCGCGGCCTCGTGCCCGACCTCGAGTGGGGGCTCGCGGCGTCGCTCGAAATGATTGCCGAGGTGAGCCGGTTCGACTTTCCGGGCACGCCGCACGACTACGACTGCGTGTCGCTGCGGCCGGCTACGGGATATCCGATCGACGAAGGGCGGATCGTGTCGTCCCGCGGCCTCGACATCGACGTGACCGACTACGAGCGGCACTTCGCGGAGCGGCAGGTGCCGTGGAGCACGGCGCTGCATAGCGTGACGGTGCCCGACGAGCGGCCGTATCTCGTCGGGCCGCTCGCCCGGGTGAATCTCTGCCACGATCGGCTGCCGCCCCTGGCCCGGCGGGCAGCGGAGTCGTGCGGTCACGACTTTCCGCTGCGACGCTCGGCGCAGAGCATCGTGGCCCGGGCGATCGAGCTTGCAGCTGCCTGCGAGGAGGCGCTTGAGATCGCGCGAGCAGCCGTGGCCGAGATCTCGCCGTGCCGTATCGACTACGAGCCTCGGCCAGGATCCGGCTGCCATGCTACCGAGGCCCCCCGCGGGTTGCTCTATCACCGCTACGAGATTGGCGACGACGGCTTGATCGCGCACGCGATCATCGTGCCGCCGACGTCACAGAACCAGGCGCAGATCGAGGCCGATCTCAAGGCGATGCTGCCCGCGGCGCTCGCGCTCGACGACGCGGCAGCCACGCATGCCTGCGAGCGGCTGATCCGCGACTACGATCCCTGCATCAGCTGCGCCACGCACTTCCTCACGCTCCGCATCGAGCGGTAGCGAGCCTCCAAAAAGCCCGGAGCGCGAGCGATGGGAATCCGGGTGGCGACCGTGAGCGTGGTG
>JBBDNW010000063.1:26682-31386 GCA_040877375.1 Pirellulales bacterium | reverse complement strand
ATGGGTCGTGGTGGCGTTGGTGGGCGTAGTCGGTGCGTTTGGGGCCGGCGAGGAACCCCGCACCGACGTGGCCCCCGCCGATGCGTGGCCCATGGCCCGAGGCTGTCTTGCCGGCACCGGTCGGTCGGCCGGCACGCTCCACCTGCCCCTCGCCGAAGCCTGGCGGCACGAGTTTACAAAGACGTCGTTCGCGGCGGTGCCAGTGATCGCCGGCGGCACGATCTATGTCGGCGACCTCGACGGCACGTTTCATGCGCTGGCGCTCGATACGGGTGAACCGAGGTGGTCGTTCAAGGCGGATGACGCCGGCTTTTCATCCGCCGCGGCGGTCGCCGGCGACGGGCCGGCCCGCACCGTCGCGGTGGGCGACGACACGGGCGTTGTCCGGGGCTTCAATGCGACGACGGGCGAAGTCCGTTGGACCTACGAGACCGAGGGCGAGATCTCGGGGGGACCGACGATCCTGCCGACCGCGGACGGCTTCCGCGTGCTCGTCGGCTCGCAGGACGCGTCGCTCTCCTGCCTGAATCTCATCGATGGAAAAATCATCTGGAAGCACTCCATCGCCGACCAGATCCGCTGCTCGCCCACAGTCGCGCGCACGGCCGCTGGTGACCGCGTGTTTCTCGCCGGCTGCGATGGCAAACTCCACGTGATCGACGCGGCCACGGGCACGGAAACGGCCGCCGTACCGATCGACGGCCCCACCGGCACGACGCCCGCCGTTGCAGGCGACCGCGTCTTCTTCGGCACCGAGGGGGGCGTCTTGTTCGCGATCGACTTCGCGAAGGGGGAGGTCGCCTGGCGAAAGCAGCCCGCCGTGGCCGGGCAGTCCTACCGTTCGAGCGCCGCGATTGCGGATGACATCGCGATCGTCGGCTTTCGGGGCAAGGCGGTCGAGGCGTTCGCGGTGTCCGATGGCGACCGGAAGTGGCGACAGCCGATGCGCGGGCGTGTCGAGGCGTCGCCCGTCGTCGTGTCCGCCATCGGCCCGGACGCCACGGTCGCCCGAGACGTAGCCCTCATCGCCGACTCCGCCGGAAAGATCGCCGCCCTCGACGCGGCGACGGGCACGCCGGCATGGGAGTTCGATGCCGGAGGCGGCTTCGGCGCCGGGGCCGTGGTCGCCGACGGCCGGGTGGTGATCGCGTCGGACGACGGCACAATCTGGTGCTTCAAAAGCAGGAACCCCTAGCATGGCATGGTTCCAGACACCGCGACCAGAGCGGCCCACGCCGACTCGTCGTCACCGCGCAAGGCGACCCATGAGCGACAAGGATTTTCCGCTTGAGTCAGGCGGCCCCGCCCGACCGCCATTCGACCCGGAACGCTTCCGCCGCGAGGGCCGGGCGGTGGTCGACTGGATCGCCGACTATTGGCAGTCGCTCGCCTCGCAGCCCGTGCGGTCGCAGGTGGCCCCCGGCTGGGTGCGGTCTGAACTGCCCCCCCACGCGCCCGAGGATCCGGAGCCGCTGGCGGCCGTCGTCGCCGATCTCGACCGCGTCATCGTGCCGGGACTCACGCATTGGCAGCATCCCTCGTTCTTCGCCTACTTTCCGGCCAGCGCGAGCGGCCCGTCAATCCTCGGCGAGTTGCTCGCAGCCGGCCTCGGCGTGCAGGGGATGCTCTGGGCGACGTCACCGGCCTGCACAGAACTGGAAATGCACGTGCTCGACTGGCTGCGCGTACTGCTCGGCCTGCCCGAGCGGTTTGCGAGTGGCTCAGCCGGCGGGGGCGTGATCCAAGACTCGGCCTCGAGCGGCGTGCTCTGCGCGATCGTCGCCGCCCGTGAGCGGGCCACGTCGCTTTGCACAAACAGCACGGGGCTCTGCCAGGACGACCAGCCGCTCGTCGCCTACGCGAGCGCCGACGCCCATTCGAGCGTCGAGAAGGCGGCGGGGATCGCCGGCATCGGCCGGGCGTGGCTGCGGAGGATCCCCGTCGACGACACGGGACGGATGGATGCCGCCGCGCTCTCGGCCGCGATGGATCAGGATGCAGCGGCCGGACGCAGGCCGTTTTTTGTCGTCGCCACCGTGGGTACCACGGCGGCAGGTGGCATCGATCCCGTGCCAGTAATCGCCGCCATCGCGTCGCGGCACTCCGCCTGGCTCCACGTGGATGCCGCGTGGGCCGGCGCCGCTGCGATCTGCCCGGAGTTCCGCGCCTCACTTGTGGCCGGTGCCGATCGCGCCGACAGCTGGGGCTTCAATCCGCACAAGTGGCTGCTCGTCAACTTCGACTGCCACGCCCTGTGGGTCGCCGACCGTGCAGCGCTCGCGTCGGCCCTGTCGATGAAACCCGACTACCTGCGGAACGAGGCGAGCGATGGTGGAGCCGTGATCGACTACAGCGACTGGCAGGTGCCTCTTGGCCGCCGCTTTCGCGCCCTGAAGCTTTGGATGACGCTCCGCATGCTCGGCGCCGAGGCCCTGCGGACGCACATCCGCAGCCACGTGGACTGGGCCCGCGAGTTTGCCGGCTGGGTAGCGGCCGACCCCCGGTTTGAAGTCGTCGTCGAACCGAGCCTCTCGCTCGTCTGCTTCGCCCTGCGGGCCGGCGACGACGCCTCGCGACGGCTTCTCGATCATGTCAACGCCTCGGGCCGATGTTTCCTCAGCCATGCCCGCGTCAACGGCCGCTTCGCCCTGCGGCTGGCAATCGGCGGGGCGACGACGACGCGGAGCGACGTTGCCGCCGTCTGGCACCTGCTCGCGGACTCGGCACCAGCCTAGAATGTCCTCGCCTTCACTTCCGAAGGTCGACGTGTATTTCCACCATCATGCCATCCCGCTCGCGCTGGCGTTCACCGCGGGCGTGGCGTTCGTCACTTCCGCCGCAGAGGAGGATGCCGTGCGCAAGCCGATGATGATCGCCGAGGCAAAACTCCCCGCGGGCTTTCCATCGCCGGGACTCGTGGGCGAGGTGATCACAAAGACCTATCCTCCGCACCGGCTCGCGCGGGCCACGTTGGGCAGCCGCGGAAACGACGGCTCCTTCACGAAGCTCTTTCGTCACATCAAGCGGAACGAGATCGCAATGACCGCCCCCGTCGAGATGGTGCTGAACGAGGACGGCGAAGACGGCACGCAGGCCACGGCCGAATCGATGGCGTTTCTCTACGGCGACCCGGAGATCGGCACCGTTGGGCCCGACCCGGCAGATCCCGGCGTGGTCGTCGAGGACATCCCGGAGACCACGGTCATCTCGCTCGGCGTCCGCGGGTCGTACGGCGAGGATCGCTTCGCGGGCTTCGTGGAAAAACTCCGCGAATGGCTGACTGAGCATCCAGAATGGGTCGCCGCCGGTCCGCCCCGGACGCTCGCCTACAACAGCCCCTTCGTGCCCGGCGTGTTGAAATACGCGGAAGTCCAGATTCCCGTCGCGCCGGCCCCAAAACCGATCCGGCCGTAAAGTCGACGCTTCCTTCCCCAACTGTCAGGACCGCGTTTGACTGCATTTCCTGTAGAGGTCCTGCCGATTTTACTGCCATGAACCATCCTTCCCCAAGCCCCGTAGTATTGGCTGTGGCCGCTCGTATAGCGGCCGGTTTTTCACTGCCCCGAAGGGGTAAGGAACGGCACCCATGGCACGCAAAGACTCCCTCTTGAACTTGCGGTTGATCCTCGTCAAGCGGCGCGATGCGCTCCGCAGCGCGCTGGCCGGTGATCTGTCGCTCCTCAAGGAACTCCGCAGCGAGTCACCAGGCGACGTTGTCGACGCAGCCTACGACTCGACGCAGGACGAGATCAGTTCGCAGTTGGCGGAGGTCGAGAGCCGTGAACTCGCGAGCATCGAAAACGCATTGGAGCGAATGAAAGCCGGGAAATACGGCCAGTGCGAGGTGTGCGGTGGCCGGATCCCAATGGCCCGCCTCCACGCGCTGCCCTATGCCACGATGTGCATCGACTGCCAGCGGGAGTTGGAGCGGTCGGGCTCTGGTGGATCCGGAGAGCGCGGGTTTGCCGAGCAGGAGGCTGGCGAGGAGACGGTGAGCGGCGAACTGGAACTCTGAAACCCGCCCGGGATATGCTGAAGCCTACGGGCCTCTCACTTCCTGCGAGTGTTTCATGATCCATCGTGGCTTCCCGCCGGTCATCCTGTCCGTCTGCTCCCTGCTGGCCCTTGCTGGTGCCCACTCAGACGAGCCACCGCTGACCCCCGTCGGCCCCGCCGTCGATCGACGCTCCGAACGCGTTGACCCGATGCGGACGGTGCGGATGTCGGCGGCCGAACGGGAGCGGCTCTACGAGCAGGCGGCACGCGACGCGGAAATGCTCGAGTCGCAGGGCAGGCAGTTGCGGCGGCTCACCGATCTGCTCCGCCCTGCCGTTGTCCACATCGACGCCACCAAGCCGCTCTCCCGGCCCCGCAGCGGCAAGACGACCGAGGACGAGGCCGGGTCGGGCGTGATCGCCCAGATCGCGGGGGTGACGGCCGTGATCACCAACCGGCACGTGGTCAACCGCGCGGCCCTCGAGGACATCGCGATCCGGCTCGACGACGGCCGCGAACTCCGCCCCAAGCGGCTCTGGTCCGACCCGGGAACCGACATTGCGGTGCTCGCTATTGACGCCGATGACCTGCAGCCCGCCCGCCTCGCCGAAGGCGACACCCTGCGGATCGGCGACACCGTGCTCGCCATCGGTAGCCCATTCGGCCTCTCCCACTCCGTGACGCTCGGCATCGTGTCGGCCAAGGGCC
>JBBDNW010000063.1:11355-26672 GCA_040877375.1 Pirellulales bacterium | reverse complement strand
CCCCCCCGCGACCTCGATCTCGGCGACGGCAACGTGAAGTTTCAGGACTTCATTCAGACCGACGCCGCGATCAACCCCGGCAACTCGGGCGGGCCGCTCGTCAATCTGCGGGGCGAGGTCGTGGGGCTCAACACGGCGATCGCGAGCAACTCGGGAGGCAGCGAGGGCATCGGGTTTGCAATCCCGATCCCGATGGTGATCTTCGTAGCCCGGCAGCTCGTGGAACTCGGCACGGTGCCCCGTGCCTATCTGGGCGTCGCGCTCGACAAAAAGTTTGATCAGCAGGAAGCCGACCGCCTCGGCATGGTGCGGCCCGTGGGCAGCCGCGTCGAGACGGTGACCCGGGGCGCACCCGCGGACCTCGCCGGCATCCGCCCCAACGATGTAATCCTCGAGTTCGAGGGAAAGCCTGTCGAGGATGATGACCACCTCATGAGCCTCGTCGGCATGACGCCGCTCGACCGCACGGTAGAACTCGTGATCTTCCGAGAACGCGAGCGGATGACGCTGCGGATGAAGGTCGCCAGCCGCAAGGACTTCGAATAGCACCCGCGAGGAGCGGCTTGCCGGCTCGAGGGCGGCAAAAGTCAGGTGGCATCTGCGGCGGCGGCGAAGCCGCGGAGGATGCAGTCGGTGACGGCGGTGGCGTCACAGCCGACGAGCAGGTCGAGGTTGGGCCTTGCCGAGCGGTTCTGACGACGGTCGACAACGAGCATGCCCGACGTGATCTCGCCGGCAGTCTCCACATCGGCGGCCACCGTCACCCGTTCGAATAGCTCCGGGTTCGTGGCCGCCACCAGGGCGACCACGTCGTGGAGCCAGATGCCCTCGCTGCCCAGGATCTGCCGGTGGGCACGAAAGGCATGGGGGAGCATCTGTCGCAGCAGTTTGCCCGCCCGGGAAAACTCCCGCGGCAACTGCTCGAGCAGGTCGAAACCGAGCAGCACCTGCGACGACGTCTCCAGCGGCACGACCGTCTTCGCGACCGGCTCGCGGATCACGTGGCGGGCTGCCTGCGGATCGCAGTAGAAGTTGAGGTCGGCCACCGGACTCGCGTTGCCCGTCGCGTTGACTGTGCCGCCGGAGATCACAAGGCCGCCGACGAGCGCCACGATCGACGGATCTCGGTTGAAGACGCGGGCGATGTTGGTGAGGGGACCGAGCGCGAGGATCGTGATTTCCCGCGGGTTGGCCTTGAGGCACTCCCAGATCACCTTCTCCGACGCATGGCCACCGTGGAGCTGCACCCGGGGCAGCTCGGCGCCACCGAGGCCGTCGGGGCCGTGCATGCTATAGGGCTTCTCCGCCGGGGCGACGTCGATTGCGGCGGCGCCGAATCGCGGCAGCCGGGCCGGATCGAGAAACGAGACCAGCGACTGAGCGTTGGCGGTCGCCTGCTCCGACCCGATGCTGCCACCCACCGCCGTCACGGCCAGCACCTCCAGCCGCGGGTCGAACAGCGCCATGAGCAGGGCCACGGCATCGTCGATGCCGGGATCGCAGTCGATGATCACCTTGCGGGGCGCGGGGGGCACTGCGAAACACTCTCGGGTGCGGGCGTAAGGTAGGCTGTCAGGATCCCTGGGACGGCTGGCCGTCGGGCCTGACTGCGAATCTTATCGGAAAATGGTCGGCCGGGGTGGCCCACCGAAACGCCCCAGGCTGCATTCTCGTGGCTCGCGATACCGACACTAACGCCCAGCGGCGAATCGGCGACCTCGCCGCTTCGACTGCGATGCTCCGCGCGGGCCACCATGCCACGCGGGAGGATGTCTGCCGGCTGATGGGGGCCGTGCTGGCGGGTGAGGTCGAGCCCGCCCCGTTCGGTGCCTGGCTCCTGGCGCTCGCCGACCTCGGCGAATCCGCGGCGGAGATCGCCGGCGTGGCCATGGCCCTGCGGGAGCGCATGGTGCCCGTGCCGCGGCGCGGCCTGGCAGCCACGGCCGCCGTCGCCGACACGTGCGGCACCGGCGGCGACGGCTCGGGATCGTTCAACATCTCGACGGCGGCGGGCATTGTGGTCGCCGCCGCTGGGCAGCCCGTGGCCAAGCACGGCAACCGCGCCGTCTCCAGTCGCACCGGTTCGGCCGACGTCCTCGAACAACTGGGGGTGCGAATCGATGCTGATGCCGACACCAGCAGCCGCTGTCTCGCCGAGCTTGGTCTCTGCTTCTGCCTCGCGCCGACCCACCATCCGGCGATGGCCCGCGTTGGGCCGCTCCGCCGGTCGCTCGCGCGGCCAACCGTGTTCAACCTCGTAGGACCGCTCTGCAACCCGGCCGGTGCCAGCGTGCAGATGATCGGGGTGGGGCGGCCGTCGGCCCGCGAGCCGTTGGCCGAGGCCGCCCGGCTCCTCGGGGCGGAGCGGGTGCTGGTTGTCTCCGGTCACGTCGGCACCGACGACTCAAAGTCCTTCGACGAAGTGAGCCTCTTCGGTCCGACCGACGTGATCGACATCACGGCGACCGGCACCTCGCGATCGCGCTGGACATCCGAGGACTTCGGCCTCGAGACACTTCCCGTATCCGCGATCGCCCAACTCATCGTCGCCGGCCCCGAGGAGAGCGCTGCGGCGATCCGCGATGTGCTCGCCGGATCACAGGGGCCACGCCGCGACGTGGTCGTCCTCAACGCGGCGGCCGTGCTCT
Source organism: Pirellulales bacterium (assembly GCA_040877375.1). Lineage (GTDB taxonomy): Bacteria > Planctomycetota > Planctomycetia > Pirellulales > UBA1268 > QWPN01. The sequence continues at coordinate 24,024 of JBBDNW010000063.1, read as the reverse complement.
GGGCGGCCGGCAGGGTGGCCGATAAGCCCGCCGCCCGCGCGCTGGCCGAGCAGGCGATCGACTCGGCCGCCGCCGCCCGGCTGCTCGACCGGCTCGCTGACCTGTCGCACCAGCCGCCACCTGCCTGACGGCTTTCGGTGCCTTCGTTTCAGAAAGCCCCAAGCGCGAGCGCGGGGAATCCGGCCGCCACCCCAACCCGTCACCCACCACCGCCGAAGTCGCCCCCCGCTTTCCCATCGCTTGCGCTCCGGGCTTTTTGAAGGCGGTCAAGAAGCCCCAAGCGCGAGCGCGGGGAATCCGGGTGACATCGGGACGATGGAGGCAAGGGGGTCGGCGAACGCTCTTAGGAGCGCCTGAGCCGCCGCGGCGATAGAGCGACGAGACTTTTGCCGCCCCCGAGCCTCCGTTTCACAGATTGCCACGACATCGCTCTCGCTCTCTCGCGATGCGCTCTCGCTCTCTTGCGATGCAGTCTATGTGAGAGGAATCTCGAGGCCGTCGTGGGCAAACTCGACGCCCGGCGGTAGTGAGGCCGATGCCACCGCATGCCTGACATCGTGCGACATGTGGATCAGGAAGGTCTTCTTCGCGGCCGAGCGGGCGGCCACGGCAAGGGCCTCGTCGACCGATAGGTGCGTCGGGTGTCGCGAGGGCCGGAGGCAGTCGAGCACAAGCACGTCGAGGCCCTCGAGCAGTGGCCAGGTCTCGTCGGGAATACCGTTGGTGTCGGTGCAGTAGGCGACGTTGCCGAACCGGAAACCGAGCACATCGAAGACGCCGTGCCGCAGCCGCAGCGGCACGATGCGAGTTCCCAGCAGTTCGAACGGCGCGGTCGAGATTCGCTCGAACACGATCCTCGGCACACCGCCGCCCGGCGGCGGTGCCGCCGAGAACGCGTAGTCGAAGGCCCGCCGGATCCGGGCCTCGACCCGCTCTTCGCAATACATCGGGATGGCCCGGCCGGTCGCGAAGCAGAGCGGCCGCACGTCGTCGAGACCGTACACGTGGTCGACGTGATCGTGCGTGTAGAGCACGGCGTCAATCCTGCCGATCCGCTCGCGGAGGAGCTGCGTGCGGAGGTCGGGCGAGGTGTCGATGAGCAGGTGCCCGCCGGGCAACCCGAGCAGCACGCTTGTCCGGGTGCGACTGTCGCGTGGATCGTCGCTCGTGCAGGTGTCGCAGCCGCAGCCCACCACCGGCACGCCGATACTCGTGCCGGTGCCTAGAAACAGCAGCCGGCCGGTCAGATCGCGGCCCACTCCGAGCGGCGGCTTCAAGAACGCAGGCGCGTGTTCATTGGTTGGAGGCATGCGGCGGATTATCGGGTCGATCGGCCGACCGCACCATTGCCGCGCCCAAAACCAGCCCCCAGACAGCCTTGACCCCCGTGACGTCCGGCCACGAGAATCAAGAGATCGCAGGATCGCCTGCCCCCGTCGCCCGCCGCCCAGGCCCCGCCCGGCGGACGCAAATCCCGCACCATACTCCTCAGCCCCCGGTTCATTTCCATGGAACAGCTCGAACGCCTCTGGGACGCGATCTCCAACGGCGCCGCCGGGGCCGGCACCCGCCTCGAGGGTTTCTTGACCGGCCTGTTCGGCTCCTCAAATGCCCGCTACCTGCGGCGGCTCGAGCCCAAGATCGATGCCATCAACTCGCTCGAGCCCAAGTATCAGGCCATGAGCGATGCGGAGCTCCGTGGCCAGACGACAGAGTTTCGCCGCCGCCTCGCCGACGGCGAAACACTCGACGACATCCTTGTCGAAACCTTCGCCGTCTGCCGCGAGGGTGGCCGGCGGTTTCTGGGCATGCGGCACTACGACGTGCAGTTGATCGGCGGCATGGTGCTTCACTCCGGAGCAATCGCCGAGATGATCACCGGTGAGGGCAAGACACTCGTCGCAACGCTCCCCGCCTACCTCAACGCCCTCGAAGGCAAGGGCGTGCACGTGGTCACCGTCAACGATTATCTCGCCCGCCGAGACATGGAGTGGATGGGGCCGCTCTACATCGGCCTAGGCCTCACCGTGGGCACGATCCAGTCGGGGATGGAGTCGGGAGATCGGCAGAAGTCGTACGCCTGCGACATCACCTATGGCACCAACAACGAGTTCGGCTTCGACTACCTTCGCGACAACATGCGGATGGCGGCGCGAGACGACGACCGCTTCCCCAAACACCTGCAGCAAAGCCAGGGCCCGCTCAACTTCGCGATCGTCGACGAGGTCGACAACATCCTCATCGACGAGGCTCGGACGCCGCTGATCATCTCGGGGCCAGCCCACGATGACGTCTCGAAGTATGCGCGGGCCGACCAGATCTCACGGCAACTCAGGGCCGACGAGCACTTCGAGGTCAAGGAGAAGGAGCACACTGTCAGCCTCACCGAGGAGGGCGTGCGGTTCGCGGAAAAACTTGCCGGTGTCGAGAGTTTCTACACCGCGGGCAACATGGAATGGCCTCATCTCATCGACAACTCCCTCAAGGCCCACTACCTCTACAAGCGCGACGTCAACTACGTCGTCCAGAACGGCGAAGTGGTGATCGTCGACGAGTTCACCGGCCGCCTGATGCCTGGCCGGCAGTGGTCCGACGGGCTCCACCAGGCGGTCGAGGCCAGGGAGGGGGTACGGATCAAGGAGGAGTCGCAGACCCTCGCCACGGTCACACTCCAGAACTTCTTCAAGCTCTACCGGAAGGTCGGCGGCATGACGGGCACCGCCATGACCGAGGCGACCGAGTTCTGGAAGATCTACAAGCTCGACGTGATCGCCATCCCGCCCAACCGCGGCATGAAGCGGACCAACCACCCCGACGTGATCTACCGCACCGAGCGTGAGAAGTGGATCGCGGTGGCCGACGAGGTGGAGCGGATCAACCGCTGGGACACCGTCGCGCTCACCGACGGCACCTGGAAGATCGGCCGGATCACCAAAGACCTCGGCAACGAGATCGAGTTCGAGCCCAAGGGAGAGCGGACGACCGACCGAATCCCGACTACGAAGATCAAGGAGATCCAACGGCAGGGGCTGCCCGTGCTGGTCGGCACCGTCTCGATCGAGAAGAGCGAGCGGCTCTCGGAGTTGCTGGAGAAGCGGGGTGTCGAGCACCAGGTCTTGAACGCCAAACACCACAAGCGTGAGGCAGAGATCGTGGCTCAGGCCGGCCGCATGGCAGCCGTCACGATCGCCACCAACATGGCCGGCCGTGGCACCGACATCATCCTCGGCGGCAATCCCGACACGCTCGCCTGGGCCAAGCTTCAAGACACCTACCCGACGCGGCTCGACGTTCCCCGGCACGAGTGGGAGGCCCTCGTCGCCGAGATCTCTGCCCGCGAGAACATGAAGACGGAGGGCGAGGCCGTGCGGTCGATGGGCGGTCTCCAGATCATCGGCACTGAGCGACACGAGGCCCGCCGCATCGACCTCCAGCTCCGCGGCCGCTGCGGCCGCCAGGGCGACCCGGGATCAAGCCGTTTTTTCCTGTCGCTCGAAGACGACCTGATGCGGATCTTCGCCGGCGAGTGGGTGAAGAACGTGCTCACACGGCTCGGCATGCAGGATGGCGAGGCGATCGAGAGCCGGATGGTCACCCGCCGCGTCGAGGCCGCGCAGAAGAAGGTCGAGGAGCGAAACTTCGAGATCCGCAAGAACCTGCTCGAATACGACGAGGTGATGGACGAGCAGCGAAAGCGGGTCTACGGCTTCCGGCAGAAGATCCTCGACCACACCGACGGCGACGCCGACTGTCGGGAAATGATTCTGGAGATGGTCGACCGCCAGATTGACCAAAATATCGGCACCTTCCTCGACAAAGACTACGGCTGCCAGAGCTACGCCACTTGGGCGGGTGGCCAGCTGAGTTGCGAGCTCGACGGTGCCGATTTCCGCGGCATGTCGTCCGAAGAGGCAGAGCGGCTGGCGGTGGATGAGGCGATCCGCAATGCCGAGGGAGTGATCTACGAGGCGGTCGAGGAAAACCTCCCTGCCGGTGAGGACGAGAGCGAGTGGAACTGGTCGGCACTGGCGTCGTTCGCCAACGCTCGCTGGAAGCTCTCGGTGAACGACCGCGACCTCAAGCGGATCGGCCGCGACGGCGTCGCCGAGGTTCTCCAGGAAAAGACCCGCGACGCCATCCATCGCATCGACCTTTCCGACGGCGGCCGGTTTCTTGCTCCCGACTTCGGGCTCCGCAGTGCCTGCGGCTGGACGGCGTGGCGATTCAGCACGGAACTTCCGGCAGACGACGTGGCGGCGCTCGAACGCGGTGGCCTCGAGCCGACGGCTTTTAAGAAGCAGCTATTTCGACTTGCCCGCGACGTCTACGACCGCCGCGACGTCGAATACCCGGTCCTCGTGGGACTCGCCCACTTCAGCGGCCGGCAGTCCGACGGCTCACGCCGCCTCGACCGCGAGGGGTTGATCGAGTGGGCCCGCGAGCGGTTCGACCCCGCGCTCCCCGAGGAGGCCGTCGCCTCCTCCGACCTCGACCAGCTCCGAGTCACCCTCGTCGAGGCGAGCCGGCGGCGGTACGCGAAGGGCGACGCGCCACGCGACGAGATGAAGCGAATGGAGCGGGCCGTGCTCCTCCAGATTCTCGACAACGCCTGGAAGGACCATCTGCTCGCAATGGACCACCTGCGGAGCAGCGTCGGCCTGCGTGGCTACGCCCAGGTTGACCCGAAGGTGGAATACAAGCGCGAAGGCATGCGGACGTTTGACCTGATGTGGAAGGGTATCGACGAGCGGGTCGTCGACATCGTCTACCGCATCGAACAGGTCGAGGAGGATGCCCTGCGGAGCACCTGGCATGAGACGGCTGCGATCCACGCCGACGCCTCGTCGGCCGCGCTCGCTCCGCCCGACGGGCCGCAGGACAGCCTGCCCCCCGACCAGCGTGGCGAGGCCAGCCCAGCCGAGCCAATCCGCAACCTGGGACACAAGGTGGGTCGCAACGATCCCTGCCCGTGCGGCAGCGGCAAGAAGTTCAAGAACTGTTGCGGCAAGTCGAGCGGCGTCGCGGCGGGGTGAGCTCAGCGCGGCGTGGGATCGAGCATCATCCGATCATCTCCAAGAAGCCCCAAGCGCGAGCGCGGGGAATCCGGTCTCCACCCCAACCCGTCACGCACCACCGCTGAAGTCGCCACCCGTTTTCCCATCGCTCGCGCTCGGGGCTTTTTGAAGGCGATCAGGAAGCCCCGATCGCGAGCGCGGGGTCTACGCGTCGCATCAAGTCAGTGCCGGATTGATTCGCCAGGGGTGGGATCAATCATGAGCCTGCCCCCGTGGGTCTGCGCGGCCCGTCGTGTTCCTTGTTCCTTGCCGGCCAACGTCTTTTGCTCTGGTCAGGCTCGGACGTGCGACTTACTTTTAAGATCGATGTTGCTCGATGCCGCCTACCTCCTCGCGACGATCCTGGCGCTCCCCTGGGTGGCATGGCGAAAGCTCTCCGGCGGCCGGCCGGTGGCGGCACCAAGAACCCGATTCACCGGCGCGGTCGCGGTCGCGGCGAAGCCGTCTGGCTCTCGGCGGATCTGGCTGCACGGCGTGAGTGTGGGGGAGGTACAACTGCTCGCATCACTCGCGGCGGAACTCCAACGGCTGGCGAAGGCCGAAGGACGGTTGATCGACTGCGTGGTTTCGAGTTCGACGACCACCGGCCTCGAGGTGGCGGCGAAGCGGTTTCCCGAGGATCACACCTTTCCCTGCCCGCTCGACTTCACGTGGGCCGTCGACCGGGTGCTCGATCGGGTGCGGCCCGACCTGCTCGTGCTCGGCGAACTCGAACTCTGGCCCACGATGGTGGCCCACACCCGGCGACGGGGCATCCCGATCGTCGTGGCGAATGCCCGCATGAGCCCGCGGAGCGCCGCTGGCTACGCGAGAATCCGGCCCCTCGTGCGCCGCATGCTCGGGCACGTGTCGCTCGTGATCGCGCGATCGCAGGCCGATGCCGACCGCTTCGCCGTCCTCGGGGCGCAGGACGTCACGGTGACCGGATCAATGAAGTTCGACGGCGTGCAGGGCGACCGCGACGCACCCGAGGTCGCTCACCTCCGACGGCTGGCGGGATTCGCCGCCGCCGACGTCGTATTCCTCGCCGGCAGCACGCAGGATCCCGAAGAGCGGATCGCAGCAGAGTCCTATCTTGCTCTTTGCGCGCGTCATCCCCGACTGCGTCTCGTGATTGTGCCGCGGCACGTCGAACGCGTGGCCGAGATCGGCCGGATGCTCGACGAACTCGGGCTTGCATGGCAGCGGCGCAGCACACTGGCGGAGGCTGCGGCCGAAGCGCCGCCCCAGGTGCTGCTCGTCGACACGACCGGCGAACTCGGCTGGTGGTGGGGCACGGCGGCGATCGCGTTTGTCGGCGGGAGCCTCGACGGAAAGCGCGGGGGCCAAAACATGCTCGAGCCCGCAGCCTATGGAGCCGCGGTGTCGTTTGGTCCCCAGACCCGCAACTTCCGTGACGAGGTCTGGCGGCTGCTCGATACGGGGGCGGCGGTGGTCGTGGCCGACGGCGCCCAGCTCGCCGCGTTTGTCTCCCGCTGCCTCTGTGACCCAGCGTGGGCCACCAAACTCGGGCGTCGGGCCGCGGAACTCGTCGTCTCCCAGAGGGGTGCCACGAACGCCACGGCTCGGCTGATCCTCGGCCGGCTGCCCGCCCCGACAGGGGCCGCAGTCGGCCCACGGATCGGATGACACGGTCCGCGGGTTGCCGATCCCGGTCCGTTCCCGATAATGTCGGTCCCTGGGGGCCGATCGCCGGCCCGTCCATCCGTCCCATCCTCAAGCACGAGGCTTCTGTCGTGGCACAAGGCAAGTATCTGTTCACCAGCGAATCGGTCAGCATGGGTCATCCGGATAAGCTGGCTGACCAGATCTCCGACGGTGTGCTCGACGCCTACCTGGCACAGGATCCCCGCAGCCGCGTGGCCTGCGAAACGATGGTGACGACCGGCCTGGCCGTGATCGCCGGCGAGATCACGTCCAAGGGCACGATCGACTACCAGCAGGTAGTCCGCAACGTGATCCGTGACGTCGGCTACACCGATGACGAGATGGGCATCGCGGCCGACACCTGCTCGGTGCTCGTGGCCGTGGGAAAGCAGTCGGGCGACATCGCCATGGGCGTCAACGAGGACGAGTCGAAGGGAAAGGACATCGGCGCCGGCGACCAGGGCTTGATGTTCGGCTACGCCTGCAATGAGACCCCGGAGATGATGCCGCTGCCGATCGCGCTTTCGCACCGGATCCTCAACCGGCTCACCGAGGCCCGGCAGAAGGGCGAGGTCGACTGGCTCAGGCCCGATTCGAAGAGCCAGGTCACGATCGAATACATCGGCAACAAGCCGGTTCGGGTCGACACGATCGTGGTCTCCACGCAGCACGCCCCCCACGTGTCGAACGAGGAGATTCGTGGGTTCGTCATCGAGAAGGTGATCAAGCCGCTCCTCCCGAAGAATCTCGACACGAGCGACATCACATATCACATCAATCCCACGGGCCGGTTCGTGGTGGGCGGTCCGCACGGCGACTGCGGCCTCACCGGCCGGAAGATCATCGTCGACACCTACGGCGGCTGGGGTCGCCACGGCGGTGGTGCGTTTTCCGGTAAGGATCCCACAAAGGTCGACCGGAGCGCCGCCTACATGGCGCGGCATGTCGCCAAGAATATCGTGGCGGCCGGCCTCGCCGACCGCTGCGAAGTGCAACTCGCCTATGCGATCGGCGTCAGCGAGCCGGTGAGCGTGCACGTCGACACCGAGGGCACAGGCAAGGTCGAGGATGAGCGGCTCTGCGAGGTCGTCAGGGAGTTCTTCCCGCTGACGCCACGCGGAATCATCGACTACCTCGACCTGCGTCGCCCCATCTACCGCAAGACGGCTGCCGGCGGTCACTTCGGTCGTGAGGGCTTCTCGTGGGAGAACACCGACAAGGCGAAGCAACTGGCCGAAGCCGCCCGGTCCGGCGCCGCCGTAGGCTGAGCAGCCCATGGCGATGACACCGGCGATGGGTGGTCGGCACGTACCCCGCGGTGGTCCGCGGCTGCGGGCCCCGCTGGCCGTCGATACACTCCCGTCGGTCGTCGCGCTCCCGCTGCTCGCTGCTGTACTCATCGGCGGAACGGCGGTGGCGTGCGGCACCGTGCTGGCGGTGCGGCGTCTTTCCGGGGGTTTCGGTGTCGCGGAATCGGCCGTGGCCTGGCTTGTCACGGCGGCCGGAATCGCGCTGGTATCCGTCGCTGATCAGTCATCCCGGCACGGTGTCGGAGTGTTCGGCCCCGTGGCGGCCCGGTGCGGGCTGATTCTCGGGGTCGTCTCGGTAGCGCTGCCGCCACGCGCCGGCGACTGGGCATCGATCCTCGCCGTCATGACGGCCGCGGCTGTGGCGGTGGTGCGGATTCCCCGCAAGGCAGCGCCGCGACCATCAGCCGCCGCGCCCCGCCATCCTGCTGCGCCGAGCCATCCACGTCGGCCGCCGCGTGGCCGCGCCGTGAGGGTGCGGCGCGACGACCACGTGCCCGGCAGGCTCCTGCAGCGGCTGGAGCGCTTTGAATCGCCTTCCGGCGCCGACTGCCTCCGCGGCCGGCTTCATCTCTCCCTGCCAGCTGGAAGTCGCGCGGCCCATGCACACGTCGGCTTCTGCCCCTCCTTCGCCGAGACCCCGTCGGTCCGCGTGACCACCGAGTATGATGGAGTGGAAGCAGTCGTCTCTGCGGCGGAGGTGCTCCCGTGGGGAGTCCGAGTCGAGTGCCGACTGACGGAACCGGCGGAGGAACCGCTGGAGATTCCGGTGGACGTGTTCGTGCAGGCTCCCCGGTGAAACGTTGATGGCACGCTGGCCGAGTCGTCTCTGGACGACGCTCTTCACGTACGGCGTCATCTTCGGGGGTTTTCCCCTGCTCTGCTTTCTGTTTTGGACGTGGGTGCGGGGCCGCTGACGAGTCCCGCTCCCTGGTCCGTCGCCACATTTTCTAGAGAGTGATCTGACGATGTTGCATGCGATCGTGATGGCCGGTGGATCGGGAACCCGGTTCTGGCCCGCCAGCCGCGCCGGCCTGCCAAAGCAGTTGCTGCCGCTCGCCGGGGAGAAGACGCTGCTCGAAGACACGGTCGCGCGACTCGACGGTCTTGTGCCTCCGGAACGCACGATGATCGTGACGTCGGCCCGGCTCCTCGATGCCGTCCGCCGGCAGGCGCCTGGCGTGCCAGAGGCAGGCCTTGTCGGTGAGCCCTGCAAACGCGACACCGCGCCCTGCATCGGCCTCGCCGCCCTGCTCGTGTCGCGGCACGATCCCGACGCGGTGATGGCGGTGATGCCCTCCGACCACGTGATCCGCCCCGCCGCCGAGTTTCGCCGCGCGATCCAAGAGGCGGCGGCGATGGTGGCCGCCGCGCCGGGCCGCCTGATCACCTTCGGCGTGCGGCCCACGTATCCCGCGGAGAGCTTCGGCTATATCCAGCAGGGTGTGCCGCTCGCCGGCGGCCCGGCCGCGTCAGAGGCCCACGCGGTCGCCCGATTCCGCGAGAAGCCGCCCGCCAGCGTGGCCGCGGAATACATCGCGGCGGGCAACTACCTCTGGAATGCCGGAATCTTCGTCTGGAAGGCGGCCACGATCATCACGGCGCTCGACGAACGACAGCCGGAGTGCATGGCCCGCCTGCGACGGATCGCCGCGGCCTGGGACACCCCCAATCACGAGGCTGTGTTCGCGGAGGAGTTTGCGGCCATCAAAGGCATATCCATCGACTACGCGGTGCTCGAGCACGCCACGGACGTGGCCGTCATTGAGGCTCCATTCGGCTGGGACGACCTCGGCGGCTGGTCGGCCGTGGCCCGGCAGCGTGGAGCCGACAAAGCGGGTAATACGTCGGTGGGACGGCACCTCGGCATCGATTCCTCCGGCACGATCGTGCATACAGCCGACGACCATTTGGTCGTCACGTTGGGGCTCACGGATATCCTTGTGGTGCATACCCCCGACGCCACGCTCGTCGCCACCCGGGCCCACGAGGAAGCCGTCCGCAAGGTCGTGGCCGAGATTGAGAAGCGAGGATGGAAAGAATATCTCTGATCGCCGCGTCGGTTCTCGCCCTGATCGTTGCCTGCGCGAGCCGGGCCGATGAGACCGCCCAGGTTGCGCGGCGAGATGGAGAGTGGCTCCAGAAACTGCAGCGGTCGCGGGAGGCGCTCGAGTGGAGCGACCTTGTCGTTCGACACGACTGGAGGCTCCAGCGCCGGCCCAGCGACGGCCGCTGCCGGATTCTCGATCCCAGTGACAGCACCGTCCGCGAGGGAACGGCTGAGGAATGCCGTGCGGCCTTTGCGCGACTCGAGGCGGAGGGCACCGTACCGCCGGTTGACGGCCCGACGGTCTTGGTTCTCCACGGATTGGGCGAGGGGCGATCCTCGATGCGTCCGCTCGCAGAGCACCTCCGCGGGTCGCTTGATGCGACGGTGCTCCTCTTCGGCTACGCCAGCACCAATGCCGACATCGAAGCCCACGGCCGCTCGCTCGACGCCGTGGTCACCGCGTTGCCCGCCTCGGGCCGCATCAGTTTCGTAGGGCACAGCCTGGGCAACCTGGTCGTCCGCCGCTGGATGGCGCTCGCCGCCCCCGATGATCTCGAGCGGGTCGACCGGATGGTGATGCTCGGGCCTCCCAACAAGGGCTCGGAACTCGCGCGGCAGGTGGCGGGCGTCCGGTTCCTCGCCGGCCTGGCCGAAGGCGCCGCCCGCGACCTCGTGGTCGACTGGCACAAGGTAGCGCCGCAGCTTGCCGTGCCACCATGCGAGTTTGGGATCGTGGCCGGCGGCCGCGGTGACTCCAGTGGCTTCAGCCCGCTCCTCGAGGGTGACGACGACGCGGTGGTCTGTGTCGAGGAGACGCGACTCGACGGCGCCGATGACTTCCTGCTCCTGCCGGTGCACCACGCCGCTATGCTCCGCGACTTGAAGGTGCAGCAGGCGACGGAATCGTTCCTCAAGTCAGGGCGGTTCACGCCTGCTCCCGTGCTCGCGCCCGCCGCCGGGGTCGGCGAATGAACAGCACGCCCTCCCCGACGCTTCCCACCGGCCGTGTGGCAGGAGTCGACTATGGCCGCCGCCGTATCGGCGTGGCGGTCTGCGACGCCGAGCGGATCATCTGCAGCCCCCTCTGCGTGCGGCAGACGACGGGCGATCTGGAGGCCGACGCTCGTTTCTTTCGCAACCTCGCCACCGAGGAGACGCTCGCGGGCTTCGTGGTCGGCCTCCCGGTCCACGCCGACGGCACCAACAGCGCGATGTCGGTGGAGGTCGAAAGGTTTGGCGCGTGGCTCGAACGGATCACGACGTTGCCGGTCGCCTTTCACGACGAGCGCTACAGTTCCCGCGAGGCGGCCGGGATGCTGGCGGGCGTGGGGCTTACCCGCGGACGCAAGAAAGCCCGGGCCGATGCCGTGGCGGCGCAGGTGGTGTTGCAATCCTGGCTCGATTCGCAAACGCGGGGCGAGCGGCCTCGGCCCCTGGACGGATAAGGCACAGCGCACCATGCATCCTTCAGCTCCTCTCCGCCTCGTCGTTGGCTGCGGCTATCTCGGAGAACGCGTCGCGCAGCGGTGGGTGTCCGCCGGATCGCGGGTGATCGGGGTCACGCGGCGGGCAACGCGGGCCGCGGAGCTACACGCGGTTGGCATCGAACCGGCGATCATCGATGTGACGGCTGCCGAGCCGGGCTGGCGAGATGCCTTCGCCGCGCTCGGCCGTCCGGCGACCGTGTTTTGGAGCGTGGGCTTCGACCGGGCTGCGGGGGCGACGCATCGAGACGTGCATGTCGAGGGACTCAAAAAATTGCTCGAAGCTCTCGCCGCGACGGGCTCCGTCTCCCCGCCGACACGGATCATTTTTTCAAGTTCGACCGGCGTGTGGGGCGACGAGGGGGGGGGCGTGGTCGACGAGGCCACATCGCCAAATCCGAGCCGTGATGCTGGCCGCGTGCTCGTCGAGGCGGAAGCCCTGCTCGCGGCGCACCCCCTCGGGCCGGGCACGACGCTGCGGTTCGCCGGTCTCTACGGCCCCGATCGCCTGCCGCGACTCGACGATCTTCGCGCCGGACGACCGCTCGCAGCCGACCCCGACTCGTGGCTCAATCTGATCCATGTCGACGATGCGGCGGCGGTAGTCTGCGCCGTGGCCGACGCAGCGTCACCGCGGCCGCTCTACGTGGTCTCCGATGGCAGGCCCGTCCGCCGCCGTGAATGGTACGGCCGCCTCGCGGCCCTCACCGACAGCCCTGAGCCCCGCTGGGATCCATCGGCGCCACGAACCCGTGGCGCCGACAAGCGCGTCGACCCGTCCCGGCTCTTCGATGACCTCGCCCCCACGCTCAGCCATCCCGATTCGCTCGCCGCGCTCGCCGAGCTCGTGAACGCCCACTGACCCACACACCCGTCAGGCATGAGCCGTGCGATTGCGCTCCCGTCAGGAAGCCCCAAGCGCGAGCGCGGGGAAGACGTCCGCCACCCCATTCGGCTCCACGCGGCCTACGACGTCGCCACCCGGATTCCCATCGCTCGCGCTCCGGGCTTTTTGGGGGGCCGGAGCAGCGCAACGCCGCATGGGATCGCACCCGTCAGGAAGCCCCAAGCGCGAGCGCGGGGAAGACGTCCGCCACCCCATTCGG
>JBBDNW010000063.1:0-11255 GCA_040877375.1 Pirellulales bacterium | reverse complement strand
AGCAGCGCAACGCCGCATGGGATCGCACCCGTCAGGAAGCCCCAAGCGCGAGCGCCGGGAATACGCCCGCCACTCCCGCCCGCTCCGGTCTTCCCGGAGCATGCGGCCACATGGGCGACCGCTGCTCAGCGTGCCGGCGTCGCTTCCTGGACCTTCGCGGTGTCGGCGAGACCCGTCGCGCCGGCCAAGACTCGGAGGTAGTCGATCGTGATGTTCATCGCCTCGTCGAAGGAGAAGTCGCGGCGGACGACGGGCTTCTTTTGCATCTCCAACTCCTCGAGCTTCTTCTCCTCCTCGTCTTCGGCCGCCTTGCCCTCGTTCCATTGCCTTTCGAACTCCGTCTCGACGAGTGAGATCGTCTTCTCGTCCTTTCGCTTCTGGTAGCGGGCGATATCGTTCGAGAGTTTCTCAAACTCCTTGTTGGTCGCGACCCGCTTGGTCGACTCCTCGCGAAGCTTCGCCACTATGCCGTCGGTCACCTGACCGGTCGCCTTGAAATCGGCCGGCGGTACCTTGTCGAACGTGATCGCATGGTCGAGGTCCGACTCGCCGATCGGCAGGTGCGTGGTGATGCTCGGGATCTCCACGTCGCTCTTCACGCCCTCGAGCTGCGTACTGGCGCCCGACGGCCGGTAGAACTGCTGGATTGTCACCTTGATCGCCCCGAGCGAGGGCACGTTGTCAAACCGCGGGAACAACTGACGGCCCACGTCGAGCAGCGTCTGCACCGTGCCCTTGCCGTGGGTTGCCTTGTCGCCAACGATCAGCCCGCGGTGGTAATCCTGGATCGCGCCGGCGAGGATCTCGCTGGCACTGGCGCTAAACTTGCTCGTCAGCACCACCAGCGGACCGTCCCAGGCCACGCCCTGATCGACATCGTCGTACGGCCGCACCTGCTTGTCGGCGTCTTTGATCTGCACGACCGGCCCCTTGTCAATGAACAGGCCGGTGAGCTTGATCGACTCCGGCAGCGAGCCGCCGCCGTTACTTCGCAGGTCAAGCACAACGCAGTCGACCCCCTTTTGACGAAACTCGTCGAGCAGCCGCTTGCAGTCGCGGGTGCTGCTCTTGAACTCCGCCTGCCCCTGCTGGGCGCCAGCCATGTCCATGTAGAAACTCGGCAGGTTGATGACACCGATGCGGTAGGGCGAGCCATCAGCCTTCTTGCCGTGCTCGATCACCTCGCCGCGTGCTTCGGCGTCCTTGAGCTCGATCTTGGCGCGGGTGATGTCGTAGACCTTGGGGGCGGTATCGCCGACCGGAATCACCTTCAGGCGGACGACCGTCCCACGCTTGCCACGGATCAGCTTGACCACCTCATTGAGATTCATATCGACCACATCGACGATCTCTCCCTCGTTACCCTGCCCGACGCCGACAACGCGGTCCTTCGATTTCAGGCGGCCATCACCGTCGGCGGCACCGCCGGGGGTGAGTTCGACGATCGTCGTGTAGCCGTCCTCGCCCTTGAGTTGGGCACCGATGCCGTCGAGTTGCAGACGCATGCCGATCTCGAAGTTTTCGAGCGTGCCGGGCGACATGTAGCTCGTGTGCGGGTCGAAACTGCTCGTCAACGACGAGAGATAGGTCTCGAGCAGTTCGTCGGCCGTCATCTGATGCGACCGTTTGGCAAGGCTGCGGTAGCGGCGGAGCAACTTGTCTTTCGCCTCCTCAAGGGGCGTCTTCTCCATCTTCTGCACGAGCAGGTCATATTTGATCCGGCGCCTCCAGACATCCTCGGCCTCGGCTTCGCTCCGCGCCCATTTTGTTTCGTCACGGTCGATAACGATCGACTCGGGAGCTGTGAAGTCTTGTGGCGCCTGGATCAGCCGCTCGATGAGCGGTAGCCGCGCGTCGACCCGCTGAAGAAACCGGTCGAGCACCTCGTAGGCAAACGTGACGTCGCCCCGCTTCACGAGGTCGTCGAGCGATTCCCGCTTCTGCATGAAGCCGTCGACGTCGCTCTGGAGGAAATAGACCTTCATCGGGTCGAGGGCTTCGAGAAACGCCGCGAACCAGCGCTGGGCCATCTCGTCGTCGATCGACTTCCGCAGGAAGTGCTCCCGCTCGAGTTGCCGGCGGACGGCAACCGCGATGTGGCGGTCGTTAGAACCCGGCTTCATCCCGGCCGGCGGGGCGGTGGGCTGGTTGGGAATGGCAGCCGGCGCGGGGGGCGTTGCTGCCGGGGAGGGCGCGGCGACCACAGGCCGATCCGCAGGGGCAACGATGGCGGGGGGCTGGGTGAAGCCCTGCGATCTGGCCGTCGAGCCGGCCTGAACCAGCAGCACGGCTGCCGTCATCGCAACTAGTCCGATCAGTCGCCCACATTGAATCATGCCGTTCACGCGCTGGATCCTCCATGTCTGGCCCCGGGAATCGGCGAGGGGCCGAAGCAGTCTATTGTGACGAGTCATATCATCCTTGGCGAGACAGGCTTTCCGGGCCGATCGCCTCCATTGCCCGAATCACCAATGCCCTGGCCACGAGCCAATCGGCCCCCAGGCGTGCGACCTGCACCCACTCGATTTCCGGCCGCAGATCGCGTCCTAAGCATACCGCCTTGCTCACCTGCTCCTCCACATGGCCGCGAAACAGCAGGTGCGGCTGCACGAGGATTCTACGCACCTCACCTGCCATGGGATCGCAAGCCGTGGCAATCGCCTCGTCGAGCCTGGGCCGGGCGGCGGCCACGAAGCCGAGTTCGATCCGTCGGGGACGGCCCCCGGGCTCGTCCGCGAGCGACGCCTCCGTGAACGACCTCAACTGCGACACCGCCCCGGGATCGCTTGAGCCTCGGCCGACCATCAGCAGGAGGGTTTCAGCCGGCCTTACCGGCCGCAGGTCGGCGACCGCCTCATGCCGGCGCCGCCGTGAGAGTTGCACGATCTCCGCCTGGCAGCCGAAGGGCTCCGTCTGGCGAACCCGTAAGCCGAGGGTGGCCGCAGGCCCGGCGATCGCCTCGGGCACGTCTCGCTTCGCGTGCCCGGCGGCGAAGAGCAGGAGCGGCGCCGCCACGACCTCGCAGCATCCTTGTTCCGCCAGCCGCTTGAGCGCGTCGCCGATCGTGGGACCAATCACCTCAAGAAAGCCGAGCTCCACCGCCACACCGGGCAGGAGTTCAGCGACCACCTCTGCGACGGCCTGCGATTCGGCGGCCCCAACCGGATCGGCAGTGCCGTGCCCGACGACGAGCAGGCCCACCCCGGCAGGAAACGGCCCGCCCATCAGCGTGTCGCCTCCGCCCCCGCGATCCGCGGGAGCAGCATGGACACTGCGGCCAACACGACCACCGCGGCCGCGAACGGCAGCGCGTGCGACGGATGCAGGCCAAACAGAAAAGATCCCATGAACGGCCCGATGATCCGACCGAGGGAGGCGAACGATTGGTTGACCCCGAGCACCTCGCCCTGCCGGGTGGGATCGGCCCGCTTCGAGATCAGCGCCGACACCGACGGGTTGACGCAGGCAAAACCGGCCACGGCCACTGCTGCGGCGACGTAGAAGACGGTCCTCAGAGCCGCCGTCCCGCCCGCCGCCGGGGCACGAAACACCCACCAGGCCACGCCGCCGAGGAGGCCCAGGCCGACGATCATGAGCGTGACGCCCACGGCCAGCATTCGGTTCTCCGGAAAGTGCTTGGCGAGCGGACGATACGCACCCCCTGCGATCAGCAGCATCAGCCCGATGAAGGCGAAGACCAGAAAGTTGTCGTTGTCCGTCATTTTGAAGGCCGAACTCGTGAGCCGCGCAAGCGTGGCCTCAAAGTTGGCGAAGGCGACGATCGCCAGAAAGTAGACGAGCACGAGCGCGCCGACCGTCGGCATGCGCAAAACGGCGGCCGTCCGCGCGAGCCCTGAGTGCTGTCGAGGCGGAACGCCTCCCGCTGGCCGCGTCTCCTTGAATACGAAGATCGCGATCAACAGCGCGATCAGGGACAACGCCGAAGCGATCGCGCCCACGCCCCACGGTTGCTGTTTGAAGAGCGCCAGGCCGAAGTAGGCGATCAGCGGTCCGAGTGTGAAGCCGCCGCCAAACGCGATCCCGATCAGGGCCATGCCGCGGGCCCGGTTTTCAGGTGTCGTGCAGTCGGCGATCACGGCCGCCGCCGTGCCGACGCTCGCCCCCGCGATGCCGGCGCCAATCCGCGCGAGCAGGATCAGCCCGATCGCCACGGCCGCCATCTCGCGCGACGGCACTGGGTCGGTCGGAACCGTCACCGCCCAGCCATACAACGCGTAGCAGACGACCGATCCCGCGAGACTGAGCAGCAGCAGCGGCCGCCGACCGACACGGTCCGACAATCGGCCCCAGATCGGGCTGAACAGGAACTGCATCAGCGAGAACACGGAGAACAAGACACCGATCGCGGCCCCAGTGGCGGTATCGGATAAGCCGAGGGCTCGGAGGTAAGGCTCGGCCTGTCTTGGCATCACCGGCAGGACGATGCCAAACCCTAGCAGGTCGATGAACACGGTCAGGAAGACAACGAGCAGTGCTCCCCGCGACGCGGAATCGCCGCTGGTCGAGCTGGAGCTAGTGGTATCTGATCGCGGTTGCATACCCGGTCCGATTGGCTCGCGTTTCCGCCTCGCGCACCGAAGGGCGCACGAGGCATGACTGCTACACTGGCGGCCCATGGCCACCCGCGTCGCGACAGACAGCAAGAGCCCGCCGGACGACGCTCAGAGCGTGTCGGAGCTGACGTCGCGCGTCAAGGAGCAGCTCGAGACACGGTTCGCCGACGTCTGGGTGACGGGCGAGGTGAGCAATCTTACCCGGGCCTCGAGCGGCCACGTCTACCTCTCACTGAAGGACGACGCGGCGGTGCTGCGGGCGGTGATCTGGCGGGGCTCCATGCAGGCACTCGCCCTTGAGCCGACCGACGGGCTCGAGGTCATCTGCCACGGGCGGCTTGAGGTCTACGCGCCCCGCGGCACCTACCAGCTCACGATCGACCGCCTCCACGCAATCGGCACCGGAGCGCTCGAGGCGGAGTTGCGGCGGCTCCACGCGAAGCTCGAGGCGGAGGGCGCTTTTGCGGCAACGCGAAAGCGGCCGCTGCCACCGTTTCCGAAACGGATTGCGGTGGTGACAAGCCCGACGGGCGCCGCGATCGCCGATTTTCTCAAGACGCTCCTCTCCCGCTGGCAGGCCAGCGAGGTGGTCGTCGTGCCGTCCCGGGTGCAGGGCGCGGGCGCGGCCGAGGAACTCGCCGCGGCCCTGGGGGTCGCCGCCCGGCTGCGGCCGGCAGTAGACGTGATCGCACTGGTGCGGGGCGGCGGCAGCCTCGAAGACCTCTGGTCGTTCAACGAGGAAGTCCTCGTCCGCGCGGTGGCGGCGTCGCCGATCCCAGTCGTGTCGGGCGTCGGGCACGAGATTGACGTGTCGCTCTGCGATCTCGCTGCAGACGTCCGCGCCCTCACCCCGACCGACGCGGCGGTGAAGATCGTGCCCGATGGCCGACAGGTGGCCGCAACCGTGGGCACGCTCGGCTTGCGCCTCGACGCGGCCCTCTCCCACCGCCTCGAGATGGCGCGGGAGCGGGTGGTGTCTCTTGCGAGGTCACGGATTTTCGCCGACCCGAGCCGGCTCGTCCGCGATCGTCGCGACGTCCTCGACCAGCATGCGCGGCGACTGCGACGACTTGCCGGACTGGCCGTTGACCGCGGTCGCGAGCGGCTCGCCGCGGCTGCCGCCCGACTCGAGGCAGGCAGCCCCCTCCATCTGCTCGCCCGCGGCTGGTCGGTGACATGGACGGATCGCGATCCGGCGTCGCTACGGAGCGTCGCGGGGCTCGCACTGGGCGATACCCTGGTCACACAACTTGCCGACGGGCGAATCTGGAGCCGAGTGGAAAGGATCTCAAACGATGATGTCGGAACCTGAAGAAGCGGCCGCAAACTCCGGCCAAACCTCCTCGTTTGAAACAGCGCTCGCCGACCTCGGCGGGCTCGTCTCGAAGCTCGAATCGGGAAGCCTAGGTCTTTCCGACTCGATCGCCGCCTACGAGCGTGGCGTGGCCGTGCTGCACCGCCTGCACGAGGAACTGGCCGCTGCCGAGAAGAAGGTCAGCGTGCTGGTCCGTATCGATGAGGAGGGCCGGCCGATCCTGACGCCGCACGAGACGGCGACCGCGGCCGAAGCGGCCGTGTCGCCCACACGCAGCGGAGCCCGAAAGCCACGGTCAAAAACGCTTCCTGGGATGGACGATGCGGCTGACGCCGTCTAGACTTCTCTGAGGGTGACACACACGTTAGGGAGGCACGGTCGCTTTCCCTCCGAGCCTCGCACCTCCTGCAGGCCCCCGTATGGCAAACTGCCCGGTGACCAGCAGAGAATTCATGTCCGCCGTGCCGTTGTGCGACGTTTCTGACGAACAGGTCGGCCAGTCGCTGGACCGCGTGCGGCAGTTCATCGAACCGCGGCTCGAGGAGGCATTCCGCCTTTCCGACGACGCACCCGCACGACTCGCCGACGCGATGCGGTATGCAGCGCTCGCGCCCGGCAAGCGACTTCGTCCGGCACTGGCCCTCTGGGCGGCCCAGGCCTGCGGCCGGCCGGGGAGCAATACGACGAGTCTGTGGAACGCTGCCGCACCGGCGGCGATCGCCGTGGAGATGATCCACGCCTACTCACTCGTCCACGACGACCTCCCCGCGATGGACGATGACGACCTCCGCCGTGGCCGCCCCACCTGCCACAGGGCCTATGACGAAGCCACCGCCATCCTCTGTGGCGACGCGCTTCAGTCGCTGGCCTTCGAAGTGCTCGCGGAGGGCATGCCCGCCGCGGCGGCCGGCCGGGCCTGCCTGACGCTGGCCCGCGCCGCCGGCGCCGAGGCGCTCGTCGGTGGCCAGGTCGATGATCTTGCCGCCGAACGGGGCTGGATGATTGCGCGGCCAATGGCGGCCGATGAACAGATCGCGTGGATGGACCGCATCAACCGCCGTAAGACCGGCGCACTTTTTCTCGCCGCGCTCGAACTCGGCGGACTCGCGGCGGGCGCCGACGCCGCCCAGCAGGCCGCGCTGGCCCGGTTTGGCAGGGCGTTTGGGATTGCGTTTCAAATTGCCGACGATGTGCTCGACGCGGAGGGTACCGAGGCTGCGATGGGCAAGCGGGTGGGCAAAGACGCCGACCGTGGCAAGATCACGTATCCCACGGTCGCCGGCATCGCCGCCGCGCGGGAGCGGGCCCGCGGCCTGGCTGCCGAGGCGGTCGCCGCAGTCGAACCGTTGGGCAAACCGGCCGTGGAACTGGCGGCCCTCGCCTGCTGGATCGTCGGCCGCGATCATTAACAAGACACGCAGGGAGCACCTCCACGCCATGCCCGACATACTGCCTAGCATCCTCTCGCCGCGTGACCTCCAGGGTCTGTCCATGGAGCAACTCGAGCTGCTTGCCGCCGAAATGCGGCGGGCGCTGTGCGAGGTTGTCACGTCACGGACGGCCCACTTCGCGTCGAACCTCGGCGTGGTGGAGCTCTGCCTGGCACTGCATCGGGTGTTTGACTTCAGCCGCGACCGGCTGATCTGGGACACCGGCCATCAGATCTATCCCCACAAGCTGATCACCGGCCGTTTCGCCCGGTTTGGCACCATCCGCACCAAGGGTGGGCTGATGGGCTATCCCAACCCGGAAGAGAGTCCCTACGACCTGTTCATGACAGGACACGCCGGGTGTAGCGTGTCGACGGCACTGGGCTTGGCGAGCGGCGACAGCCTGCGGGGCGAGGACGACCGCCGCAGCGTGGCCGTGATCGGCGACGGAGCCCTGCCCTCCGGCATCGTCTTCGAAGCGCTCAACAACGCCGGCTTCCTCAAGAAGCGGCTGCTCGTGATTCTCAACGACAACAAGATGTCGATCTGCCCGCGGGTGGGCGCCCTGGCCGAATACCTCGACACCGTGCGGACCAACCCCTGGTATCGCGGCATCAAGCATCAGGCCGGCGAGCTCATCAAGGGCGTGCCGGTGGTGGGCGAGCAGGTCGAGCGGATGCTGACCAACGTCAAAGACTCGCTCAAGGCAACGCTCCACGGCGGGATGCTCTTCGAGGCGATGGGGGTTCGCTATTTCGGCCCTGTCGAAGGGCACTCGCTCCCCAACCTCATCCGCTACCTCGAACTCGTCAAGGACGAGGAGGGGCCGATTCTGCTGCACGTGCTCACCGAGAAGGGGCACGGCTTCAAGCCAGCCGAGGCCGACCCCGTCTTCTTCCATACCCCCGCCCCGTTCGAGTGTGACGACGACGAGTGCATCGTCTCGATCAAAAAATCGTCGTCGCGGGCCTACACCGACACGGCGTCGACGGCGATCGCTGCGGCGCTGCGGCGCGACAAGCGGGTCACCGTGATGACTGCCGCGATGTGCCAGGGCAATAAGCTCGAGCCCGTTCGCGAGGAGTTTCCTGATCGCTTCTTCGACGTCGGCATCTGCGAGTCGCACGCCGTGGCCTTCGCGGCCGGCCAGGCCAAGGCCGGCTGCCTGCCGATCGTCGACATCTACAGCACGTTTCTCCAGCGGTCGTTCGACCAGATCTTCCAGGAGGTCTGCCTGCAGAATCTGCCGGTCGTCTTCATGCTCGACCGCGCCGGACTGACGGGGCCCGACGGTCCCACCCATCACGGCGCCTTCGATCTGGGCTACCTGCGGCTGTTCCCCAACATGACGGTGCTCGCCCCCGGCGACGAGCACGACCTCACCGCCATGCTCGACTGGGCGCTCGCCCACGGCGGACCGGTCGCGATCCGCTACCCCAAGGCGGTCGTGGAGACCCACGCCGGCCCGCGAACACCGGTCGAACTGGGCCGATCGGAGGTGCTCGCCGAGGGCAACGACGGTCTCGTGATCGCCTGCGGCACGCTCCTCGGCGAGGCGCTCAAGGCGGCGCAGCAACTCCGCCGCGAGGGGCTCGAGATCGGGGTGCTCAACGCCCGGTTCGTGAAGCCGCTCGACGGCGGAATCGTCGAACGGCTCGAGTCCGTTCCGTGGGCCGTGACGCTCGAGGAAAATGCCCTGCCGACCGGCTTCGGCAGCAGCGTGCTCGAAGCCGTCAACGACGCGGGCATCCACGCCGGGCCGATCGTGAGACTGGGACTACCCGACCGGTTCGTGGAGCACGGGGAGCGGGGCGAGTTGCTCGCCGATCTCGGGCTCGACGCCGCCGGGATCGCCGCCACCTGCCGGCGGCTCGCTGGCCGTGAGCCTCTGCGCGTTGAAGACACCGCCCACGCAGCGGCCGATCGCTGAACCTTCGCGGAGCGATCGCCATGACGCGTGGTTCCCGACTGCGTCCCGAGCAGGCTCTGGCAGCAGCCATGCGGGTCGCGATCGTCGGTGCCGGCGACATCGCCGACGTGGCGGCGGAGGCGGATCGTCTCTCCGCGAACCTGGCGTCGGCCGGGCACGACGTCACCCGCCTGCTCACGCCCCGGGCCGAGGCGGCCGTCGCGGAATGCCCCGCTGACACCGATCTGGTGGTGGTGCTCGGCGGCGACGGCTCGATCCTGAGGGCGGCCCGCTGGATGGGATACGGGCAGGTGCCGGTCATGGGAGTGAATCTCGGCCGGCTCGGGTTCCTCGCAGACGTGCCTCGACGCGACGCGGCCGAGGCCCTCCAGGAGATCGCCGCCGGCCGGTTCCGGCTCGTGGATCACCTGATGTTCGAGGCGGAGGTGCTGCGGGACAACGTGGCCGTGCAGCGGGAACTGGGCCTCAACGAGACCTCGATCCTTGCCGGCCCACCGTTCTCGATGATCGAGATCCGGCTCCTCGTCGACGGTGAACTGGCGACGACCTATCGAGCCGACGGCCTGATCGTCTCGACGCCCGTCGGCTCGACCGCCTACAACTTGTCGGCAGGCGGGCCGATCGTCCGCAAGGATGTCGACGCGTTCGTGTTCACTCCGCTCAATCCCCACACCCTCACCAACCGGACGGTCGTGGACTCTGCCTCCCGCATCTACGAGATCGTCGTTCCCGAGCCCAATGCAGGCTCCGCCTGCGTCGTCGACGGCCGCGTAGTGGCGGGCCTCGTCGCCGGTGACCGCATCCGCGTCCGCCGCGCGGCGCCGCGGTTCACGCTGGTGGAGACCGGCCGGCACGGCTACTACCGCACACTCCGCGAGAAACTCGCCTGGGGAGGCGGACCGCGGGCCGCCGAGCCGCCGGCGCCGCAGGGTCACGCATGATCGCATCCCACGCCGGTTTGCCACCGCTCGCGTCGCGGCTCCTGTTCGCGCTGTGCCTCACCTGCGGCATCGGCCAGGCCGCCGACGAACCGGTGACGCTCCGTTACCGGTTCCAGCCCGCCGACCGGATCGTGACGCAGGTCGCCCATCGGGCCCTCACCGAGACCACGATGAACGGCATGACCCAGTCGGTCGAGACGATGACCGACTCGACCAAGACGTGGACGGTGATCGACGTCGCGGCGGATGGCAGGGCCACGCTCGAGCACTCTGTCAACGACGTCACGATGACGTCGCAAACCAGCGACCGGGGCGAGATCCGTTGGAAGAGCGCCGGCACCGACGAGCCGCCGCCGGGGTATGAACTGGTGCGGCACAGCCTCGGCGTGCCGCTGGTGCGGATGGTGGTCGCGACCGACGGCCGCGTGATCGACCGGCGTGAACTCCGGCCCTGCCCGCCGGCGGCAACCGGCGACCTCGTGGTCGTGCCCCTCCCCGAAGAACCGGTGCGGGTCGGTGCGGAGTGGACGGTGCCACAGGAAGTCGTCATCGAGGTTCCCAAGGGCCCCCGCAAGGCGGTCCGCACACGGCTCCGCTATCGCCTCGACTCGGTCAAGGACGGCATCGCCACGATCGTGGTCGACACGACCGTGCTGACGCCCGTCGACGACCCGCGGCTCGAGGCCCGGCTCCTCGAACGCATCTGGGACGGCGAGATTCGCTTCGACATCGCCCAGGGGCGGATCGTCTCGCGACGCACGGGAATCGACCGCCGCGTCGTCGGCTTCGGCGGCCCGCAGTCGAGCGTGCGCTACAAGGCGAGCCTCGAAGAGACGCTCGCTGCGCCGTAGCACGACTGATACGGCCGCAATGCGATGCTCGCACACTCCGCGCGATGCTCGCACACTCCGCGCGATGCTCGCACACTCCCGCGCGATGCTCGCACACTCCCACGGCTCACGCCGTTGGGCTTCCTGACGGGAGGAGAGGGGGTCGGCGAGCGCTCTTAGCCCAAGTTACGCACTTGGGAGCGTAGAGCTCGGGATTCACGCGATTTCGTGGTCG
>JBBDNW010000062.1:27538-31603 GCA_040877375.1 Pirellulales bacterium | reverse complement strand
CGACCATGCCGATGAGCGTCGCTGGCGACACCTGGACACGATGCAGTTCACCACGGAACTGGTCGCCCGCCAGCCTCGGTGCCGATGCCCGGATCATGGAGTGAAGACGATCGTGCCGCCATGGGCCGGGAAGCATTCCCGATTTACCCTCCTCTTCGAAGCCTTCGCCATCGAAGTACTACAGGCTTGCCGCACCGTGAAAGCTGCTGCCGAGTTGCTTGGCCTCTCGTGGGATGCCGTGCAGACGATCATGGAGCGTGCGGTCGAACGGGGGTTGGGGCGACGCGAATCCAGCCCCATTCCGCACCTCGGCATCGACAAGAAGAGCTTCGGGAGAGGGCACGATTACATCACCGTCCTCACGGATCTGGATGGCTCCCGTGTCCTTGACGTGGTGTCGGAACGCACTCAGGCCGCCGCGGAAGCGGTCGATCAGGTGAGAAGAGCCGAGAATAAGGCCCTGCAGGCCCAAGACGACGATCAGATCAAGGGCACCCGGCAGCTCTGGCTCTTCAACAAGTCCAACTTGTCGCCTCGGCAGCGGCGCAGGTTCGCCGCCATCCGACAGAACGGACTGAAGACGGCACGAGCCTGGGCGATCAAGGAGGAGTTCCGCTGGTTTTGGCGGCACGTGTACGCGACCAGCGCCGAAGACTTTTTCAATCAGTGGTATGCCTGAGGGGTGCGGTGCCAACTCCTGCCGGTGGTCAAGGTGGCGAAGATGCTCAAGCGGCATCTGCCCGGCCTCCTGAGCTACTTCCTCTACCGGATCACGAATGCCACGAGTGAGGGCTTCAACAGCGCCATCCAAGCCTTGAAGTACGCGGCCCGCGGCTTCCGCTCATTCCCCAACTACAGAACTCGGATCCTGTTCTACTGCGGACGACTCGAGCTCAGGCCCCAGCGACATTGCCACTGAAATCCCGGAAGAACTACTTTCATAGGGGAAAGGCAGGTGTCTCACCTATCATTGGCACAGAGGGTCACGTGGGCTTCAAGCAGTCTCGCCCAGGGGGCCGCAAACGCATGCCCCGCCGCTGCCGCCGCCCGGCGCTACTTGCCGCTCGCGCGGTAGTCCCAGGGTGAGACAGGGTTTGACTGGGCCCAGAGGCCGAGCCGTTGCGATTGGGCCTGAGACTGGAGTGCCGCGAGGTTTTGATCGGTGGAGTAGGCGGCGTATTGCCATGCGTTACCCGTCGCGACCAACTGGCGATTCACGTCCATCCCGTTGACCGAGAGGTGGCCGATCCAGCGGCCATAGCGGTCACGGCCGTCGTCAACCACCTCGACGGTCTTGCCAAACACCATGCCGGCGAGCGCCTCGCGCGACGACGTGCCGTAGTCCTGCCCGATCTCAGGGGCATCGATCTCTGCGAGGCGAACCTTCTGCTGCTGGTTGTTCTCATCGAGGCAGCTCACCGTGTCGCCGTCCTGCACGCCCACCACTCTCCAGAGATGCGAGTTGGCGGCGCGGCTCGCGGATGACTGCACGGAAGAGAGCCCGTTCGAACTCACGGGCTGAGCGGGCGTTGATCCCGTTGACGGAACCGGCGCGACGCCTGCCATCTGCGGATCCGCTGCCTGCGTGCCTGCTGCTGTCGAACTGGCGGCCAAGGCGGCACCGGCAACGGCGGGGGGCACGACCGTTACCCAATCGCCCGAAGATGGCGCGGTGGCAGGTGCCATGCCCGGCGGTGGCAACGCGTCGGACGGCCCCCACTGCGTCGGCGCAGCGGCCGGGGCCGTGCCCCATGTCTGTGGCGGCGGCTGCGCCACGGATGTACCTGCCGGCGGCGTGATCGGCGTGCCCGTGAGCGCCCGCGAGTCGGTCGGAAACTGATAGGGACTCGGTTGGTACCGTGCAACGGTCGCCGGTGGTAGCGACGGGGTCACCGGCTGGGCACCCGTCGTCGCGAAGTTCCATCCTGCCGGATACGCCGGCGGTGCCCCGGGCGCCTGCCTGCGGTTCACCGTGGGCATGCCGAGCACGGGTGGCCCCGACTGGTATGTAAACACATAGGTCGGCGCGACGTACATCGTCATCGGCCTGCCGTCGGGACCGATGCCCTGGTAGGGCACGGCCTGCGGCTGCCACCCGGGCGGAATAGC
This sequence comes from Pirellulales bacterium, assembly GCA_040877375.1. Classification (GTDB taxonomy): domain Bacteria; phylum Planctomycetota; class Planctomycetia; order Pirellulales; family UBA1268; genus QWPN01. Next base: position 29,494 of record JBBDNW010000062.1, on the reverse strand, counting down.
GCCGCCTTGGATCACAGCCTGCGGCGTTGCCGGAGCCTGCCAAAACGGAATGGCCCCGGGGGGCGCGATGCCCGCACCGGGCTTGCCGTCCTTGTCGCCGGGCGCTGTCGTGGTCGACGTGCCCCCGCTGGCCCAGGCGCTGACCTTGGCCTCATCGGAGGGCGTCTGCGCCCGTGCGTCAGGCCGTAACCACGCAACGACGAGGCACAGCGCTGCGATGATCTCGCAGCGCCGCGCACCGGCACGTTCTCGGCTACCCTGCCGCATGGCGTCCGCCCTCCTGGCGAGGCGGGCTTGTAGCACGGCCCCTCCGCTCACTGCGATCGGAATTTGAGGCCCGATCCATCACCTGGCGCGGCCGCATTGCAGTTCGCCTTGCCGGTTCGGTGGCGGCTGGGTGAACTGGGAAGAATGCGTGGACTTCATCTCATCGTGATCGCCGCTCAAGGTGCCATCGCCGCGGCTGCGCTGGCGGCTGCAATGGCCCAAGCCACCGACATCGTCACGGTGGAGCCGCTCGCGGCGACGGCGCGACGGGCCGGACTTCGCGTGCTCGAATCCGCCCATCTCGTTCTGGCCACCGACCGGCCGGCCCGTGACGGCGACGGCGTGGACGATCTGCCGCGGGTCTTCGACGAGGCGTTCGTGGCGTGGTGCCGCCACTATCGGCTCACACCTGAATCGCTACCCACGTGGCGGGCATTCGGCTGCCTCGTCGTCGATCGCGAGCGGTTCCGCACCGCGGGGCTTCTCCCCGACGCGATCCCCGAGTTCGTCAATGGATTCTGCGACCGCAACCGTTTCTGGCTGATGGACCAGTCGAATCCCGCCTACCGCCGGCACCTGCTCCTGCACGAGGGCGTGCACGCCTTCACCCTCACGGTCCGCGGCCTGGCGACTCCCACTTGGTACAACGAGGGGATCGCGGAGTATCTCGCCACGCATCGCCTCGACGCCGCGGGGAAAGCCGCTCGCTACGTCCCGACACCGATCCCTGACCGCGCGTCTGACGTCGAGCAGCTCGGCCGCATCGAGAACCTCCGCGACCTGCATGCCACCGGCGCGTCGCCCGCACTCGCCGATGTGCTGGCCACACCGGTCGGCCACCACACTCGGATCGCCGACTACGCATCGAGCTGGGCCGCCGTTGCCATGTTCGCGGGTCATCCCGCGTATGCGCCCGCCTTCCGCGAGCTCGAATGCGGGCCGCTCGATGCGGAGTTCACCACGCGGCTCACGGCCCTCCCCGGCTACGACCCAGACCGCGCCGCGCGTGATTTCGACGCCTTCATCGCCGACCTCGACTACGGCTACGACTTCGCGCGGTCGGCGATCGACTGGTCAGTCGGCCCGCTGCTCGAATCGAAGCAGCACGTCGACGTCGTCGCTGGCCGCGGCTGGCAAAACGCCGGCCATGCGCTGGCCAAGGGACGTCGCTACGAACTCCTAGCGACCGGCCGGTGCACGATCGGTGCGATGGGAAGCACCGCGATCGAGAGCGAGGCCGACGGGATCTCGCTTGACTGGTATCAAGGCCGCCCGCTGGGACGGCTGCTCGCTGCTCAGTGGGTAGAGCGGCCCGCGGGTGGCGGCCGGCCGAAGTTCGTCGTGCTCGGTGCAGGGGCCCGGGCCACCGTCCAGGCCGTGATCGACGGCCCGCTCTACCTCAAGCTCAACGAACCGCCGGGAAGTCTCGCCGACGACAAGGGCTCACTCGCGGTCGAGATCCGGCCCGCGCGGCCGTGACGCTCCACGCCACCGTCGCGGTCGCCACCCGGATTCCCATCGCTTGCGCTCCGGGCTTCTTGAGAGCATCTCCTTCCGCGTCTCCCGTATCAACACCGCGCTTCCGCGAGGAGCCCGCGCGCCCAACGGCACGGCATCCCGACAGGAAGCCCCAAGCGCGAGCGCGGGGAATACGGCGCGAGCGCGGGGAATACGGCGCGAGCGCGGGGA
>JBBDNW010000062.1:13963-27438 GCA_040877375.1 Pirellulales bacterium | reverse complement strand
GCGCGAGCGCGGGGAATACGGCGCGAGCGCGGGGAATACGGCGCGAGCGCGGGGAATACGGCGCGAGCGCGGGGAATACGCCCTCCACCCCAACCCGCTCCGCGCCACCACCACGCCCGCCACCTGGATTCCCATCGCTCGCGCTCCGGGCTTCTTGGGGGCATCTCGCGCCGCGACGCCCGATCACGCCCTACGCGTGCACCGCGAACTCGCCGGCGGAGACGCTCGGAAGGTTCGTCTGCCCCATCAGCCACAGGTCGACCGACCGGGCCGCCTCGCGGCCCTCTTGGATCGCCCACACCACGAGCGACTGGCCCCGGCGCAGGTCGCCCGCCGCGAACACGCCCGCCTTGCTCGTCATGTAGTCCGCGCCGGTCTTGACGTTGCCTCGCGGATCAAGCTCGAGGCCGAGGTCTGCGATCGGCCCGTGCTTCTCCGGCCCCATGAACCCCATCGCGAGCAGCGCCAGTTGGCATGGCCACTCCTCTTCGGAGCCCGCGACCTCGCGAAACTTTTGCTGGCCCGAGGCTTCGTCGGCATACCACTCGATCCGCACGGTCCTGAGCCCACGGAGCAGACCGTCGGCGTCGCCGAAAAACTCTTTGGTGAGGATGCCAAACTCGCGACGGCAACCTTCCTCGTGCGACGAACTCGTCCGCATGATGACCGGCCAGAGCGGCCAGGGTGTGTTCGCCGGACGTTCATGACGCCGCGGATACTTGCCAAGATCGGGCGGCTGCGGGAGCAACTCAAACTGCGTGAGGCTCTTCGCACCCTGCCGGTTGCTCGTGCCGTCGCAGTCGCTGCCAGTGTCGCCACCACCGATCACGATCACATGCTTGTCCTGGGCCACGATCTGGCCGGGCACGTCGTCGCCGGCATTTCGCTTGTTCTGCTGGGGCAGAAACTCCATCGCGTAATGCACGCCCTTGAGTTCACGACCGGGGATCGGCAGGTCGCGGCCGAGGGTGGCGCCGCCGGTGAGGACGATGGCGTCGTATTCGTCGCTGAGTGACTGCGTGCTGACATCGCTACCGACATTCACGCCGCAGCGAAACTCCACTCCCTCCTCCCGCATCTGCTCGACCCGCCGCCAGACCCGCCACTTCTCGAGCTTGAAATCGGGAATGCCGTACATCAGCAACCCGCCCGGACGATCAGACCGTTCAAACAGCGTCACGAGATGACCGGCGCGATTGAGTTGCTGCGCGGCGGCCAGGCCCGCGGGCCCGCTGCCCACGACCGCCACCCGCTTGCCGGTGCGCACGTTGGGCGCCTCGGGCACCACCCAGCCCTCATCCCAGGCCTTGTCGGCGATCGTCATCTCGATCTGCTTGATCGCGACCGGATCCTCGTTGATGCCGAGCACGCAGGCGGCCTCGCAGGGCGCGGGGCAGACGCGGCCGGTAAACTCGGGGAAGTTGTTGGTGGCATGGAGCCGCTGGCTCGCCTCGTGCCACTGCTGGCGATACACGAGGTCGTTGAAGTCGGGAATGATGTTTCCGAGCGGGCAGCCCGTATGACAAAAGGGCACGCCGCAGTCCATGCATCGGGCCCCCTGCGTCTTCACCTCCTCCGGCGGGAGGATCGTGAGAAACTCGTTGTAGTGTTTGAGGCGGTCGGTCACCGGGGCGTAGCCCGACACCTTCCGCTCATACCTCATGAATCCGCGTGGCTCACCCATTGACGTTGACCTCCGCCTTTCTGGCCTCTTCTTGATCCTGTTTCGCGAGTTTCTGGAGTTCGGCAACGGCCCGCTTGTAATCAGTCGGCATTACCTTCACAAACTTCGACTGCTCCGTCGCCCAGCGGGAGAGGATCTCTCTGCCGCGGGCGCTGTCGGTGTATTCGACATGCTTCTCGATCCGTGCCTTCACGTAGTCGAGATCGCCCTGGTCGAGCGGATCGAGCTCCACCATTTCCATGTTCACCTTCGGACGGAACGTGCCGTTTAAATCCCAGACGTAGGCGATGCCGCCGCTCATGCCGGCCGCGAAGTTGCGGCCCGTCTCGCCGAGAATCACGGCCCGGCCGCCGGTCATGTATTCGCAGCCGTGGTCACCCGTACCCTCGACCACCGCCTCGGCACCGCTGTTTCGCACGCAGAACCGCTCGCCGCAGATACCGCGAATGAAGATCTCGCCGCTGGTGGCCCCGTAGGCCACGACGTTGCCGGCAATGACGTTGTCTTCGGCCTTGAACAACGCCTCCTTCGCGGGCCGCACGATCACGCGACCGCCGGAGAGCCCCTTGCCACAGTAGTCGTTGACGTCGCCCTCCACCTTTACCTGCACGCCCGGCACACCAAAGGCCATCACGCTCTGGCCGGCCGTGCCGGTGAAGTTGATCTGGATCGTGCCGTCGGGCAGGCCGCCCGCTCCGTGCCGCCGCGTCACCTCGCTCGACAGAATCGTGCCTACGGTGCGGTTGATGTTTCTGATCGGCAGATCGATTTTTACCAGCTCTTTGCGTTCGATCGCCGGCTTGCAGAGGTCGAGGAGCGTCGTCATGTCGAGCGACTCGGCGATCCCATGGTCCTGCGACTGCTGGCAGAAGGTCTTCACATGGGCCGGCACCTCCGGCCTGTAGAGGATCGTCGAGAAGTCGAGCCCCTTCGCCTTCCAGTGCGCGATCGCGGCCCGTGTGTCGAGCCGGTCGACCCGGCCCACCATCTCCGCGATCGTGCGGAAGCCGAGCTTCGCCATCAGCTCGCGAAGCTCTTCCGCGAGCATGAAGAAGAAGTTGACCACGTGCTCCGGCTGGCCGGTAAACCTCTTGCGAAGTTCCGGATCCTGCGTGGCGACGCCCACCGGGCAGGTATTGAGGTGACACTTCCGCATCATGATGCAGCCGATCACCACGAGCGACGCCGTTGCGATGCCGTATTCTTCGGCGCCGAGCAGCGTGGCGATCGCCACGTCCTTGGCCGTGCGGATCATGCCGTCGGTCTGCACGACGATCCGGCTTCGCAGGTCGTTCATCACGAGCACTTGATGGGCCTCGGCGAGGCCGAGCTCCCACGGGAGTCCGCAGTGCATGATCGAGGTCTGGGGGCTGGCGCCCGTGCCGCCGTCATGCCCTGAGATCAACACCACGTCGGCCTTGCCCTTCGACACGCCCGCTGCCACCGTGCCCACGCCCACCTCCGCCACCAGCTTCACGCTCACGCGGGCGTGGTGGTTGGCGTTTTTGAGGTCATGAATCAGCTGGGCAAGGTCCTCGATTGAATAGATGTCGTGGTGCGGTGGCGGTGAAATCAGGCCCACACCCGGCGTGCTGTGGCGAATCCGCGCGATCTCCCGGTCGACCTTGTGGCCGGGGAGTTGGCCCCCCTCGCCGGGCTTCGCCCCCTGCGCCATCTTGATCTGCAGTTCCTTGGCGTTGACGAGATACAGGCTCGTCACCCCGAACCGGCCGCTGGCCACCTGTTTGATCGACGAGTTTTTGCTGTCGCCGTTGGCCTCGAGCTGGTAGCGGAGCGGGTCTTCACCCCCTTCGCCGGTGTTGGAGCGGCCACCGAGCCGGTTCATGGCGACGGCGAGCGTCTCGTGGGCTTCCTTCGAGATCGACCCATACGACATCGCGCCGGTGGCGAATCGCTTCACGATCTCCGTGGCCGGCTCCACTTCGTCGAGCGGGATCGGCCCGGTGGACTCTGGATCGTCCGCGGCCCACTTGAAGTCGAGCAGGCCGCGAAGCGTGAGAAGCTTCGTCTGCTGCTCGTCGATCAGCCGCTGATACTTCCGAAACTCCTCGCGGCTGTTGATCTGCGTCGACCGTTGCAGCGACGCGACCACGTCGGGCGCGAGCATGTGGGCCTCGCCCTTCCGCCGCCAGGCGTAGCGGCCGCCGACGTCGAGTTCGAGCGTGTTTGGCACGTTGGTCTGCGGCCAGGCGTGCTCATGCCGCTTGTGTGCTTCCGCGGCCACGCCCTCCAGGCCAATGCCGCCGATGCGGCTGGGGGTCCGTGTGAAAAACTCGTCGATCAGCGGATGATCAAGACCGACCGCCTCGAAGATTTGGGCGCCGCGGTAGCTCTGCTGCGTCGAGATGCCCATCTTGCTCATCACCTTGAGCAGGCCCTTCGTCGCCGCCTTGACGAAGTTTTTGTGCAGTTTCTCCCGCGGGTGGTCGGCCGCGACCATCTGTTCGGCCTGCATTTGGTCGATGGTGGCGAAGGCGAGGTACGGGTTCACCGCGCCGGCGCCGTAGCCGGTGAGCAACGCAAACTGCTGCACCTCGCGGGCCTCACCCGTTTCCACGACCAGCCCGCAGCGGGTCCGCGAACCCTCGCGGACGAGGTGGTGGTGCACGCCACCGGTGGCGAGCAGCGCCGGCACGGCCGCCAGGTCGCGGCACACGCCCCGGTCGGAGAGGACGAGAATCGTCGCCCCCGCCCGCACGGCCGCCGAAGCCTCGGCGCGAATCGCGTCGAGCCGCTCCCGCATACCCGCCGCACCGCCAGCAGCCGGATAGAGCAGCGAGATCGTTTTAGCCACGAGCCCCGGCTGGGCTGCCGAGCCGGCCGAGCCGAGCGCCTTGATGCGGGCACACTCAGCGTTGGTGATCACCGGCGTCTCGAGCCGCAGGAGCCGGCACTGGTCGGGCGTCGCGTCGAGCAGATTTCCCTCGCTGCCGATCGTGGTGATCATCGACGTGATGATCTCCTCGCGGATCGCATCGAGCGGTGGGTTGGTGACCTGCGCGAAGAGCTGCTTGAAGTAGTTGGAGAGGAGCTGAGGCCGGTCGGAGAGCACGGCCAGCGGCGTGTCGTTGCCCATCGAGCCGATCGGCTCGGCACCGTCGGTGGCCATCGGCCCGAGGATCACCTTCAGGTCCTCGAGCGTGAAGCCGAAGGCCCGCTGGAGTTCGAGCAGGCTCGAGTGCTCGCCCGCCACGCCGGCCGACCGCCACGGGTCGACGGCGTGCGCATGGCTGTCGGCCTTGCCGCTCACGAGCGTCTCCGACGCTTCGACGGCGCGGTTCTTCGTAAACTCCGCCACTCCGGCCGGATCGGGCAGGGCGTCGAGACGCACCTGGTTGGCCGCGATCCACTCCCGCCACGGCTTGGCTGTCGCGAGCCGCCGCTTGATCTCGTCATCCTCAACGATCCGACCTTCCTTGGTGTCGACCAAAAACATCCGCCCGGGCCGCAGCCGCCCCTTGCGGACGACCTCGCCCGGGGGCAGTTGCAACACTCCCGCCTCGCTCGCCATCACGACGAGCCCGTCCTTCATCTGCCACCAGCGGCCAGGCCTGAGGCCATTGCGATCGAGCGTGGCGCCGATCCGCACGCCGTCGGTGAAGGCCAGTGCCGCCGGGCCGTCCCAGGGCTCCATCAGGCAGGCCTGATATTCGTAGTAGGCCTTGAGGTCGTCGGGCATGCTCTCGTGGCCGCTCCAGGGCTCGGGGATCAGCATGCTCACGGCCTCCTCCACCGACCGGCCCGCGAGCACGAGCAGTTCGAGCACGTTGTCGAACGTGGCCGAGTCGCTGCCTCCCTCGCGGACCACCGGCTTGATCTTGTCGAGGTCGGGTCCGAAGACCGGATGCGCGAGCATGCTCTCGCGGGCGTGCATCCAGTTGATGTTGCCGCGGACGGTGTTGATCTCGCCGTTGTGGGCGATGTAGCGGAAGGGATGCGCGAGATCCCAGGTCGGAAACGTGTTGGTGCTATACCGCTGGTGCACCAGCGCCAGCGCGCTTTTCATCCGTGGGTCGCGGAGCTCGGGGTAATACTTCCCCACTTGGTCGGCGAGCAGGAGCCCCTTGTAGACGAGCGTCTTGGCAGACAGCGAGCAGACGTAGCAGAAGGCCTGCTCGGAAAGCCCGAGCACACCGATCTCTATGCCAAACCGCTTCCGCGCTACAAACAGCTTCCACTCGAAATGGTCGCGCGAGACCTTTTTGCCGCGGGCAATGAACGCCTGCCGCACGACCGGCTCCACCTCGCGGGCCGTGCCGCCGATCGAGCGGTTGTCGGTGGGCACCGACCGCCAGCCAAGAAACTCGAGGCCCTCTTCGCGGCAGACCTTCTCGAAGAATGTCTCGGCGGCCTCCCGATCCCCGTCCGAGGGCGGCAGGAAGATGTTGCCGACGGCCCAGTCGCCAGCCGGAGGCAGCGTGATGCCCGCCTGCGAGGCTGCGGCGGTGAAGAACTCCTGCGGCAGTTGCATGAGGATGCCGGCACCGTCGCCGGTGAGCGGATCGCAGCCGCAAGCTCCCCGGTGCGTGAGGTTTTCCAGCACCTCGAGCCCCTTCCGGATGATCTCGTGGCTCGGCACACCGTGCATGTTGACCACGAAGCCCACGCCGCAGGCGTCGTGTTCGTTGGCAGGATCGTAAAGGCCCTGCTTGGCGGGGAGACCGGGGAGACGCGTCATTGCGATGCTCGTGCTTGCTGCGATGGGGAATCGAAAACGGACAGGTGTGCGAAGGATGCCTGGATGATCACGCGTGCGCCACGTCGGGGGCCGGGGCCGTATCGACGTCGTGGGCGTGGCCGCGGAGCAGTTCGATGAATCGCTCCACGGTGGGTGCGAGCGGCTTGCCGCGGGCGCGGATGATGCCGAGTGGCCGGACGAGTTCCTCGCCCATCAGCCGCACCATGCAGAGCGTGCCGGCTGCGAGTTCGCGGCCGACGGTCGGCTCGGGCAGCAAGGCCACACCGGCGTCGATTTCGACGGCCCGTTTGATCGTCTCGATATTGTCAAACTCCATGACCACATTCGGCTCGGCGTTGTGGGCCGCAATGGCCCGGTCGAGTTCGTGCCGGATGACGAGGTCGCTGTCGAAGCAGACCATCCGCTGGCCGTGGAGTTCATCGAGCGACATCTGCACCCGGCCCGCAAACGAGTTGGTCGGCGCACACGCGAGCACGATCGGCTCTTCCCGCCAGGGCTCCGCCTCGATGGTGCGGCTGCTCCGCGGATAACTCACGATGCCGACGTCGGCCTGGCCCTGCTCGACCGATTCGAGCACGCGGTCGGGATGGAGGTATTCAAGCCGCACGTTCGCCTTCGGATGACGGCTCATAAACTCCTGCACGTAGCGGCTCATGTGATGCAGGCCGACGGAATAAATCGCCGCCACGCGGACGCGGCCGGCGACCTCGTCGTGCAGCGAGCGGACGGCGTCTTCGAGCGCGTCGTAACTGGCGATGATCTTCCGGCAGCCGTCATAGAAGGCCTGCCCCTCACGGGTGGGCACAAGCGGCCGCTTCGACCGCTCGATGAGTTGCACGCCGAGCCGGCTTTCGAGTTGGCCGACGACCTGGCTGGCCCCGGACTGTGAAATGCCGTTGTCCGTCGCCGCCTTCGAGAAGCTGCGCCGCGAAACGATGTCGCAGAAGATTTTGAGAGATTTCAGGTTCACCAGAGTCCGCGAAAAGCGGCCCTGAAATGCCAAATCGCCCCATCCCTGATGAAAAAAACGAATGTTGCCGCCGTGCATCATTCGGAAAACAAATGAAGGATAGCCGTATTCAGGGCCGGGTCAAGCAGTTGGGAGCCCTGTGCCAGCTTGAAGCCCCCGAGAGATGTCTATAGCATGTATCCATGCAAAAGATTCAGATCCTCTTCCCAGATCCAGTGATGGAGCGGCTGCGGACCATGTCGCGGCAGCAAGACCGTCCCGTGAGTGAACTGGTGCGTCGAGCCGTGGATCGGCTGCTCGAGCAAGTCCCGGCAGGGCCCCCGAAGCAGCCGGCACGATTCCCGACGTTTCACGGCGGCGGTGTGCTGGTAGATGCCGATCGGCTCAAGGATGTGCTCCACAATCTGGACGACGACGCTAGCACCGCGAGCCCCGGTGATTCCAAACAGAATCGCTGAGATGAAAAGCCTCGACACAAATATCCTCCTCTACGCCGCCGACGAGGATTGTCGGGAGCATGACGCTGCACTCAGGCTCGTGAACGAGGCGCTGCGTTCGCCGGCTGAATGGATGCTGGCCGATCAAGTTCTTTTCGAGATGTACGCAGGCCTGCGTCATCCGAGCGTCTTTGCCAAGCCTCTGTCTGCGGCGGAGGCCGCCCGACGAGTGGCGTTTCTCCGCGTCGAATCGGGTTTTTCATTCTGTTGCTACGAGCTGCGATCATGGCCGCTGGTCCACGCCGGCTTTGCGACCCCCGCGTTTCCCCGGAGGCGAACGTACGACCTCGTGCTCGCAGTGACATTGCGGAGCCATGGGGTGCGCGAGTTCTACACCCGCAATGTCGCGGATTTTCGTGAGGCCGGGTTCACGCACGTCGTCAATCCGATCGATTGACCGACGCGTGCGACACCATGGCCGCCCATTCCCCCCAGCTTTCCTGGCTGGAAAAACTTGCACAATCGGCATGTTCCCACCCGATTTTGATGGTGGATCATCATGCGCGCCTGCCTTCCATACGCCGTGCGATTTGCCACCCAATGCGTGATCAGCTGGGGTCTGCTCGCGGCCTACCCGCAAGCCCATGCCGACCATGCTGACCATGGAGAACCTGCCGACGAGGCCACCTGGTCGGAAGACGATGCGATCGCCGAAGCGCAATATCTGGAGGAGGCACTCACCCACCAGGATCCGGCGCAGGAGGCCCGCATCCGCGAACTCGTCGATGAGGCCGTCGAGGCCCGGCTCGCGGGGATTCCACGGCCCAAATACATCCCGGCCACCGACATCGCGCCGCCCCAAGGGCTGCTCCTCTACCAGTCGACCAAGGGCTTCCCGCTCTCCGTGGCCATGAGCGGTTTTATGCAGTTGCGGTGGCTCGAGTTCGCCCGCTCCGCCACCTCGTACACCAACTCCGCTGGCATCACTCTGCCGATCAACAACATCAACACCTTCAACCTCAACCGCGTGCTGCTCTCCTTCTCGGGGCATGTGGTCGACGAGCGGCTCGTGTATCGCATGGCGCTCTTCGGCACGTCCGACATGGGCGTGCGGTCGGCCTTCGTGCCGCTGGGCGTGGTGGGCTGGAAGTTCAGCGAGGCGGCCACGCTCGCCGGCGGCGTCACGATCCTGCCGAGCTCGCGGGAGTGGGTCGATGGGCAGCCGTGGACGGTCGGCGTCGACCGCAGCATGACCAACACCTTCTTCCGCCCGGGCTTCAGCCCCGGCGTCTTCGCGATCGGGTCGCTCTTCGACCGCTCCGTCAACTACCAGGCGGGCGTCTGGAATGCGATCGACGGCGGCACGGCGGGCGTGCTGCGTCGCGGCACGTCGATGGCGTGGGCGGGCAACACCTGGTGGGAGCCGCTCGGCCCGTTCGGCCTGGGCTATTCCGACATGGAGGGGCACGACGATCCGGCGATCCGCGTCGGCATGAGCGGCACCTACGCGAAGACGCAGGCGATCATCTTCCCGGGCCTCAACCCCGAAGACACGATCGTGCGGCTCTCCGACGGCACGCCGCTGGCACTCCCCAACGCGCTCGGGCCGGGCAGCCAACTCAGGCAATACGCCTTCCAACTCGCCACCGTTGACGCGGGTTGGAAATACAACGGCTGGGCGGTGAACTTCGAGTATTACTTCCGGCTGCTCAATGACTTCGTGGGCACCGGCCCGTTCGAACGGTCGAGCATCTACGACCACGGCGGGCTGGGGTATGTGTCGTGGTGCTTCGTGCCGCGGACCTATGAGGTCTACGCCCGCTCAAGCGCGCTGACCGGCCCCTACGGCACTGGCCAGGAATATGGCGGCGGTTTCAACTGGTATGTGAACCGGTCGCGGCAGGGCCGGTTTACGATCGAGGCCCTTCACATGAACCGCAATCCAGCGCAGAACATTCTTTATCCCTACCGCGCCGGCTACACGGGCACCGCGATCCAGACGCAGTTCATGATGGTGTTTTAACGCACGCCTCCCGACAGGAAGCCCCAAGCGCGAGCGCGGGGAATACGCCCTCCACCCCAACCCGCTCCACACCACCCCAACGCCCACCACCCGCATTCCCATCGCTCGCGCTCCGGGCTTCTTGGCCGGGGGCCGGGCGCGGCCTCGTTCCCGCCGCTTTTTCCTCCGTATTCATCTCCCCAACGGGTGTTAGAATGCTTCGTTTGGTTCCTGCCTCACGAAGGACCGTTCGCGACGTGCCCTCCACTCCGTCCGTCACCAAGGCCCAGCAGAAGGCGATCCAAAAGGCCGACACGCTCATCGAAGCGCTCGGCTGGATTCGCAAGTTCCGCGACACGACCACCGTTATCAAACTCGGCGGCAGCGTCCTTGAACATCCCGACTCCCTCCGCCACCTGCTGCTCGACATCGTGTTTTTGTCGACGCTCGGCATGCGGATCGTGGTCGTCCACGGTGGCGGCAAGGCCATCAGCCGGGCGATGGACGAGGCCGGCATCGAGCCGAAGTGGGTGCAGGGTCGCCGCTACACCGACGACGCCACGCTCGCCATCGTCGAGAAGGTGCTCGCCACCGAACTCAACCACGACCTAGTCGCCAAACTCGAGGAGTTCGGCGGCCGGGCAATGTCGCTCAACTTTCTCTCGACCAACGTCCTCTTTGGCGAGCGGCTCGCGCTCGACGGCCCCGACGGGCAGTTGCTCGACCTCGGTCATGTCGGCGAGGTCAACCGCGTTGACCGGCTCACGATTGACAACCTCATGTACGCCGGCCAAGTGCCGGTGATTCCCTCGATGGCCATGGGACCCGATGGCGAGAAGCTCAACGTCAACGCCGACACCGCAGCGACGGCCGTGGCTGCCGGCATCGGCGCTGAGAAGCTCGTCGTGCTCTCCGACATCCCGGGCGTGCTCCGCGACGTCGCCGACCCCGAGAGCCTGATCCCGCACCTCACGGCAGCCGAAGCTCGTCGACTGATCGCCGACGGCACGATCGTGGCCGGCATGATCCCCAAGATCGAGGGCTGCCTCCAGACGCTGGAAGAGGGCGTGAAGAAGATCCACATCATTGACGGCCGCCTGCGGCACTCGCTCCTCCTCGAGATCTACACGACCAGCGGCGTCGGCACCGAGCTGGTCCGTGACGAGTCGCTGTCATCGCCCAAGCCCAAGTCCACGGCCGCTGCGGCCGGCAGACGGTAGCGCACGGTTCCCCGCCCCTCGTCCCTCCTTTTCAGATGGGAGTCTTCAATGGCCACGATCGACTCAGCCGTCGGCAACGAGACACAGCGCGTGATCGACACGTTCGACCGCTACGTCGTGCCCAACTACAGGCGGTTCCCGGTGTGCCTGGTGAAGGGCGAGGGCTCGCGGGTGTGGGATGCCGAGGGCCGGGAATATCTCGACCTGTTTCCGGGCTGGGGCTGCAACCTTCTGGGCCACTGCCCCGAGCCGGTGGTCCGCGCAGTGCAGGAGCAGGTCGCGAAGCTGATCCACGTGCCCAACACGTGGTACACCGAGACTCAGGGTGAATGGGCGCACCTGCTCTCGGAGCGGTCGTTCGGCGGGCAGGCCTTCTTCTGCAACTCCGGCACCGAGGCCAACGAGGCGGCGATCAAACTGGTCCGCCTCCGCACCAACGGCGAAAAGTACAAGATCATCACGTTTCAGGGGGGCTTCCACGGCCGCACCATGGGAAGCGTGACGGCGACGGCGCAGCCGAAATACCACGAGGGCCTCGGGCCCATGCTCGCCGGCTTCCAGTATGCCCCGCACGGCGACCTCGCCGCCGTCGAAAAACTCGTCGACGACCGCACTGGCGGCATCCTCGTCGAGCCGATCCTCGGCGAGGGCGGCATCATTCCCGCGCCGCCGGGCTTTCTCCAGGGCCTACGGAAGATCGCCGACGAACGCGACCTGCTGCTCGTGTTCGACGAGGTGCAGTGCGGCTGCGGCCGCACTGGCAAGTGGTTTGGCCATCAGCACTTCGGCGTCGTGCCCGACGTGATGACGCTCGCCAAGAGCCTCTGCGCCGGGATCGCCGGCGGCGCGATGCTCACCACGGTCGAACTTGCCAAGCACCTCCGGCCGGGGATGCATGCCTCCACGTTCGGCGGCAATCCGATCGCTGCGGCCGCGGGCATCGCGACGATCCGCACGATCGAGGAGCAGGGGCTCTTGGGGCATGTCGATCGGGCAGCCGCGGCCTTCCGCACGCGGCTCGAGGCGCTCCAGGACAGGTGCGATGCCGTCCGCGCCGTCCGCGTGATCGGGATGATGATCGGCGTCGAGCTCTCGATCGACTGCGCGGCCGTCGTGCAGGCGTGCCTCGACCGCAATCTGCTCGTCAACTCCACGCAGGGCCGCGTGATCCGGCTCCTGCCGGCGATGACGATCTCCCAGGCCGACGTCGAGGACGGCTGCGATCGGCTGGCCGATGCGATCCTCGAAGTGGCGTCGCACACGGCCACCTGAAAACCATCCCATGCTCCGGCACCTCATCGTTCCCGAAGATTTGAGTGCGGCCGAAATTGAGGCCGTGTTCGCGATCTCGCGCGACCTGCAGGAGAAGTTTGTCGCGGGCCGCCGCGACGCGCTCCTGCCGGGCCGCGTGCTGGCCCTCGTCTTCGAGAAACAAAGCCTTCGCACCCGGGTGAGCTTCCAGGCCGCGATGACCCACCTCGGCGGCTCGAGCCTGTTTCTGGGCGCCGACACCGGCTTCGCCTCGTCGCGGGAGAGCATCGCCGACTTCGGCCGCGTGCTCAGCGAATACGTCGACGCGATCGTCTGCCGCTCGAAGGCCCACGACACGATCGTGCAAATGGCCAGTGTGGCGAGCGTGCCGGTGATCAACGGGCTGTCCGACGAGTCGCATCCCTGCCAGGCGCTGGCCGACATCTACACGCTCCGGCAGGCGATCGGCAGGGTGACCGGCCTGACGCTCGCGTTTGTGGGTGACGGCAACAACGTAGCGCGATCCCTCGCGGTCGTGTGCGGGCTGCTGGGCATGCGGTTCGTGCTCGCCGCGCCAGAGCGCTACCAGTTTGACGATGCCTTCCGAGCGCACCTCGAGGCAATGCTCCCCGCCGCCGACATCGTGGAGACGTCTGATCCGGTCGCCGCGGTGCAAGGCGCCGCCGTCGTCTACACCGACGTCTGGGCGAGCATGGGCCAGGAGGCGGAGCGGCGGGAGCGGGTAGCCGCCTTCGCGCCCTATCA
Organism: Pirellulales bacterium; assembly: GCA_040877375.1. Taxonomy (GTDB): domain Bacteria; phylum Planctomycetota; class Planctomycetia; order Pirellulales; family UBA1268; genus QWPN01. The sequence goes on along the minus strand of JBBDNW010000062.1, from coordinate 14,389 downwards.
GGTCAACGCCGCGCTCATGGCGCATTGCCCGGATGCGATGTTCATGCACTGCCTCCCGGCCCGCCGCGGCGAGGAGGTCACCGACGAGGTGATCGACGGCCCGCAGAGCGTGGTGGTGACGCAGGCCGCCAATCGCATGCACGTGCAGAAGGGGTTGATCGCCTGGCTGCTCGGCCACGCCTGAGCAGGCCACTTGCTCATCGCGCGGGCCTCGCGTATTGCCGCGTTGCATCCCGTCAGGAAGCCCCAAGCGCGAGCGCGGGGAATACGCCCTCCACGCCGTCCCGCTCCGCGCCACCACCACACCCCGCCACCCGTATTCCCATCGCTCGCGCTCCGGGCTTCTTGAGGGCATCTCACGCCACGCCGTCTCCCGTCAGGAAGCCCCAAGCGCGAGCGCGGGGAATACGCCCTCCACGCCGTCCC
>JBBDNW010000062.1:8461-13863 GCA_040877375.1 Pirellulales bacterium | reverse complement strand
CCACCACCACACCCCGCCACCCGTATTCCCATCGCTCGCGCTCCGGGCTTCTTGACGCCGTTCACGCGATGTGGGGGACGGTGAGCCCGAGCACTGCGAGGAGCCGCGTCGCGTAGGCGTCGAATGAATGTGCCGCGGCGTAGCCACGCCGGGCGGTGTCGTGGCGGGTGGCGTGCGTGGCCGCCGCGACTGCCTCGGCCAGCCGCGCGGCAATCTCGTCGGGATCCAACGCATCGGCTATCCGCAGCACGTAGGCGGGGGCGTCAACCGCGTCGGCCAGATCGGCGTTGGCGACCGTGGGCAGTCCGGCTGCGATGCAATCCATGAGGCCGCCGGAGATCGCGCCCGACCGCACCGTCCGCAACTGGATCCCGTAGTCGGCCGCCTGGAGATGGCGGCGGTAGTGGTCCTCATCGACCCAGTCGCGGGTAAATGACACGGCCGCGGGGCCACCCGCTCGGGCAGTCAGCCGCTCGACCGAGTCGCCCGGATTGCCGACGAAGCGGAGGTGCGCGGGCACGCCGCGACGGCGCAGGATCGACACTGCGTCGATGACCGTCTCGGGCGCCTTCGAAGGGATCACCCAGCCGAAGCTCACGATCAACACCGTGTCGTCCGAAAACCCGAGGCCATGCCGAGCCGCCCGGCGAATGTCGGCTGCGAGCTGGTCGTCGGCCAACTGGCGGTAGACGCAAAACGGCAGCGGCTCGACGCGCACGCCGGGCGTCGATGCGATGAGCCTCGCGAGTGGCCGGCTGTGCACGATCGCCGGATGGGCGTTGGCCAGGACCCCGCTCAGAAACGGCGTGGGCAGCGTGTCGGGATCGGCGATCCAGCCGCGAACCTCGGCCTCGGTCACCACACGGCGAAGTTCGCGCTCTGCCACCGCGAGGGCGCCGCCGATGCCGTCACGCCAGAGATAAAAGTCGATCAGCCGCCCGTCGTGAATGATGCACGGGCCGCCGAACCGCCCGTGGAGGTCGACGATCCGGCGATGAAACGGCGAGTTGCCAAGCACGGCGATCGTGGCGTCGTAATCCGGCCGCAGCCACGCGGCAGCCGACAGCGGATACGTGCGGCGGACACTGCCCGACGGCACGGGAGCGGGCTGCTCGGTGTAGATGTCGATGTTGGCGTGGCGACCGAGGGCCTCGACACACCGCAGCGTGTAGTCGGCGACACCCGAGCGATCGGGTGGAAACGGCGTGGCGATCGCGAGGACCGGCCGGCGAGGCTGGCCCGCGCGGCGAGTGAAGGCGTCGAAGTGCTGGCGAAGCGCGCTACTGAATCGCACGCCCACCGCACCATCCTGCACCGAGTCGCCGCTCGACACCCCCGTGATGGTCATGCGTCTTCGCGAGATACCGAGACGCCGCTCAAGGTCAGCGGCGGCCGGCTCGGAAATCGGGAAAAAGACACGGTAAGCCGCCAGCCACACGAGGGCCGCGGCGCAGGCCCGCCGCGCGGTCGCGTCGGCGAAGTCGTCGGAGATAAACCCGTGGATGACGGTAGCCGGCAGCACGTTGCCGCGGTCGAGGAGCCGGGCCGGCAGCAGCGTGTCGTGGGTCAGCGGTGAGAGCTGTAAAAACACGCTGGGCGTGGTCGAGTCGTCGTTGACAAACGCTCCCCGCACGGTGTCGCAGAGGGCCGCGTCCGCCGCATCCAGCTTTCCGAGCCGCGGGTCGGTGAGACCGATGATCTCGACGGCGCCGGCCCCGCGCACCGCGCGAAGCAGGCAGGCGGCATGGGTGCGGATGCCACGACATGAATCCCGCGGATCCTGGAGCGAGCGGATGTCGGCAAGGATGCGCATGGCGGCGTGCACTGGCGGAGCAGCCGGCGTCAGGCGGAGTCGCCCCGGCGGGCGGGATCGGGCATGCCGAGCATCGCGGTCACCAACTCATCGATCGTCCTCGGCTCGGCGCCGGAGGATGCCGAGATGCGGCGAAGTGCGTCGCGATCCGCCGCCGGCACACCGAAGGCCGCCCGCCGCCGGAGTTCCGACCGCAACAGCGCGACCAGCAGCGGGTCAATGGCGGCCGTCTCATCTGGAAAGCTAGCGGAGACCACGGGCGTGGCCGCCGGCCGCACCGGAAAAAAACGGCGCACCAGCGGCGCGAGCCGTCGCTGTCGAAATCGTCGCCACTCGTCCCTGATGCCGCCCATGCCGCGGGTGCCTACTTCCCGGCCGGTTTCTTCTCGTCGAGCGTGATGGAGCCGGAGTTGATGCAATACCGCAGGCCCGTCGGCGGTGGGCCGTCCTCAAACACATGGCCGAGGTGGGCCCCGCAGCGCCGGCACGTCACCTCCGTGCGCACCATGAAGTGCGTGCGATCGTCGTGCTCCGCGACCGCCTTTCCCTTCACGCCGTCGATCGGCGCGACAAAACTCGGCCAGCCGCAGCCGCTGTGAAACTTCTCGCCGGAGGCGAAGAGCGGTTCGCCACAGCAGACGCAGCGGTAGGTGCCGGGCGTCTCGGTGTCGGTGTACTTGCCCGTGAAGGCCCGCTCGGTCGACTTCTTGCGCGTGATCTCATACTGCAGTGGTGTCAGCCGTTTCCGCCACTCGGCCTCGTTCTTCGGAATGTCGTCGTCCGCCACACGTCCGGCGAGGGCGGGGTTTACCGCAGGGGTGTTGTCTTCCTGAGGAAACTCAGTGGGCATCGGTGGGGCTCCGTGGGTTGGGGATCCGGCGGCCGCGATCATGACCGTCGCAACGAGCACTGCCGCAAGGGTTCGCATCAAAAAGACTGGCGTCATTGTGGCCTCCGTGGCAACGCGCGCGATCACTGGGGCGGTCGCGAGGGCGTGTCTGGCTGTGTCGTGGGGACATACGGATGGTCCCGCTTCCGCAGCACCTCCGCCTTGACGATTCTATCCGGCGGCACGCCCGCGACCGTCCGCCCCTGCTCGTCAGTGGTTCGCATGATCTTCGAAAGCACGTCGAAGCCTTCGATCACCCGGCCAAACACCGTGTGTTTGCCGTCGAGATGCTCCGTCGGCCGGAAGGTCAGAAAAAATTGCGATCCGCCCGTGTCGGGTCCGGCGTGGGCCATCGACAGCGTGCCGCGGAAGTGTTTGCGGGCATCGGGGGCGTCGACTTCGCAGGCGATGGTGTAGCCCGGTCCGCCCCCGCCGGTGCCGGTTGGGTCACCCCCCTGGGCCATGAAGCCCGCGATCACGCGGTGAAACGGCGTGCCGTCGTAATACTTCTTCTCGACGAGGCTCACGAAGTTGGCCACGGTGTTGGGGGCCTCGTTCTCAAACAGTTCGACGACGATGTCGCCGACACTTGTTGAGATCTTCACGCGAGGCAGGTCGTCGGCCTCTGCCTCCGTCTTCCGCTTCGCCATCTCGGCCTCGGCCTTGGGCCGCTCCCGTTCGATGGCTTCTTCGAGTTCCACCAGCCGGTCTTTCCGCGCCCCGGCAGCCGTGGCCTTGGCCGCCCAGGCGGCAGACTCGTCAATCCGCGAGAGCGTGAGCGCGGCAGCGGCGGCCGCCCCAAACGTGTCGGCATCGGCAACGCCGGCCGCATCGAGCTTGGTTGCCTTGTCGAGCGCGATCTCGGGGGCGTCGGCCCGCACGGCCGCAGCCACGGCCGCTCCACTGATCTGCCGCGCCTCGACGTTGCCGGGGTCGGCGATCGCGAGTGTCATCGCAGCCGCCTCGAGCCGCTCGCTCGCGGCCTGGGCCTTCGTCGCCGACTCCTTGAACTTGGCCTCCACCACGGCCTTGTCGGCCTTCGGCTGATGGTATTGGGCCTGGAGCACGGTGAGTTCGGCGACCAGGTCTTTCATCTCCTTGCTGGCCGCGTCGAACTCGGCCTTCGCCGCCGCCGCATCGGGCTTGGCGGGATCGGCTGCCGCCACGCCACCCACGCCACCCACGCCACCCACGCCACACATCGCCGTCGCCACGGCCGCTGCCACCACGTAATGCCTTGCTGCCATGCGATTGATGCCTCCTGGTTCCGGGTACCATAGCATCCCACACGAGCCCGCCGGAACCACCTCCATGCCCCGCCCCCCACGCCGCCGTGACCGCCCCCAGTCGCCCGCCGGCGGCCCCCGCACGCCATCCGAAGAAGCCGCCAGCGCCCCGCGGATTATCGGCGGTGAACTCCGCCACCGGCGGCTTGCCCATCAGCCTGATGGCCGGACGCGGCCCATGAAAGACCGTGTTCGCGAGTCGCTCTTCGACCTGCTGGGAGTCGACGTCCGCGGGGCTCTCGCGATCGACCTGTTCGCCGGCACCGGTGCGTTGGGCTTCGAGGCCCTCAGCCGCGGCGCCACCCGGGCGGTCTTCGTGGAGCGGCACTTCCCCACGGCGGACGTCCTGCGTCTCTCGGCGAAGGGGCTCGCCGTCGAAGAACACTGTGACGTGCGCTCGGGCGACGTGCTCCTCTGGGGCCGGCGGATGCCGGAGCTACCGCGGGAGATGCACTGGATCGTATTCGTCTCGCCGCCGTGGGCGTTTTTCGCCGAAGGCAACGACCGCCGAGCCGAGTTGCTCAGGCTCATCGACGCGCTGCGGCTCGCCGCTCCGCCCCGCAGCACCGTCGTGGTCGAGGCCGACACCGCCTTCGACGCCGTGGCGCTTCCCGACGCGGAGGCGTGGGAGTGCCGTCCGATTCACCCGGCCGTGCTGTATCTCTACCGGATGGCGTAGCGAGCGTGACGGTATGGCCGGCGGATTCCCCGCGCTCGCGCTTGGGGTTTCCTGGCGGAAGGCAGGAAGCCCCAAGCATGCGGGCTTTCAACGACTGCCCCACTGGCAATACCTTTGCTTGTGATACCAAACAACGCTGGAACCGAAACGTGTCGCCATCCGACCAAGCCCCTTCCAACCACGAACCTGACCGCGATTCCAGCTGGCGTGTCTGGCTGATGATCGGCGCGCTGGGGTTCGGCGGGCCGGCAGGGCAGGTGGCTCTGCTGCACCGAGAGCTTGTGGAGCGACGGCGCTGGCTCGGAGAGGAGGAGTTTCTCGCGGCCATGCGGCTGTGCATGCTCCTGCCAGGGCCCGAGGCGCAGCAGCTCGCGACCTACGCGGGCTGGCGACGGGGGGGCCTCTCCGGCGGCCTGCTCGCGGGCACGCTCTTCTTCCTGCCGGGAGCGGCCCTTGTGACGGCGCTGGCCTGGGCGCACGCGGCAGGGGAGGCGGTGCCGCTGGTGAAGGCTGCTTTTGCGGGCACGCGGCCGGCCGTCGTGGCGCTTGTGGCCCTCGCGGCCTGGAGGATCGGACGCAAGTCGCTCACCTCGCCCCTGACGCTGGCGATCGCAGCGCTGGCGTTGGCGGCGCTGGCCGTAGGAGCGCCCTTCCCACTCGTTGTGGCCGTGGCGGGCGTGGTCGGGGCCGCCGTGCCAGTCGGGGCCGCCGTGCCAGTCGGGGCCGCCGTGCCGT
>JBBDNW010000062.1:0-8361 GCA_040877375.1 Pirellulales bacterium | reverse complement strand
GTCGGGGCCGCCGTGCCAGTCGGGGCCGCCGTGCCAGTCGGGGCCGCCGTGCCGTTCGCGGGCGTCGCGACAAGCGGCAGCGCTGCGGCGGCAGGCGTGCTGCCAGCTCGCACCGGCGACGCGGGATGCGGGAAGGCCGGTGTTTTCCAAGCGCTCACGGTCGCGGCCACGGCGGTCGCCATCTGGGGCCTCGCGTATGCCGTGGTGTGGCTGGCCCAAACGACTGGCGGCCGCGGCCGCGAAATCGCCACGCTCTTCACCGAGACCACGCTCTTATCGCTCGGCGGAGCCTATGCCGTCGTGCCCTGGGCGCTCGACGAATCGGTGGCCCGCGGCTGGCTGGAGCCCGACGAGCGATTCGACGCGCTGGCGATGGGTGAGGCGACGCCGGGGCCGCTGATCCTCGTGGTCACGTTCGTCGGGTTTCTTGCCGGCTGGCGGACGGGGCCAGGACAGTCGCTCGGCGCCGGGCTGGAGGGAGCGCTCGTGGCGACGCTTTTTGCATTCATCCCGTCTTTCGCAATGGTGCTGCCGCTGGCGCCGTTTGTGTCGCGCATCCGCGCCGGCTCGCGGCTGGGCCTGGCGATGACGGCGATCGGTGCGGTTGTCGTGGCGGCGATTCTCCTGCTCGGGTTCGGGCTCGCACAGGCCGCATGGCTGCCCGGTGGCGTGCCGGCGGCGTTGCCAGTCATCGTGACGATCGTCAGCGGGATCGCGATCGCCCGCGGGTGGGCCTCGACGCCGCTCGTGGTGCTCGCGGCCGCCGCGATCGGCATTGTCGCCCACATGCTCGTGCTCGGCGTGTTGTGAACGCGGCGAGCGTTGGGTGAACACGGCCCGGATTCCCCGCGCTCGCGCTTGGGGGCTTCCTGCCGGACGGTGCCGACAAAAAGCCCGAAGCGCCAGCGACGGGTATCCGGGCCGCGACCGTGTGGTCGGCGGGGAGCGGGGCCGGATGGCGACACGTTTCTGTTCTGCCGCCGTTTGGTATCTTGAGCCTGGGCCTTGCCAGCGGGGCAAACCCTCAAAGCGCTCGTGATCGACCGCGTGTTTTTTCGGGGAGGCGACTCCTGCACCCATGCCGATGGATGTTGTCAACCAGCAAGACGCGGTGCCCTTCACCACGGTCGACGGCTCGACGATCCGCGAGTTGCTCGCCCACCGCAACTCCTCAATCCGCCAGCAGAGCCTGGCCGAGGCACGGCTCGCCGCGGGATGCGCGACGGTGCCCCACCACCACGCCGTCACCGAGGAGATCTACTACATCCTCTCGGGCACGGCCGACATGACACTCGCCGATGAGACGCGACAAGTCCGCCCCGGCGACGCGATCGCGATCCCGCCCGGTGTTCGACACACCATCCGCAACACGGGCCCGGGTGAGCTCGTGTTTCTCTGCACCTGCGCCCCCGGCTACGAACACTCCGACACATTTCTCGATCGGCCCGCCACCTAACCCTCCGGCCGCCCCCAGCCGCGTCATCTCTCACCCTCTGCCCCACCCCATGTCAAACGCGTTTCCTCAAATTCTGGTCGCTGAAGGTATCGTCTCCGCCGAGCAGCTCGCGGAGGCTGTCCGCATCGCCGGCACGTCGGGCAAGCGGGTGCACGACGAGGTGGTCCGTCTCGGCTACGCACCAGGCGAGAAGGTAATGAAGGCCCTCGCCAAGGCCCACCGCCTCAAGTTTGTCAATCTCGCCGACATCGCGGTGACCGAGGAAGTGATCGACCTGCTGCCCGAGAGCGTCGCCCGCGAAAACACGATCTTCCCGCTTTCGGAGTCGGGGGGTTCGCTTCGCATTGCCACCTGCGATCCCACCGACATGGACGCGCAGGAGAAGCTGCGGTTCATCCTCAACCGTGACATCGAGATGGCCCTGGCGGTCCGCGAGCAGATCGTGGAGGCGATCAACCGCCACTACGGCCTCTCCGACGGCGAGAGCGCCGACTCGATGCTTCAGGAGTTCACCGACACCGCGATCGACTTCACCGAGACGGCCATCGAGCAGCAGGGCGCAGCAGCCCAGGAAGAGACGTCCGACGCGCCGGTGGTGAAGCTCGTCAACCTCGTGATCACCGAGGCGGTGCAGCTCCGCGCCAGCGACATCCACATCGAGCCCTTCGAAGACCGCGTGCGAATCCGCTACCGCATCGACGGCCGGCTGGTGGAGCGCGACAACCCGCCCCGGCGACTCCTGGGGGCGATCCTCTCCCGCATCAAGATTCTCTCCAAGCTCGACATCGCCGAGCGGCGTCGTCCGCAGGACGGCCGGATCAAGCTCACGGCCGACGGCAAAGACTACGACCTCCGCGTGAGCGTGTTGCCGACCAATCACGGCCAGTCGGTCGTGATGCGGATCCTCGACAAAGAGAACATCCGCGTCGGCATCCGGCAGCTGGGCCTCGCCGAGAATGAGTTTCGGCAGTTCAAAAACCTGATCCGCCGTCCCAATGGGATCATCCTCGTGACGGGCCCCACGGGCTCGGGCAAGACGACCACCCTCTACGCCTCGCTCAACGAGCTCAATCGCCCCGACACGAAGATCATCACCGCCGAAGACCCGGTCGAGTATTACCTCGCCGGCATCAATCAGGTGGAGATCAAGCACCAGATCGGCCTCGACTTCGCGCGGGTCATCCGGGCGATGCTGCGGCAGGCGCCCAACGTGATCCTCGTGGGCGAGATGCGCGACACCGAGACGGCCCAGATGGGCATCCAGGCCTCGCTCACGGGGCATCTCGTGTTTTCAACGCTCCACACCAACGACGCCCCGGGCGCCATCACGCGGATGATCGACATGGGCGTGCCGGCCTATCTCGTGGCCTCGAGCGTGATTGCGGTGCTCGCCCAGCGGCTGGTTCGCATCAACTGCCCGAAGTGCAAGCAGCCGTTTCAGCCGCTCGACACCCAGATTGAGGCGGCGGGGATCACCCCGGAGATGCTCAAAGGGGCGACCTTCATGAAGGGCCGGGGCTGCGCCCACTGCACGAAATCGGGCTACAAGGGCCGTCTTGGCATCTTCGAGTTGATGGTGATGAACAACAAGATCCGCGAACTCGCCTTCCAGGGGGCGGCCACCCAGGAAATCCGCCGGGCCGCGGTGAGCGGCGGGATGAAGGTGATGTTTGACGATGGCATCCAGAAGGCCCTCCGCGGCGTCACCACGCTCGACGAGGTGTTCCGCGTTTCGAAAAAGGCCGAATAGCCGGCCACCCGTATTCCCATCGCTCGCGCTCCGGGCTTCTTGGGGGCACGGCACCGCCCCCCACCCCGCTCCGCGCCACCACACCGCGGCCCCGCCTCCACCCCACGCGCCCCGCGGATTTTCTGGTTTGGGGGAGACTTTTCTGCCGATCCTGCGCATAATATCATTATCGAGACGTCGGCCTCCGTCAGGGGCTAAGGTTCGGCGTCGACTGAAACGCTTCCCGTGACCGGGTCTGCCCCCTCATTCTTGCTGCCCTCCCGCTGCGGCATTTCCGCCGGCCGGCAACTATTCGCACACCGGGTTTCCGGTCAGAATAGAAATGCCTTTGGAGGATGCTCCGAAGGCGTTTCATCGCCAGCCGAGCCCATCCATCTGGGGACGCATCCATGACCGCCACCGCCGGAAGTTCCGCGCAGTCGCAGCAGATTGAAAAACTGCTGAAACTCGCCTTCGACAACGGGGCGACGGAGATCCGCCTGTCGGGCAACGCCGCGCCCATGTTGCGGATCGATGGTCAGTTGCGTCCGCTCAAGAGCAAGCCGCTCACGGCCGACGACGTCGCGGGCTTGGCCGCCGCCATCATGCCGCCGGGGTGCGACCCGGCAAAGTTTGTGTTCGCCGCGCCGCTGGGCGACTGCGTGGCCGCCCTGCTCGATGTGCAGGGCACAAAGGTCCTGATCCTGAGTCCTGCCCAGGAGGCGGCGTCCGCGGCTGCGGCCGACATGCCGCTCGAACTCGACGTGCAGCGTGAGGCACCGTCTGCGGCAGAGGCCGGGGGAGCGAGCGACGACGTCTACGCCATGCCGCAGGCGGCCGTCGGCACGATCCAGATCGACAAGCTCCTCAACGCAGCTGTGAAAAACGGCGTCAGTGACATCCACATCACCGCGGGCCTGCCGCCAGTGTTTCGCGTCGACGGCCACATGAAGCCGCAGCCCACGAAAGTGCTGACCCCCGACGACACCAACGGTCTGATGAAGTCGATCACGCCGGAGCGGTGCCAGGCAGAGCTCGCCGAGAAGGGCGGCTGCGACTTCGGCTTCGCCTTCAAGGATTTGGCCCGGTTTCGAGTCAGCGTGTTTAAGCAGCGGGGCAGCGTGGCGATGGTGCTGCGGCAGATTCCCAACAAGCTGCTCACACCCGAGCAGCTCGGCGTGCCCGAAATCTGCAAAAAGCTCGCCACCCGGCCCCGCGGCCTGTTTCTCGTGACCGGCCCAACGGGCTCCGGCAAGAGCACCACCCTCGCTTCGCTGATCGACTTCATCAACAAAAACTACGACCACCACATCATCACGATCGAAGACCCAATTGAGTTTTACCACTACTCACAGAAGAGCACGGTGAATCAGCGGGAGGTCGGCACCGACGTGCCGAGCTTCTCCGAGGCGCTCCGCCGCGCCCTGCGGCAAGACCCCGACGTGATCCTCGTCGGCGAGCTTCGCGACCTCGAGACGATCGAGGCGGCGATCTCGGCCGCCGAGACAGGCCACGTAGTCTTCGGCACGCTCCACACGACGGGCGCTCAGGGCACGGTCAACCGCATCATCGACGCCTTCCCGACCAACCAGCAGGAGCAGGTCCGCACGCAGCTCTCGACTGCCATCCTCGGCGTGGTCTCGCAGACCCTCCTGCCGAAGATCGGCGGCGGCCGCTGCGCCGCCTACGAGGTGCTCGTGGTCACGCCCGCAATCGGCAATCTGATTCGCGAAAATAAGACATTCCGAATCAACTCGGCAATCCAGACCGGGGCCAAACTCGGCATGAAGCTCCTCGACGACGACCTCTTCCGCCTCTGGAACGAGAAAAAAGTCACTGAGGAAGACGTGCTGGCCAAGGCCCAAAACGTCGACGAGCTCGCCAAGCGGATCACCAACGCCAAGCAGGGCATTTTCGACGACGAGGAAACGGTCACCCGCAGGTCCGGCAAAGACGGGGAGAAGTAAGCCATGGCACTTAAGCGCATCGGACAGATTCTGGTCGACCTCGGGCTCATCGACGAGCAGCAGCTCGCCACGATGCTCGACGAGCAGTCGAATCGCGGCGGCGAACTCCTCGGCAAGATCGGCGTAGCGCTCGGGTTTTACACCGACGAGCAGCTCGGCGAGGCGCTGGCCGAGCAGTGGAGCACCACGTTTGTCACGCTCTACGACCGGCAGATTCCGGCCGACGTGATCCGCCTCGTCAGCGAGCCGATGGCCCAGCTCTACCGGGTGGTGCCTCTGGAGCTGGTGGGCGACCGCCTCACCATCGCCTCGGCCGAGCCGCAGAAGATCCAGATCGCCGACGAGCTCCGCACGCTCCTCGGCTACGACATCCACGTCTGCGTGGCGACCGAGCCCGAGATCACCAAGACGATCGAGAAGCTCTTCTCCTCTGAGACCGAGAGCGTGGAGTCGCTCGTCGAAGACCTCGAGGCCGACGACGCCCTGGCCGCCGCGGCGGCCGCCGCCGGCAAGGAGGGCGTCACCGACCTGACGAGCGTCGAAGCTCTTGCCGAGAGCGCCCCGGTGCGGAAGCTGCTCAACATGGTGCTCCTGCTCGCGATCCGCGACGGCGCCAGCGACATCCACTTCGAACCCTTCGAGACGGAGTTTCGCATTCGCCTCAAGGCCGACGGCGTGCTCCAGGAGATGGTGCCGCCGCCCAAGCATCTCGCCTTCGCGATCACCACCCGGATCAAGGTGATGGCCAACCTCGACATCGCAGAGCGCCGGATGCCGCAGGACGGCCGGATCGAGCTCACGGTGGGTGGCCATCCTGTCGACCTCCGCGTGAGCGTGCTACCGACCTTGTTCGGCGAGAGCGTGGTGATGCGGGTGCTCGACCGCGGCGTGGTGTCGCTGAATCTCGAGAAGATCGGAATGGAGCAGGAGATGCTGCGGAAGTTCCGCGAGGTGATCAGGCGGCCCAACGGCATCGTGCTGGTCACCGGCCCCACGGGCTCCGGCAAAACAACCACGCTCTACTCGGCCCTCTCCGAGCTCAACGAGATCGAAGACAAGCTGATCACGACCGAAGACCCGGTCGAATACGACATCGATGGCATCGTGCAAGTGCCGATCGACGCCGACATCGGCAACACCTTCGCCGCCTGCCTTCGCTCGATCCTCCGCCAGGATCCCGACCGCATCCTTGTGGGCGAGATTCGCGACGTGGAAACGGCGGAGATCGCGGTGCAGGCGTCGCTCACCGGCCACATGGTGTTTTCCACGCTCCACACCAACGACGCCCCCGCCACGGTCACGCGGCTCCGCGACATGGGCGTGCCGCCGTTTTTGATCACGGCCACGGTCGAGGCGATCCTCGCCCAGCGGCTCGTGCGGCGGATCTGCACGGGCTGCCGGGAGGAGATCGTTCCCGGGGCCGACGTGCTGGCCGACTTGGAAATGACGACTGACCAGGCCGTCGGCAAAAAGTTCTTCCGCGGCAAGGGCTGCGACAAGTGCAACCGCACCGGCTACAAGGGCCGGCTCGGCATCTACGAACTCTTGATCATGAACGATGAGATGCGGGATATGATCATGCGCAACGCCTCCACCGAAGAGCTCCGCGAGGCCGCCCGCCGCAATGGCATGGTGACGCTCCGCGACTCGGGCATGGAGGGCATTTTTACTGGCCAGACGACGGCCGACGAGGTGATCCGCGAAACCATCCTGGATGCGTGACCATGCCTACATTCATGTTTGAAGCCATCGACGCGGCCACCGGCAAGGAAATCCGCGACACCGTCGACGCGGCCAGCGAGGCCGAGGCCCAGGCCACGATCCGGTCGATGGGCTACATGGTCACGAAGCTCAAGGCCCAGCGGGCGAAAGCCAGCAAGTCGAGCGGAGGCCGCGGTAAGAAGCCGGGCCGCACCTTCGCGATGGGTGGCGTGAAGGGGAAGGATCTCACGCTCTTCACGCGGCAGCTCTCGATTCTCCAAGACGCCGGCCTGCCGATTCTCCGCAGCCTCAAGGTGCTCGCCGAGATGCAGAAGCCGGGCCGGCTCAAAAACTCGCTCCTCGACGTCTGCGATGAGATCGAAGGCGGGTCGACTCTTTCGGAGGCGATGTCGAAGAGCCCCAAGGCGTTCGACCGCCTGTATTGCAACATGATCCGGGCCGGTGAGGCGGGGGGGGCGCTCGAGGTGATTCTCCGCCGGCTCGCGGAGTTCATGGAGCGGAGCGAGTCGCTCCGCCGCAAGGTGAAAGGTGCGCTCGTCTATCCGATCGTGGTGGTGTGCGTGGCCGTCGGTATCCTCGCCTTCATCATGATGAAGATCGTGCCCCAGTTCAAAAAGATCTTCGATGACTTTGGCAGCACCCTGCCGCCGATGACGCAGATCCTGATCGATATCTCAAACTGGGTCGTCAACTACTGGTATTTGATCCCGGCGATTCCCTTCGGCATCAACATGCTCATCAAGGCGATCAAGCTCATCCCCTACGGACGCTTCGGCTGGGACTTGTTCGTACTCAAGATGCCGATCTTCGGCCAACTCGTCGAGAAAAACATCCTCTCCCGTAGCGCCCGCACGCTCGGCACGCTCCTGGCCAGCGGCGTACCGATCCTCGAGGCGCTCAACATCACAAAGGAAACTTCGGGCAACATGATGTTCGAGCGTCTGTTCGGGAAGGTGTCTGATTCGATCCGTGACGGCGAGTCGATCGCCAAGCCGCTCAAGGCCTATGCCGTCCCGCCGTTCAACGTGGTAGCGCTGCTCTTCTGGACGTTCTTCGCCCCGGTTATCGGGGTGCTCATGTACCTCGTGAAATATAAGAAGCCGGTCGTTGACGACCTCGTGGTCAACATGGTTGATGTGGGCGAGGAGTCGGGCGAGCTCGACACGATGCTCTACAAAGTGGCCGACACCTACGACGAGGAGGTGGCGGTGCTCACGGAGAGCCTGACGAGCCTGATGGAGCCGCTGCTCATCATCTTCCTCGGCGGTGCGGTGGGTTTCATCGTGATCGCCCTGTTCATGCCGCTGATCAAACTGATCCAGGATCTGTCGTGACCGCCTCGCACCACACGTCCGGCTTCGTGAAGGCTCCCCGGCACACGCCGGGGGCGTGTGGTCGCGGTCTCGCATCGGCGGCGGCCCGCGACACGGCCCGCGTGGGCTCTAACTATGTAGGGGTTTGTCAACCGGCGCTGCTTTACTCGATCA
>JBBDNW010000061.1:0-32141 GCA_040877375.1 Pirellulales bacterium | reverse complement strand
CGTCTCCCTGCCCGTCAACAAAAGCCCGCAAGAGCGTCAGACCCAGCTCCAAAAGTTGGGCAAACAGCTGCCGCTCCGCCCGGTCGATCCGCTCCCCGGAGTGCGCCGCCTGCTCCACGTATTTGCCCGTGGGTGAGGCATTGCTGACTTTAGAGCTCATGCAGATCGCCACTATGTTTCTTTCGCTGAGGCTGAGGCTCTGATCCGGCAAGCCGTCTTGGCCGGCTTCGACCTTCGTGAGAATGTCGAACGGGAACGCTTGGAGAAGACCGGAACACTTCGATTCCGGCGGGATGGGTTTCAAATCGACCTCATTACGGCTTCGTTGCCATTTGAGGAGACCGCGTTCCGGAGAGCGACCTATCACGACCTTTTCGGCCTCCACATCGCCTTTCCGAGCCCGGAGGATCTGATCCTTCTTAAAGTCCTCGTTGGCCGCGACAAGGACATGCTCGACGCGGCCGGTATCGCTCGGCGTCATGCCGACCACTTGGACATCGCCTCCCTTCGGCAGACGCTTCAGCCGATCTGTGAGCTTGCGGAAGACGTGGCTCCGTGGCAACGACTGGAGCATGTGATCGCTACAGTAGCGCACCGACACTGACCGTGAAACCGGAGGGACTGGGTGAACGAGAGATACGCCCCTTTGTTCCAGCCGCCCTGCGGATGTAAAACCGTCTTTAACCGTGCCAGGCCCGTACCGATGATTCCCAGAAGAGACGTTCCACGCACGATGACCCCACGTGAACGAGTCTGCTCTCGACTGCCACGAGTTCTGCTCATGGCAGCCGCGGTCCTGCTTTGGGTGCCGAGTGCTGGTCTCGGGCAATCCCCGGCCCGCGACGCCAGCGCTGACTGGCCAGGATTTCTTGGCCCGCGCGGCAACGGCGTCTCCAGCGAGACCGGGCTCCTGCCGCGCTGGCCCGAACAGGGTCCGCCCGTGCTCTGGAAGAAAAAAGTCGGCGCGGGCTACGCCGCTCCGAGCGTGCTGGGCGAAAGGCTCGTCATTTTCCACCGCCTGGGGGATGAGGAGGTCGTGGAATGCCTCACCCCAGACACCGGTGAAACCCGCTGGCGGTTTGCCTCCGCGACACGGTTCGCGGATCCCTACGGCTACAACGGCGGGCCACGCTGCTCGCCCGTGCTCACGGCCACCCGGTGCTTCACCTTCGGCGCTGAAGGAAAGCTGACCTGCCTCGACATCACGACGGGTGCAAAGATCTGGCAGCGCGACACGGCCAAGGACTTCGACATTCCGCAGGCCTTCTTTGGCGTCGGTTCAACGCCCGTGCTCCACGGTGACAAGCTGCTCGTGATGCTGGGCGGACAGCCGCGGTCGGGAGTCGTGGCCTTCGACGCCGCGACCGGGAAAACACTTTGGGAAAGCGTCGGCTCCGCGGATTTTCCCGATCCACCGGTTCGCATCCAGCGAGACCGGCCGCCTGCAAAACTGGCCAGCTATTCCTCACCGATCCTCGCCCCCATCCACGGCAAGCAGCATCTGCTCTGCTTCCTCCGGCCGGGCCTCGTTTCCCTCGATCCGGAAACGGGCTCCATTCACTTCAGCGTCTGGTTTCGCTCGACGCTCCACGACTCGGTCAATGCCGCCTGTCCGGTGGTGCTCGGGGAGCGTGTCTTTCTCTCGGCGGTGTACGACACCGGCTCAATGCTGCTCAGAGTGGCCCCCGACGGACGGTCGGCCAACGTGGCCTGGCAGGATATCGATGCCATGCAGACCCACTGGTCGACCGCGATCGAGCACCATGGCTACTTGTATGGATTTAGCGGCCGCAACGAGGCCGGCGCAGATCTCCGCTGCATTCGTGCGGAGGACGGGAAGGTGATGTGGCGGGCTCCCGCAGAGCCGGCGGCTTATGGCCGCGGTTCGGCGATCCTGGCAGACGGCCATCTGATCGTCATGGGGGAACGCGGCACCTTGGCACTTGTGAAAGCCGACCCGGAGTCTTTCTGCGAGATCAGCCGGGTGAAGTTTGCCGAGTTTGACCACCCGTGCTGGACGGCCCCGGTGTTGTCGCGAAAGCGGCTGTTTATCACCGGGGCTCGGCAGGTTCCGGGCCCAGCGGGCTTGTCCCTCGACGAATACCATCTCGTCTGCCTCGATCTGGTTGCACAGCGTCGCGGCGGCCCTGTACCGTGACGCCCTGCATCCCCCTGCCCCTTCGGAGTGACTGCCTTGGAATCCGCCGCTCGTGAGTTTCTGTTTCGCCTCCTCAAGACCCCGAGCCCATCCGGCTACGAGCAGCCGATCCAGCAACTGGTTCGGGAGTACCTCGCCGGCTGCGCCGACACCGTCACGACCGACTCCCACGGCAACGTCATCGGTGCGAAAAACGCCGCCGCTCCCATGCGGATGCTGCTGGCGGGCCACTGCGACCAGATCGGCCTGATCATTCAATACATTGATGCCGACGGATTCATCTCCGTGCAGCCGATCGGCGGCTGGGATCCGATCCAACTCGTCGGCTCCCGAGTCGCCATCTGGACGGCCTCGGGCCCAATCACGGGCGTGATGTCCCGCAAGCCGATCCATCTGCTCACCGAGGAAGAGCGGAAGGTCGTCCCGAAGATGAAAGATCTGTGGATCGACATCGGGGCGGAGAACAAGGCCGACTGCGAGAGTGTGGTCCGGGTCGGCGACGCGGTGACGCTCGAACTGGAGGTGCGGCAACTTCGTCATAACCTCGCCTGCTCGGTGGCGATGGACGACAAGGTGGGGCTGTGGACGGTGCTCGAGGGCTTTCGCCGGGCGGTGGCCGCCGGGCCCCTGCCCTGCGCGCTGTTTGTGGCATCGACTGTGCAGGAGGAGATCGGCCTGCGGGGCGCGCAGACGAGCTGCTACGGCGTCGATCCTCACGTGGCGATCGCCGTTGATGTCACCCACGCCACCGACTGCCCCACGATCGACAAGAAGGCGGAGGGGGACATCGCCCTGGGCAAGGGGCCGGTCGTGTATCGCGGCCCCAACATGAATCCCCACGTGGTTGAGCGGCTGCTTGCAGCGGCAAAGGCCCGCGAGATCCCCGTGCAGCTCGCAGCCAGCGGCCGGGCGACGCCCACCGACGCCAATGCGCTCCAGACCACGCGGGCCGGCGTGGCGACCGGGTTGGTCAGCGTGCCCAACCGCTACATGCATTCGGCGGTGGAGACGATCTCGCTCGACGATGCCGACCACACGGCCGATCTGCTGGCCGCCTTCATCCGCGGTCTGGAAGGCCCAATCTCGTGGGCGCCCTGAGTCTGGGCGGGCACGTTCTCGGCTGGCATGTGCCCGGTAGCGGCCGTCGCCAGGATCACTCGCGGTAGCTTTTCGGGCTGCGGCCGATAGGGGGCCGCTTGGTGTCGGCCTCGGACCGTTCGGCGAGGAACCACCGCAGTCGCTTCGGTACGGAGATGACCCACTGGCGGAAGGGCACTGGTGGGACGATCAGTCCGTCTCGGCGGCCGGCACGCGGTCAAGCACGGCCTGCATGAGGGCCAGATGCGCGGGCAGCCGACCAAGGATCAATGGAATAATCTCCTGCCGATAGATGTGGCTGCATGCATTACGGTCTTCGTAGATCTGCATGCCTGCCGCGTATTCAGCCTCGTATAGAAAGCCTCGGGCCAACGACTCTTTGAGTGTGCCCCGCGGGCTGTTGGGCACTTCCTTTCCTTCCGACTGCAGGCACGACCGCACGTACTTCCAGAACAGCTCAGCGCAATACTCAAACTTCTGTATGCGGCCATTTTCAATGGCATCCCGAATGGCAGCGGAATAACCGTCGATCTCAAGGTCGAGGACCTCAGCAAAACCCTTCAGTGCCCGCCGGACATTATCCTGGCCTAGTTCGCCGCTCGCCATATCTCGCGATTCTCATAGGCATGCTTCCGGAATTTCTCATCGGCCACCAACGCAAAATCGACCACCTGACACCGCCAAGGAACGTCGGACTCAGTCAGCATCCAGAGCAGATGCGACGTCCCCTCAGGCAACGGCTCGGGCCCGGCGATCCCAATGTCGACATCGCTGCCATGCTCGCAATGCCCCCGGGCTCGCGACCCGAACAGGAAAATCTCGTACCGCGGATCAGTCACTTCCGCGAGACAGATCCGCCGGGCCTCGGCGAGGTATTTCTCCTCGAAGGGCGTACGGGGCTCGCGGGTTCGGCTCGGGTGTATACCAGGAAGGTTGCCAGTGACATTCATGCCGGTAGTTATACGCTGACGGAAAAGGGGATGCAGCGAATCCTTTTTAGGGCAAGACGGTCAACGGCACTTCAGCAAGGATTTCCCGGCGTGTGAGCGGCTGGAGACATCGCCCTGGAGACGATCTCGCTCGACGATGCCGACCACACGGCCGATCTGCTGGCCGCCTTCATCCGCGGTCTGGAAGGCCCAATCTCGTGGGCGCCCTGAGTCTGGGCGGGCACGTTCTCGGCTGGCATGTGCCCGGTAGCGGCCGTCGCCAGGATCACTCGCGGTAGCTTTTCGGGCTGCGGCCGACCCACCGTTTGAAGGCGCGTGAGAACACCGACGCATCCTTGAAGCCAAGTTGCTGCGCGATCGACTCGACCTTGTCCTGCGTGGCGGTGAGCAGGTGTTGCGCCCGCTCGATCCGCAGCGAGGTGAGATGCTGCATCGGGCTCCGGCCGAGATCCCGCAGGCACACCCGCCGAAACTGCTCCTTGCTCGCACGATATCGGGCCGCCAGGGTGTCGAGCGTCCAGCTGGCAGCCAGATCGTGGGCCACTTCATCCCACACCTCCCACAGCCGGTCATCGACCCGCCAGGGCTGGGCGATGCGGCGGGCCTCGCCGTGAGCGAGTTCGATCCAGTGATGGATGAGCCGCGACTCCTGGCCGCTTTCCCACTCGGCACGCAGGCCCGACATGATCCGCCACAGCGTGTCGGCATCGCACCGCACCCGCACCGGCGACGCAGCTGTGACGAGCGGCCGCACGTGCTCGGGCTCGTCGAAGCGGATCCACGCGAACTGCCACCGCGAACCAGGCAAGGCATGAAACGCGTTGAGCACCCGCGGCGGTGCCAGGCAGGCCACGCCCTTGCGGCTTGACTGCCAGCGGCCATCGAGCAGAATTCGGCCGCGACCTTCGTGGCACACCATCACGAAGCTCCCTGTGGGGCGAAGCCGTACGCGGCGATAGGGCACGGCCGCGTCGGTCATGCCGAGGTGCATGATCCGGTGGGTCGCGAGTTCTGTGCAGTCGTCTCGGGTGAGCGACCACTGTCTGGTGCCCGCACCGTCCACGGTGGTTTCGGTGAGGTCGAGGTGGATTTCGGTCATGGACCGCTCTGCCGAGGCTGTCTACGCTGACAAGGGTCGAACGCAGGTATACACGCGAGAGCGCACGATGCCGAATCCCTGGACAGGTAAAGGAAACCCCTACACGCGGGCCGAGGTGCTCGACCGGCTTTATGCCACGCTCGCCCGGGGTGAGCCGATCATTGCCGCCGGCGCCGGCACCGGGATCAGCGCCAAGTTTCTCGAAAAGGGAGGCGTAGACCTCATCATTATCTACAACTCCGGCCGGTTCCGAATGGCAGGCCACGGCTCGACCGCCGGTCTGATGGCCTACGGCGACGCCAACGCTGTCGCCATGGAGATCGGCGAGTTTGAGGTGCTCCCGGTCGTCGAGGAGGTGCCGGTGATCTGTGGCGTGCATGCGTCGGACCCGCGGCGCCGGATGTGGCACTGGCTCGGCCGCGTCAAGGAGATGGGATTCTCCGGCGTGAATAATTTCCCCACCCACTGCATCGTCGACGGCCAGTTTCGGCAGATCCTCGAAGAGACGGGCATGGGCTTCCAGAAGGAGGTCGAGATGATCGGCCTCGCTCGGCGGATGGATCTCTTCACGATCGTGTATGCGGGCACGCCCGAAGAGGCCCGGTCGATGACGGCAGCCGGGGCCGACGTCGTGATCGCCCATGTCGGCACCACGGTCGGCGGCTCGATCGGTGTCACGAATGCTACCTGTTCGCTCGAGGAGGCCGCGGCTCGCGTCCAGGTGATCGCCCGGGCGGCGCTCGACGAGCGGAGCGACGTGATCTGTCTGTCGCACGGCGGCCCGATCTGCACACCTGCCGACGCGGCCTATGTCAACGAGCACACTGACGTCGTGGGCTTCGTGGGCGCTTCGAGCCTCGAGCGGCTCGCATTTGAGAAGTCACTGCCCGAACTCACGCGGCAGTTCAAAAACATTCCGCTCGGCCACCGCACGTAATCGGCTGGAAGTGACCGCATGGCAACGATCGCCGTCCTCGGCACGCTCGACACGAAGGGCCGCGAACACGCGTTCGTGTCGGACCGCATCCGCGCTCGCGGCCATGCGACGCTCCTGATCGACGTGGGTACAGGCGGCGAGCCGACCGTGACGCCCGACATCATGCGGAGCGAGGTGGCGGCGGCCGGCGGCCTCGACCCGGCGGCGGTCATGGCTCTTATGGCCCGCGGCGACCGGGGTGAGTGCGTGTCGGCGATGGCGGCGGCTGCGCCGCGGTTGCTCCAACGGCTCGCGGCGGAGGGCCGCATTCAGGGCGTGATTGCGCTTGGCGGCGGCGGCGGCACGGCGATCGCGTCGGCGGCAATGCGGGCGTTGCCGATCGGGTTTCCGAAGCTCATCGTCTCCACACTCGCCAGTGGCAACACGGCCCACTACGTGGGCACGACCGACATCACGATGATGCCAGCCGTCGTGGACGTGCAGGGGCTCAACCGAATCTCGCGGACGATCCTCGCCCGGGCGGCGGGCGCGATCTCTGGAATGGTGGAGGCCGACGTGGGTTTGGGCGACGACAAGCCGGTCGTCGTGGCGAGCATGTTCGGCAACACGACCAAGTGCATCGAGGTGGCCGTGCCACTTCTGGAAGAGGCGGGCTACGAGGTGCTCGTCTTCGCCGCCACGGGCACGGGCGGCCGAGCGATGGAGGCGCTCATCGCCAGCGGCATGGTGGCGGGCGTGCTCGACATCACCACGACAGAACTTGCCGACGAACTCGTCGGCGGCGTGCTTACGGCCGGGCCAGAGCGGCTCGAGGCCGCAGCCAGGCATGGTGTGCCGGCGGTCGTCGCCCCCGGCTGCCTCGACATGGTAAATTTTGGTGAGCGGCAGACGGTGCCGGAACGGTTCACGGGCCGGACGTTCTCCATCCACAACCCGCAGGTCACGCTCATGCGGACCACACCTGAGGAGTGCGCGGAACTCGGCCGGATGGTGGCCGCGAAGGTCAATGCTTCGCGCGGCCCCGTGAGCGTGCTCATCCCGCGGCTGGGCATCAGCGTGATCAGCGCTCCGGGCGGCCCGTTTCATGATCCCGCAGCCGATGCAGCTCTGTTCACCGCCATCGAAACCAGCCTGCGGCCCGACATCCCCTGCACGTCGCACGACTGCACGATCAATGACCCCGCCTTTGCTCGCGCCTGCGTCGAAGCCCTGCTCGCGGCGATGCGTAAGGCCTCCGTGCCCACCTAACAGGTTTCCTTTCTGCGGAGTCTTCCATGCCCCAGGTCAAGCATTACGGCGTCTTTCAGTTCAAGCCCGAGGTCACGCCTTCCGGGATAGACACCTGCTTCCGCGAGATGGCGGGCATGGTGGGCAAGATCCCGGGCCTGCTCGACTTCCACTGCGGGCCGTATGACAGCGACGAGGGGATGAACGACGGCTTCACCCATGGCTTCATCATGACGTTCGCGAGCCCGCAGGCCCGCGACGAGTATCTGCCCCATCCCGAACATGAGCGGGTCAAGGCGATCGTCGTGCCCTGTCTCGCGCGGGTGACCGTATTCGACTTCAACATGCCCGTAGCCTGATCTCGGAGGATCTTCATGAAAACATCATCAACCCTCGGCGTCACCGGTTCGGGGGGCGGCAAAAGTCTCCTCGCGAGGCCGCAGCGGCCTACGCTCGTCGAGCGTTCGCCGACCCCCCGCACCTCCCGTTATGGAGTTGTGAAACTCTCCTTTGCGCTGTTGTTCATCTTTTGCTCGTCGTCCGTCCGGGCCGAAGAGCCGCGGCCGCTGTTCGACGGAAAGTCGCTGGCTGGCTGGGATGTTCGTGAGGGAGAAGCGAAGTGGTGGCAGGCGGTCGATGGCGCGATCGTCGGCGGATCGCTCACCGAGCAGGTGCCGCACAACACGTTTCTGGCCACGAAGGAGGCGTTTGGAAACTTCGAGCTTGCTCTGAAAATCCGGATCCGGGGTGCGGGCGGCTTCGTGAACTCCGGTATCCAGATTCGCAGCACGCGTGTACCGCAGTCACACGAAATGCAGGGCTATCAGGTCGATGCCGGCCCCGGCTGGTGGGGCAAGCTTTACGACGAGTCACGCCGCAACAAGGTGATCAGCGAGCCGAAAGACGCCAAGGCGCTGGCCGCCGTGATCAAGCCGGACGACTGGAATGACTACAGAATCCGCGTTGAAGGCCCGGCAATCCGCTCGTGGATCAACGGCGTGCCTGCCCTCGACTACGTCGAGCAGGATGCCGCGATTCCCCTCAGCGGCCAGATCGGCATCCAGGTGCATGGCGGCGGCCAGGCCCTCGTTGAAGTCAAAGACATCACGGTCCTGCCACTGCCCGCTCCGCCCGCGGGCGCCCAGCGGCCGGCCGCCGAGATGAAGGTCGGCAATGCCGCCGGGGCGGTGCCGCTCTCCGCGGTGGACGAGGCCAGGCAATTCACGCTCGCTGACGGGTTCACGGCCGAGCTCGTGCTCGAGGAGAGCACCGATCCCGCCAATCCGTCTGGCAAGTTCGTCGCCCTCGCGTTCGATGCCCACGGCCGCCTCTGGACGACGACGGCAATCGAGTATCCCATCGATGCCAACGAAAGCCCCGAAGCGTCGCGGCGGCTGTTCGAGTCGGGTGGCCGCGACAAGGTGCTCGTGGTTGACAAGCCCTGGGCAAACAAACCCGGAGCAGCGCGGGTGTTTGCGGATGGGCTCGCCATGCCCCTCGGCGTACTGCCCTTCCGTGACGGCGCGCTTGTGCAGTATGGAACCGAGATCCGGTTTTACCGCGATACCAATGGCGACGGCCGGGCCGACGGCCACGAGACCGTGCTCGAGGGCTTCGGCGTCCAGGACTCGCACTGCTTTTCCCACCAGTTCACCCGCGTGCCTGGTGGCTCGATCCTGCTCGCCCAGGGGCTCTGCAACAAATCGACCGTGACGCGGCCCGGCGGCGCGACGTTTGCGGACGGGACCAAAGAGGTGCGGTTCGACGCCTGCAAGCTCGCGAGTTTCAAGCCTGATGGGTCGACGTTTGAGCCGCTCACGGCCGGGCCCAACAACATCTGGGGGCTGACGATCTCGCGCGAAGGAGAAACCTGGCTCCAGGAAGCCAACGACTTGGGCTATCCGATCTTCCCTTACGAGCCGGGCGTGCTCGTAATGACCTGGTCTCCCGACCGGCTGCGCCCCTATCAGCCAATGATGCCGGCGCTGATGGGACCGCCGCAGATGGGCGGCTCGGGGCTCAGCGGCCTTGCCCTCGCCGACGATCTGGACGGCTGGCCGGGGCCGTGGGGCGCCGGGGCGAACGCGACATCCGGTGAGCGGGTGTTCTACCTGGCCAATCCGATCACGAACCAGATCCAGTCGATCATCGCGACACGGGCCGGCGAGCGCTACACGTATCGCAAGGGACCCGATCTTCTTGTCAGTGCCGACAAGGCGTTTCGTCCTGTCGCGTTACAGTTCGGCCCCGACGGCTGCCTCTACGTGGTCGATTGGTACAACAAAATCATTTCGCACAACGAGGTGCCGCGGAACCATCCCGACCGCGACCGCGTCCGCGGCAGGATCTGGCGGATTCGCCACGCCTCACAGCCGGTTTGCGAGCCCGTGGCCGTCGCGAGGGTTGCCACCGACGACTTGCCCAGACACCTTGGCGCGAAGAACGCCAGGGTCGCCGACTTCGCCTGGCAGGAGATCGTCGACCGCAAGGCAACTGCACTCGTGCCCACGCTCGAGAAAAAGGCGGCCGATCCGGCCGAGCCCGTTGCCGCCCGCGCGGGCGGCCTCTGGGCCCTCGAAGGACTCGGCGCGGTGACAGTGCCGCTCCTCGAACAGCTCGTGGCCGACCCGAGCCCCGACCTCAGGCACGAGGCGATTCGGATTGCGGCCACGACCCGCTCCGAGGCCGACTTCCGGCGCCTCGCCACGCCGCTCGTCGACGATCCGTCGCCGCGGGTACGGGCTGCTCTGGGCGATGCCTTGCGGCGGATCCCGGTCAATGCCCCGGAAACGCTCGCCCTCATCACGAGCTTGGGCCGCGGGCGGATCACCGGCGATCCCTGGGCTGTCTACGACCGGGATTTCGAGCGGTACCTCGCCCGCTGGGCCCTCGAGAAACATGCTGGCGCAGTGATGGCGTTTCTTGAGTCGCCGCAGGGCAAGGCCTTGCCGATCGAAAATCGGGCTCTTGCGAGCTTGGCACTTGAACCGCGGTCGGCGGCGCTCGCGATCGTGAGGCTTGCTCCCGAACTGGGCCGGCCGCTGGCCGACGAGGAGCTTCGCACGGTTGCGTTCCACGCCGATGGGCCAGAGGTCGGGGCCGCGCTCGAGAAGGCGTGCCGCGATCCCGAGACGCGAGCCAGCACGTTGCGGGCCCTGCTTACGTTTCGCACGAGCCTGAATAACCCGGCCATCGGGCCAATCGTCTCGCGGGCCACGGGCGATCTGTTTGTGAAGGGGGTAAGCGAGGCGGAGAAAACGCTCGCGCTAGAACTTGCCGGCGCTTTCAAACTGCGGGAGCTCGCCCCGCAGGTCATGGCGGTCTGTAGCGATGCATCGTCCAGCCGCGATTTCAAGCGGGTAGCCATTCGTGCCGTGCGCGAGATGGGGGCGATGTCGGGCGACGCGGGCCGCAGCCTGCTCGCCGCTATGAAAAATGATTCGCAGGTGCGGGCCGATATCGTGACCGCCTGGGCCGAGTCGCGTGATCTTGCTGCCTGTGCCACTCTGGTCGGTTCGTGGGATGTGCTGACGTTTCAGGAGCAGGCCGCAGCCGCAGCGCTCCTCGCGCGGCATCGCGAGGGTGCTCAGGCGCTGGTGACGGCGTTCGGTACAGACGTCATCGACGTCACCAGTCTGCCGACTTCAGTACTCGTGGACATGCGGGCGGTATTGCCCAAGGATGCGGCACTCGAAAAAATCTGGGCCGACGTGGTGGGCAATGCGCCCAGCGTGCTCCGGCTCCAGGGGAGCGACGCGGGCGGGGCGGCGACCGTGTCGCTCGACGGGCCCTTCACGGTAGAGGCGTGGGTGAACCTCGAGGCCCCAATCGGCAACGAAGATAGCCTCCTGGCGGCCGACAGCCTCATCGACATGAATTTTCACACCGGGCAGTTTCGCGTCTGGACGAAGGCCCACAGCGACATCGCTGTGGCGAAGTCGAAGACCACCCCCGACACCTGGACCCACTACGCCGTGACCCGCGATGCGGAGGGCCAGTTCCGGATCTATATTGACGGCGAGCTCGACGCCGAAAGCTCCGCCCGCGAAACGATCCCCTATCCCGGGCTGCGGGTCGGCTACAGCACACCCCGGGGCGAAGATAAGGGCACGCGGGGCCGGATGGCCGAGTTTCGCGTGTGGAACAGGTGCCTGACGGCCGCTGAGATCCGTACTGACTTCGACCGGAGCTACGTGGGCGACGACGACAGGCCGGCGAGCCTGGTGGCGTTTCACGGCGGCACGTCCTGGGGTCAGTTGGGCGGCGATGCCCGCGTGGAGCCGGCGCTCGATTCCCCGGCGCTTATCACCGCCTCAGAGCTTGCGAAGCGGGCTGAGAAGTTCGCCCGTTTCCGTCAACTCGCTGAGTCGGAGGGCGATCCAGAGAAAGGCAAGCAGCTGTTTGCGACCCGCTGCCTCACCTGCCATCAGCAGGGCGGTCAAGGCGGCAAGATCGGCCCCGCCCTCGACGGCCTCGGGCTCACCGGCGTGGAAGCCATCCTCCGCAACGTGCTCACGCCAAACGCCGCGATGGAGGGGGGCTACCGCAACTTCCGCGTGGTCACCCGCGATGGCCGCGTGGTGCAGGGCCTGCTCGTGTCGCGAGACGGCGACGCGATCGTCCTTCGGCAGCCCAACACGGCTGACATCCGCGTTGCCTCCCGTGACGTGTCCCAGGCCGATTTCACCAGCGTATCGGTCATGCCCGAGGGCCTGCTCGAATCGCTGCCCCCAGAGGAGGTATCGCACCTCTTCGCCCACCTGCGGTCGCTCACGGTTCAGCCAGTGCGGTAGTCCTGCCAAATCGGCACCTCCCGAAAATGACTCCCGCGGGCCGCTGCTGAAGAACTGCGGTATTCCCCGCAAAATCATAAAACTATGCCCGCGCGGCCGTTCATGGCACGCGGGTTGCTTTCCTTCCGGGCATCCCGAGGATGGGCTGCCAATCCCGTCACTTCCAACGTTCGACAGTCGAGAGGAGTCTTCCGTGGCCAAACAGATGGTGTTCGACGACGAGGCTCGCCAGCCGTTGCTCGCCGGCGTTTCCAAGCTCGCCCGTGCCGTGAAGAGCACGCTCGGCCCCCGCGGCCGCAACGCTGTACTCGACAAGGGCTGGGGCTCGCCCAAGGTGACCAAAGACGGCGTCACCGTCGCCGAAGACATCGATCTCGAAGACCCGTTCGAGAATCTCGGCGCCCAACTCGTTAAGGAAGCCGCCAGCAAGACCAACGACGTCGCCGGTGACGGCACGACCACCGCCACCGTTCTCGCCGAGGCGATCTTCCGCGAGGGGATCAAGATGATCGCGGCCGGCGCCGACCCGATGGCGCTGTCGCGGGGCATCCACAAGGCTGTCGAGGTGGTCTCGAAGGCGATCCTTGCGATGGCCACCCCGATTAACGAGAAGAACAAAAAAGAGTTGATGCAGATCGCCACGATCGCGGGGAATAACGACCCAACGATCGGTAACGTCCTTTCCGAGGCCTTCCTCAAGGTCGGCAAGGATGGCGTGATCACGGTCGAGGAGGGTAAGCAAGCCGAGACGACGGTCGACGTCGTCGAGGGCATGCAGTTCGACCGAGGCTTTCTCTCGCCCCACTTCGTGACCGATGCCGAGAGCCAGGTCTGCGAACTCGAAAACGCTTTGATTCTCCTCTACGAGGAGAAGATTTCGAGCGCCAAGAATCTCGTGCCGCTGCTCGAGGCGATCAGTAAGTCGGGCAAGCCGCTCGTGATCATCGCCGAGGATGTCGAGGGTGAGGCGCTGGCAACGCTGGTGGTCAACAAACTCCGCGGTATCGTCCAATCGGTGGCCGTGAAGGCTCCCGGCTATGGCGACCGCCGCAAGGCCATGCTTGGTGATCTCGCTGTGCTTACCGGCGGCCAGGCGATCTTCAAAGACCTTGGCATCGCGCTCGACGGCGTGAAACTCACCGACCTCGGTCGGGCCAAGAAGGTGATCATCGATGCTGAAAACACCACCATCGTGAGCGGTGGTGGGACAAAGGTGGCGATCGACGGCCGTGTGGCACAGATCCGCGACGAGATCTCGAAGACCACCAGCGACTACGACCGTGAGAAACTCCAGGAACGGCTCGCGAAACTCGCCGGTGGTGTGGCCCAGATCAACGTGGGCGCTGCGACCGAAACGGAGATGAAGGAGCGCAAGGCCCTGATCGACGACGCCAAGAGTGCCGTGCAGGCTGCCCTCGCCGAGGGCGTGGTGCCGGGTGGCGGCGTGGCCCTGCTCCGCAGCGAGAAGGCGATCGAGAAACTCGACCTCGAGGGGGACGAGAAGATGGGCGCCTCGATTGTGAAAAATGCCCTCAAGTATCCGCTCGAGGCGATCGCCGAGAATGCGGGCACCGATGGTTCGGTCGTGGTCAACCGCGTCCGACACATGAAGGGCAAGAACGACGGTTACGACGCCGACAAAGGCGAGTATTGCGACCTCGTCAGCGCTGGCGTGATCGACCCGGCCAAGGTTGTGCGGACAGCGCTCCGAAACGCCGCCAGCGTGGCGGCCCTGCTGCTCACTACCGACTCGCTCATCACCGAGATCCCCAAGGATGAGGAGCCGGCGGGCGGCGATGGCCACGATCACGGCATGGGCGGCGGTATGGGTGGTGGCATGGGTGGCATGCCAGGCATGGGCGGCATGGGCGGCATGGGCGGCATGATGTGACCGCCTGCCTCGGAATTTGTATGACTTCGACCAACTGACACGTTTTCAACTCGAACCGGAGACCAACGAGATGGCAGCCAAGAACCTGAAGATTCGTCCTCTCGACGACCGCGTGGTGGTGGAGCCTGTGGAAGCTGAGGAGCGGACCGCCGGCGGCATCGTGCTGCCCGACTCGGCGAAGGAGAAGCCGCAGCGCGGCCATGTCGTCGCTCTCGGACCAGGCAAACTGCTCGAGACCGGTCTGCGGGCGACGCTGTCGGTGTCGGTTGGCGACGAAGTGATCTACGGCAAGTACTCGGGCAGCGACATCGAGGTCGACGGCCACGAGGTGAAGATCCTCCGCGAGAGTGACATCCTCGCCAAGGTGCTGAGCTAGTTGTCGCGCGGAGCAGCCTTCCAGTGCATGCTCGCCAAGTGGAATGAAGTCAACTGATCCAAATCGAACCCGTAAACGTCTTCCGAGGAGATCTAATTCGTGCCTAAGCAACTGATGTTCGACGACAGCGCCCGCGCCAAACTGCTCAAGGGCGTCGAGAAGTTGGCCGGAGCCGTGGCCGTGACCATGGGCCCGACTGGCCGCAACGTGATCATCGACAAGTCGTACGGCGGCCCGACGGTGACGAAGGACGGCGTGACGGTGAGCAAGGAAGTTGATCTCGAAGACCCGTTCGAGAATATGGGCGCCAAACTGGTCAATGAGGTTGCTTCGAAGACCTCGGATCTTGCCGGCGACGGCACGACGACGGCCACCGTGCTTGCTCGGGCGATCTTCCGGGAAGGCACGCGAAACGTGGCTGCCGGCTCGAATCCGACGGCCGTCCGCCGGGGGATTGAGAAGGGCGTCGCAGCCGCGGTCCAGCGGTTGATGGAGATGGCCCGCAAGGTGGAGCGTCCGGAGGAGATCGCCCAGGTTGGTGCCATCAGCGCCAACAACGACCGTGCCATCGGTGATCTGCTGTCGGAGGCCCTGCAGAAGGTGGGCAAGGACGGGGTGATCACCGTTGAGGAAGGCAAGACAACGGAGACGACCGTGCGGTTCGTCGACGGCATGCAGTTCGACAAGGGCTTTGTCTCGCCCTATTTCATCAACAAGCCGGCGGAGATGGAGTGCCAACTCGACGACGCGCTCATTCTGATCCACGAGAAGAAGATCTCGAACCTCCGCGACTTGCTTCCGCTGCTCGAAAAGGTCGCCCAGTCGGGCAAACCGCTGCTGATCATCGCCGAGGACGTCGATGGCGACGCGCTGACGGCGCTTGTGGTCAATAAACTTCGTGGCGTGCTCAATATCTGCGCCTCGAAGGCTCCTGGTTTCGGTGATCGCCGCAAGGCGATGCTCGCCGACATCGCTACGCTCACCGGTGGCACGCTGATCAGTGAGGACCTCGGGCTGAAACTCGAGAGCCTCGACCTCTCCCATCTCGGAAAAGCCAAGAGCATCACCGTTGATAAGGGCGAGACCACGATCGTGCAGGGCGCCGGCAAGCAGTCGGACGTGCAGGCCCGCGTGCATCAGATCCGCACGCAGATTGAAAACACCGAGAGCGAGTACGACCGCGAGAAACTGCAGGAGCGACTGGCGAAACTGACCGGCGGCGTCGCGATCGTCTCCGTCGGCGCTGGCACCGAGGCCGAGATGAAGCAGAAGAAGGCCCGCGTCGAGGACGCCCTTCACGCGACCCGTGCCGCCGTGGAAGAGGGAATCGTTCCGGGCGGCGGTGTGGCCCTGCTCCGCTGTCGCGAGGCGGTCGAGAAGGCCCGTTCGCAGGCCAAGGGCGACGAGAAGATCGGCGTCGACATCATCCTCCACGCCCTCGAGGCACCGATTCGGCAGATCGCAGAAAACGGTGGGATCGACGGCGCCGTGGTAGCTGACGAAGTGTCTCAAAAAGACGTCAACATCGGCTACGACGCCAACAAGGGCGAGTATGTCGACATGATCAAGGCTGGCATCATCGACCCGGTGAAGGTGGTCCGTGTGGCGTTGACCAATGCCGCAAGTATCGCGGGTCTCTTGCTGACGACCGAGGCGATCGTCACCAACCTCGACAAGGACGAAGCGAAGAAGCGGAAGATCGAGGGCAGCGTTCGCTAAATAGTCGCCCGGCGGGCCGTCGTGGCCCCGGTAGGTTGGCGATACAAGGCCAAGCCTCTCGCCCGGCGTTCATCCGGCGTGGGGTGTGAGGCACGCCACCTGGCGGATCATGGTGCCACATGGCGGATCAGCGGGACTATTACGAAGTGCTCGGAGTCGAGCGTCGATCAACCTCGGCGCAGATCACCGACGCGTATCGCAAACTCGCGATCAAGTTTCATCCGGACAAGAATCCCGGCAACGACGAGGCCGCGGCTCGCTTCAAAGAAGCGGCGCGGGCCTTCGAAGTCTTGTCCGACGCTGACCTCCGCTCGCGATACGACCGCTACGGCCACGCGGGCCTGCAGGGGGGCAGACAGCACGACTTCAATGAGATGTCGGACATCTTCGAGGCCTTCGGAGACATGTTCGGCGGTGGGATCTTCGGCGAGGCGTTTGCGGGCGGCCGCGGTCGGGCCAGCCGGGCCCGAAAGGGCCGCGATGTCTTTTGCCAGGTGTCGCTGTCGCTCGTTGAAGCGGCCCGTGGCGTTACCAAGACGGTGGAGTTTAACCGCCATGAAATGTGCGGCACGTGCGATGGCTCGGGCGCCAGGAAAGGCACGAAGCCCCAGCCCTGCGACTACTGCGGCGGGAAGGGGCAGGTGATCCAGGCAGCGGGCGTGTTTCGCCTGCAGACGACCTGCCCGGCATGCCGGGGAGCCGGCAGCGTGATCCGTGAGAAATGCCCCGACTGCGGCGGCGACGGCGTGGCCGAGGAGCACGTCGAGCGCCGGGTGACGATCCCCGCCGGCGTCGACAGCGACGTCCGAGTGCGGCTGGCCGGCGAGGGGGAGCCCGGTGGGGGCGGCGGACCTCCCGGCGACTGTTACTGCGTGATCGAGATCGAGCAGCACCCCTTTCTCACCCGCAACGGTCGTGATCTCCACTGCGAGGTGCCGGTCAGTTTCACGCAGGCAGCGCTCGGTGCCACCGTCGACGTGCCTACGCTCGACGGTGCGAAGCCTCTGCAAATCGCCCATGGTACACAGAGCGGCGATGTCGTCCGCGTGCGCGGTCTGGGCATGCCTGAGGTTCGGGGCCGCGGGATCGGCGATCTCCACGTGCATGTCCACGTCGAGGTGCCGAAGACGCTGTCGCCCCGGGCGGAGGAGCTCCTTCGCGAACTCGCCAAGGAGGAAAACGCCGCCGTCAGCGTTAAACGGTCGTCGTTCTTCAGCCGGCTTGCCGAATACTTCCAGGCCAAGGAAACTCAAGGGGAACACGAGGAGCAGGCATGATGATGATGGGCAGTGATCATGACGAACACGCCGAACAGCCCGCCGACGAGGAGTCGGCGGCCGAGGCGGCCATGAGTGAGCCAGCCGCGGAGACGCAGGTCGGCGAACTGCAGGAGCGGCTCCTGCGGGTGCAGGCCGAACTCGAGAACTTCCGCAAGCGGTCGCGGCGGGAATACGAGGATGCCCAGCGGTATCGTGAGATCGACGTCCTTCGCGACCTGCTGCCGGTGCTCGACAACGTGCTGCGGGCGATCGATGCCGCGGAAAAGGCGGTCGATGTCGGGAGTCTGCGGTCCGGCTTCCGGATGGCTGCCCAGCAGATCGAAAAACTGCTCGCTGGCCATGGCTGCCAGACGATCGAGACCGACGGGGCTGCGTTCGACCCAGCCGTGCACGACGCGATCCTGCAACAGGAGGTGCCCGGCGTCGCGGCCGGGACGATCGTGGGCACGGCGAGCCGGGGCTACAAACTCCACGACCGGGTGGTCCGCCCGGCCCAGGTGATCGTGGCGAAGGGAGGGTGAGCGATGCCGACCTACGACTATCTCTGTGACGGCTGCGGCCATGCATTCGAGCTGTTTCAGTCGATGACCGACAGCGTGAAAAAGACCTGTCCGAAGTGCAAGAAGCCGAAGCTACGTCGGCTGATCGGTGCCGGCGGCGCGATCGTGTTTAAAGGATCCGGCTTCTACAAGACCGACTACCGCAGCGAGTCTTACAAGAAGGGGGCCGCAGCCGACTCGGGGGGCGACGGCGGGAAGAAGTCGGGCTCTGCCGCGGACCCAAGCCCGAAAAAGTCTGGCTCCGGGGAGGGCTGACGCATGCCCAGTTGCCCGGTCTGTAACTCTCATGTCGATCTGGCGACCACGCCGACGGTGCCGTTTTGCTGCGATCGCTGCCGGCTGATCGACCTGGGCCGCTGGCTCGACGAGGGCTACGGCGTGCCCCAGCCGCGGAAGCCGGGGCCTGATGAGCCCCAGCCCGATCCAGCCGACGCCGAGGACGACGGCTAGAGCGCATCCGACTCACGTGGAACGCCGGCTCGGGGGCGGCAAAAGTCTCGTCGCTGAGGGCCGCGGCGGCTCAGGCGCTCCTCGAGCGTTCGCCGACCCCCTCGCCTACCTCCTCTAAGGTGCTACCTCGCTGCTCCACCAAAGGCAGATGCGCTCTAACGCCGCGGTTGGGCCGCGCGACGTATACTCTCGCTCCCGTCCGGGCGGCCCCTTGTCCGGCCCCCACGCATCCGCGAGGTATCCGCATGACGTCAGAGCATCATCCGTCCGGCACGATCGTTCATGAGATCCGCTGGAGCGATGCCTTCCCCTGGTGGCTGCTCTTCCGAGCCGCCGGCGTGGCCTTTTCCCCGACGGTGATCCTCCTCGCTGCACTGGGTGCGGTGGCCACGTGGGCCGGATGGTCGGCATGCGACTCGCTCGGGCTCGCAACCGCCGACGGGATGGCCGATGGGGGCGGCGTTGGCGGATTGGTGTTGCCGGGCGCAGCCGGTGGAGCGGTGGCAACACCACTCGCCCCGAGCGTCGCCGCGACGCCCTGGCTCCATGATGTGGGCCGGCGGCTGCCACGGCCGCTGGCCGAACTGGTGACGTTGGTGAATATCCCGTTCAGCCCCACCGCCACGTGGAGCCAGAGGCTCGGTGCGCTGGCTCGGATCGGCTGGTTTGTGCTGGTCTGGTCGATCTTCGGCACGGGCATCACTCGGCACGTCGCGCTCAAACTCGTCGGTGAGGAGGCGCCCGGGCCGATCGGAGCGACGCTCTACGGATCCCGGAAGTGGCTGCCCTCGTTCAACTCAGTGCTATTCGTACTCTGCGGAATCGTGGCCCTGAGCATTCCTGGTGCGCTGCTCGGCATCGCCATGCGAACGGAGTGGGGCCTCGCATTCGCCGGGGCGGTCTGGCCGCTTGTGTTGCTCGGCGCGGTCGTGCTGGCGATCCTGACCATCGGGGTCGTGGCCGGCTGGCCTCTGATGGTGGCGGCCGTGGGCGTCGAGCGGGGCGATAGTTTCCAGGCGATCTCGACCGCGTTTTCCTACCTCTACCAGCGGCCGCTGCACTACGCCTTCTATGCGCTCGTGGCGCTGCTCGTGGCTGTGCCGGCACTTGCAGTCGCGGGTCTCTTTGCCGATGCCACGGGCACCCTGGCGATGTGGGCGGCGAGCTTTGGGATGGGCCACCAGCGCACGGTCGCGGTCCTCGACGGACTTGCCGGCACGGGAGGCGAGGCGGCGACGTGGGGCGTGAAGGCGATCTCTTTTTGGAGTCGCGGCCTCGCCACGCTGCTGTCGTCGTTTGGATGGGGTTATTTCTGGGCGATCGCGACGGCGGCCTACATGCTCCTGCGGCAGGACGTCGACGGGACCGAACTCGACGAGGTCGTCATCG
This sequence comes from Pirellulales bacterium, assembly GCA_040877375.1. Lineage (GTDB taxonomy): Bacteria > Planctomycetota > Planctomycetia > Pirellulales > UBA1268 > QWPN01. The sequence goes on along the minus strand of JBBDNW010000061.1, from coordinate 12,214 downwards.
ACGAGCCCGGCACCGAGGGCTAGACCGCATTCGACTTTCCCGCATTCGACTGTGGTGGATCGCCGACCCCCGTGCCTCCATCCTCCAAGGTGCCATCTCGTCGCTCTGCCAACAGCGAATGCACTCTGACGGTCAGCCACCGCACCAGCGGGCGAGTAACGCCGGCAGGCCACCCATCACCTCGCCGCGGCTCACGGCGTCGTCGGCGCCGGCTGCGACCGCGGCGTCGAGTCGGTCCTTCCAGACATGGGGTCCGTAGGCAACCACCTTCACGGATGTGCCGCCGAGTTCGCGGGCCCGCGTGACGTGCGCTGCGATCTCGCCTGCAAGTGATTGGAGGTCGAGTAGCACGACGTCAAACGCACTCCCTTGAGGCGTGCCGGCTGGCGAAGCAAGTGTCTCCATGGCGGCTCCTGCCGCGTGGCCGATCCCCACGAGCCGGCTGGTGGACATCAGGTCGGACGAGATCAGGAGTATCCGGGTCGGCTGGTTCATTGGGTCCTCAGACCGCTTCCGGGCCGCGGACGGTCCGGTAAATCTGCACGGCCTCGTGCATGGGCAGCACGAAGAGACGGCTTGCCGCTTCACCGCCGGCGGCGAGCACAGCCGAGATCGAGTTGACGGTGCGTTCGACGAAATCGTCGTTGACTGCGATCTCCAGCATCACCTCTTGGGCGAGGGGATCGTCCGCGGCGAGATCGTAGCCATGCACATCGCATACGGTCAGCCGCGTGACCTGCAGGGCAGCGAGTGCCTGCCGGACGCTTTCCACCTGGGCGGGCTTGATGACGGTGACGACCAGACGCATGGCCCCTCCTGGGCGGTCTCAGGGACGTGGGAGTGCAACGCGGGCGTCGAGCACCTTCTCGATTCGCGCGCTGAGTTCTGCGAGGTGGGCCCGCGAGTAGTCGTCGAGTTTTACATCATTCTTGGCGAGCAGCGCGTCGATCCGCGTGTCGAGGTCGCGGAGCTGCAACGCTGCGATTGCCTGGGCGTCGGGCGAGCCGCCCGACTGGCCGAGCACCAGCCCCGATAACCGCGCGACATAGGCTCGCTGCAGGCCGCGGCGGAGGCTCGCGATCGCCGGCTTGCGGTTTGAGTAGTCGCCCGGTCCGGTCGCCTCGACCTCCCCCATGATCGACTTCGTCAGCCTGTCGAGCAGTTCCGCCGTTGTGAAGGCGTCTTGCTCAGCGGGCACTTTGAGCTCCCCGTCGCGGATCCGGTCAAGCGTGAGCGGATCGAGGAGCCGACCGAGCACGCGGTCCTGCCACATCAGGATCACCTCGTGGACGGGAAAGTCCTCGCGATCCGCTGATTCGCTCCCCCAGTGCGACCACCGGGTCGCCATCAGCTGGTTGTAGAGGTCGGGAGGGAACGTGAACGGCTGCGCGGCGAACATCTGCTTCTCGAGCAGGTCGAGGGCCTCCCGCTGCTTCGCCGGCGGCACAATCACGAAGGGTGGCTTCGCATTGGCATCGCCCTTGTGGCTGCGGGACGTGGCCACGCCGCCGATCAGCCGCGCTGCCGTGTGCATCGCCTGGCCGTGGGACGACAGCAGCACACCGAAGGCCTGACGCACCCGCTCGTAGCCGGGAGCGCGGCCGTCCGCCTCTTTCTGCGTCAATCGGTCAGCGATCAGCGGCATCACCTGAGCCACCAGTTCAGCCCGGGACTTCGCAAACTCGATCGGGTCGTTGCCGAGGTCGAAGCGGTTGGAGAACGGATCCGGGTCGCCCCAGTCGGTGTCCTCGTCGGTCGCGTAGGCGAGCGCGGGCTCTCCGCTTCGCGCCGCGATCTTCTCAAGCTCCGGCAACTCAGCCTCTGGCGATCCGCCCGAGAGCGGCTTATAGCCATACTCGATTGCCCACAGGTCATAAGGGCCAAGCTTCGCGGCGTAGTAGTCGCCCTGCGTCTTGCCCTTCGGCATGATGTTGGCGGGAATGTAATCCATCACGCTGGTGCTGCCGCCCGCCTGCGAGGTCTTGGTGACGTCGTTGAAGTCCGCCAGAGACTTGAGCGAGCTACCTTTGAAGTTATGCCGTAAGCCCAGCGTGTGGCCCACCTCGTGCATCGCCACGAGTTTCAGCCCCTGGGTGACGAGCTTCTCCTGCTCGGCTTCCGAGAGGCCGCCAGGCGCGGCGACCGCCAGGGCCGTCGCGGCCAGCGCCGTCTCACGCGCGTGCCCGTCGAACAGGCGGCAGGCCATGCAGTCGGAGTTGCAGCCAGCAGGCGTTGCGTCGCGGCCGCCCCCCTGCCCTCCCGTCAGCAGCGTTACCGATTGGGGCGTGAAGGTTTCGTATTCCCGCCGCCAGAACTGGAGGAAGTCGCCGTCGAAGATGATGTCGGCGTCGAGAATCTGGCCGGTCCGTGGGTTTACGCGCGACGGCCCCATCGCGAAGCTCTGGCCCGCCGTAATCCAGCGAAAGGTGTTGTAGTTGACGTCTTCGGGATCCCAATCGGTGACGTCGGGCTGCTGGCGGACCTCGATGGCGCTGGCAAACCCGGCCTTTTCAAAGGCCTCGTTCCACGACTCGATTCCCTCGCGGATCGGCTGCCGGTAGCGAAACGGCACCGTCCGCTCGATCCAGAACACGATCGGCTTCTTGGGCGGCGACACGGCGGCCGACGGGTCGGCCTTTTCCAGTTGCCAGCGATTGATAAAGCGGACGAACCGGTCCTCGTCGACCTTCTGCGAGAAGTCCTTGAGCGCAGTGACAAAGTAGCCCACGCGGTCGTCGGCCAGCCGGGGCTTGTAGGAGTTTTGCGGAAGCAGGCTGATCGAATAGTGCACGTTGACTGTCGCTCCCCGCGAGTCGGGCACGGTGTCGATCTCGGTGCCGCCGCCGGAGCCGTAGGTGGCGGCCACCTGAAGCTCGATGTTGTCGGGAAAACCCTTGACGCTGGCCCACGTCGAGCGGTCCGCCGCGAATGAGAAGCCGGGGAGTGACCGACTGATCTGCGGGAGGTCGCTGAGGAAAATCTTGGCGAGGTCGATCACCTGCCCGCCAGATGGTCCCGTCGTGACGATCGGCAGGCTGAAGAGCACGCTATCGGTGTAGGCGAGCCCGACCGCCCGCTCCTCGGGACTCCCCTTGTCGGCGAAGAAGCGGACGTTCTTCCGGACGACCTGGATGTTGTCGTCGACCTTGCGGAACTGCCAGATCCAGTCGTCCCCAAAGCCGAGGCTCATGCCCCCGAGGATCGAGCGGTCGCCGATCCCCTTGGCGATCGAGATCAGGACGAACAACTCCTTGCCCAGGAGGGAGTCGGTCAGTTCGGCATAAACTTTGTCGTCCTTCCGCCACAGCGGGATCAGGCCGTCGATCTTCTTCGCGTCTTTGAGGACAACGGCAAACGCCGGCTTGCTGGGCTTGGAATCCGCGGATGGAGCGTCTTTGGCGGGGGCCGCGGGCTGGCTGGCCGCGGCGGCTGGCTCGGCCTTCGCCGCGTCGTTTTTGTCGGGCTCGTTCGCATCCACCATCGCGGCCGAGGCGAGGACCGCCGCCACCACGAGCCACGCGCGTCGCCTGCCCCCGTTCATCGCTGCCGTTCGCTGCATCATGAAACTCCTGAACGAAGCTGTGAATCCGTCGACGGAAACTCTACGGAAAGCGTAGCATCGTAGAGCACGAGCCTCCAATTCCCGGTGCGACGGCCACGCGATGTCCGGTTCCGAGTTCACCGAGCCCGATCTCCGCGGGGTGTGCGCCGCATGGCTCGGAGATCGTGACGTCGTTATCGAGCCCACTGTATCGGATGGTTTCAGCGGGTCGTGTCTGTTTCAGGTGGGCTCTCCGGCGAACGCTGCCTGGATGCTCAAATCATGCGCGGCTGGGGCCGCCGAGCGGATCGGCTGGGCGCACGAGCTCATGCGGCATCTCCGCGCCGCCGGCATTCGGGAGGTGCCGACGGTGATGGCCACGCCGGATGGCCGCACCGTGGTCAGCGACGGGCGGGGCACCGCCTGGGAACTCGTGGAACACATCGCCGGCGCCGGCACCGATTCCCCCAGCCCCGCACAGGCTGTTGTGGCTGCGTCATGCCTGGCGCGGATCCATCTCGCCGCCGTCTCGCTGCCGGGATGTCCGCCGCGAAACGCCGTGCCAACAGCCGTGCTTCGGCGGATCGCAGGAGCGGAGCGGTTGCGCGACAGCCCGTGGTCTGGGAGGCTCTTTCGCGGGCCGGGTCGATCCGCAAGCGGGATTCGCGCCGAGGTGGTCGATCGACTCAACCGGGCCGTGGCAATTTTCGCCGCGGCGGACGGTCCGGCCGCACTCCGCCGAATTATTTTAATCCAGGCCCCGGTCGTAGCGGTGCAAGGGGTGCTACGCGATGTTTGGAGCGACCACGTGCTCTATTCCACCGCACCACCGGAGCACATCGCCGGCATCATCGACTTCCATGCCGCGGGGATCGATACGCCAGCCACGGACATGGCTCGACTCATCGGCAGTTGGCAAACTGGGGCCGACGCCGACACGCCGCTCCTCCACCGCTGGGCGGAGGCGGTTGCTGCCTACGAGTCCAGCAGGCCGCTTTCGACGTCCGAACGGAATCTCATCCCTTGGCTGCACGCCACGGGCGTTGTCTTCGGTCTCGACAACTGGTTTCGGTGGCTGCTGGCGGAATCTCGCGACTTTCTGCGGCCTGCGCGGGCCCTCCGGCGAATCGACCGCCTCCTGTCGCAACTGCCAGCGGCTGTTTACGTCATCAACGATCGCATTGGGAACGCCATTTGACCGTGGAAAAGTCCAGTTTGTAGACTCGGAGGGTCGACAGATCCCAGGGATGGGTTGCCGGCACGTCCTTCCGGGTCGCCGGTCTCTGACATCGTCACTCTCGCCGACGGATCGCATGGCTCACCTTTGCAGCACCCGGGTTTGTTCGGTCATTTCTTGGGGATTCGCGGCTGTCTTCGCGGTCTCGGCGTGCGCCGTGGATCTGGCCGGCAGCCGTCGACTGGCCGCCCAAGAAGCTGACAACCCTCTGGCCGCGGTCGCGGCGGCCCTCGGCGACCCGGTGGCGGTGACCGCTGCGATCCAGCCCGGCGACACGGGCAAGCCCGACATCCTGGCGGTCACCGCGAGGCTCGAGGACGGCTGGCACCTCTATGCGATCTCGCAGAAGCCAGGCGGTCCGATCGCCACGAAGATCAAGGTGGATGCCGCATCGCCGCGGCAGGTGTCGGGGGCGTTTACCCCCGATTCCGCCCCCCAGACGCGAACGGTCGACGACGTGCCCGCTTGGAAGGGGCTCGTGATCGAGGAGCACGCCGGCACGGTCACGTGGCGGGCACCGCTCCAGGCGGGAGCGGGAGAGATACGGGGCGCCGTGAGTCTGCAACTCTGCCAGGACACCACCTGTCTGCCGCCGCAATCGATCCCGTTTACCGCTGCGGCCGTGGGGCCCCAGGCACCGGCGGCGACGCCCGCCGGTGGTGCTCCCAAGGTCGTCGAGCATGAGCCGCAGCGGTCTCACGCCAAGGTGCGGGTCGCCTTTCGCCGGCCGTCCGCCGCCGGATCGACGGCCTGGCCGTTGGTCGTCGAACTTGTGCCGTCGGAGGGCTGGCATTTGTACAAGCCGGCGGGCTCCGCAGAGAGCAAGGTCGGGCAGGGGAAGCCCACGATCGTCTCGGCTGCGGTGGGCGATGGTGCCACCATCGAAAAGGTGACGGTCACCAAGGTCACGCCCACGACCCATGCGGAGCTGGCAGAGTCTGGCGCCGTCGACGGTCCGGTGGTGCTCGAACTCCTCGTCAACGCGCCACCCGGTGTCGGCGGCCCACGCTCGGTTGACGCGGTCATTGGGTTTCAGACCTGCAGCGACCAGACCTGCGACGCACCGACGGCGGTGAGGCTCAAGATCACGACGCCGACCGACGGGCCGGCCTCGGGGGTCATCGCGTTTGAGGATGCCCGCTATGCCGAGGCGGCCAAGACGCCTCTGACGCTGGCCGCAGGCGACGACCCGCTCGCCGCGACCACCACGGCCGCGATCCCCGCCATTTCGGCCGCGCCTGCCGCGGCCAGCATGCTTGATACGACGGCGGCTCCTTCTGCCGTGCCACTCGCCCTGCCGCTCGCCCTCCTGATGGGCCTGGCCGGCGGTCTGCTGCTCAACCTGATGCCGTGCGTGCTGCCGGTGCTCGGGCTCAAGCTGATGTCGTTCGCCCAGCAGTCGGGCCGCGACCGCCGCGACGTGTTTCAGATGAACCTCTGGTATTGCGCGGGTGTGTTTGCCGTGTTCTTTGCGCTGGCCACGGCGAGCGTGGCGGCCAACATCGGTCTCGGCAAGGCCAACCTCGCCTGGGGCGAACAGTTCACCTCCGCCGGCTTCAACATTGCCATGATCGGCATCGTGTTTGCCTTCGCGCTGTCGTTTCTTGGCATCTGGGAACTACCGATCCCGGGCTTCATCGGTGAGAAGGCGGGCCACGTGCAATCACAGGAGGGGCCGGCGGGCGCGTTCCTCAAGGGCGTGTTGAGCACCGTGCTGGCCACGCCCTGCAGCGGCCCCTTCCTCGGGCCGGTGTTCGGCTTCACGCTCTCGCAGTCGACGGCCGTGACCTACGCCGTCTTCGGCGCCATCGCGACGGGAATGTGCCTGCCGTACGTCCTCGTCGGCCTCGTGCCCGGACTGGTGAGGTTTCTTCCGAAGCCCGGTGCCTGGATGGCCACTTTTAAGGAGCTGCTGGGGTTCGTGATGCTCGGCACGGTCGTGTATCTCTTCACCTTTCTCCACCACGAGTGGTTCGTGCCGACGCTAGCGCTCCTGATCGGCATCTGGGCGGCCTGCTGGTGGGTCGGCCGCGGACAGGAGACGACCGGTGTGGTCGGCTTCGGCCGTTGGGTGCAGGCCGCGTCGGCGGCAGCACTGATTGGTTGGGCCGCCTTCACGCTGCTCGGCCCCGGGGAATCGGTGATCGAGTGGCAGCAGCCCTTCTCGCGTGACCGAATCGCCGAACTCCGCAAGAGCGGCGCCACGGTGATGGTCGACTTCTCCGCCGACTGGTGTCCGACCTGCAAGTTTAACCTCGCCTATGCGATCGAGACCGACAAGGTGCGGGCCACGCTCGAAAAAAACCGGGTGGTTCCGGTGCTTGCAGACTGGACCGACGGCTCTCCCGAGATCAAGGCAGCGCTCGAGGGCCTGCAGAGCCGGTCGATTCCGCTGCTGGCGATCTATCCAGCGGCGCAGCCCGGCGAGACGCCCCCCGAGCCGATCGTGCTCCGCGACCTGATCACGGAGTCGCAGGTGCTCGAAGCCCTCGAGAGGGCGGGGCCGTCGAACCCGGAAGCGGGGGCGTTTCGCTCCGTGTCGACCGGTCGGTAGGGCGTGGCACCTAAAGTGGCGTGGGGGCGGGGTTGCCCCTGCCATGCCGCCGGACGTTCGCGAAGGACATCCTGTCCTTCGCTCTCTCCGTGCTAGCCGCGCTTCGCCCTCCTGGCTTCGCTTGCCAGCAAGGCCGGCACCATGGCAGGGCCAACCCCGCCCTGACTCTCGATCGTGAGTCACCGCCGGTGAACCAATCCGGCACCGTTTCGAGGCCACCCGTATACCCCGCGGTCGCGCTTGGGGCTTCTTGAGGAGCCTACCGGAGGACAACGCGATCCGCTGTGGCGATCGCCGCGGCGACGGTGCCGATCCGGAAGTTGTCGTGGCCCAGGTCAGCGAGTTGTTGCTGGATGCTCTCGGCGAAATGGGGCGACACGACCAGCACCATGCCGATGCCCATGTTGAAGACCCGCTCCATCTCGTCGGCCGCGATGGTGCCAAGGCCCTGCACCCAAGGAAACACGGCAGGTACCGTCCATGAGCCCCGCTCGAGGACGACCTGCACGGAGTCGGGAACGATGCGGGCAAGGTTCTCGACCAGCCCGCCGCCGGTGATGTGCGCGATCCCGTGCACCACCTGCTTCACTCGGTAGTGACCGAGGACCGTCTTCACAGGCTTGGCGTAGAGCCGCGTGGGGGTGAGCAGCACCTCGCCCACCGTGCGGTCGCCGATCGCAGGCACGCGGTCGGCGGCGGCGAGGCCACCCATCTCGAAGACCGCCTTCCGCACGAGGCTGTAGCCATTGGAATGAAAGCCACTCGACGCCATGCCAATCGCCACGTCGCCAGGCTGAATCTGCCGGCCGTCCACGAGCCGCTTCCGATCTACGACGCCTACGCAGAAGCCCGCGAGGTCGTACTCGCCGGGGTGATACATGTCGGGCAGGATCGCGGTCTCGCCACCGACGAGGGCGCATCCGCATTCCACGCAGGCGTCGGCGATGCCGCGGACGATCTGCTCGAGGAGGGCGGGGTCATCCTTCGCCATCGCCACGTAGTCGAGAAAGAACAGCGGCTCGGCGCCGGTGCACAGCGCGTCGTTGACGCTCATCGCCACGAGATCGATTCCGACCGTGTGGTGGACGCCCGTCTCGATGGCAACTTTGAGCTTCGTGCCCACGCCGTCGGTGCAACTGACGAGCAGCGGATCCTCGTAGCCGCGGGCGAAGAGTCCCTTGAAGTCGAGGGCGAAGAGGGCCGCGAACCCGCCCTCTTGGCTCATCACCCGCGGGCACTGCGTCCGCCGCATGTGCGCGGGGAGCCGCGCCATCCCCTCGCGGTAGAGTTCGAGGTTCACGCCGGCACTGGAATATGTCGCACCGCTCACGCCGGTATCATCGCCGCCCGCACGGGTGCCGCAAGCCCCCGACACGCCCTCCGCGGCGCCGTGGCGATCGCCGATACGGCACCCGTGTCGGGGTGGTATCATTTCTGACATGTCGCCGCGGAAGCCAATCGCGTCCAGACGCACCCACGCCAAGAAGCCGCTGCCGCCCCTGCAGTTCAGCCAGCCGTTGCCCTACGGCGCCGTGCTGCACGACAAGGGCGTGCAGTTCGTGGTGTATAGCCGCTCGGCGACGGCCATGCGTGTGCTCCTTTATACGGGCGTCGACGCCGCCGAGCCCGACGAGGTCATCGAGCTCGACCCGACCAACGATCGCTGGGGTGACATTTGGAGCATCTACGTCCCAGGTGTGAAACCTGGTCAGCTCTACCATTTCCAGGCCGACGGCCCCTTCGATCCGGAGCACGGCCAGCGGTTTGACGGCTCCGCCCGGCTCATCGATCCCTATGCTCGGGCGCTCGCCGGCGAGTTTTCGATCGGGCCTGACGGCCTGCTGCGGCCTCCGAAATGCGTCGTCGTCGATGATGCCTTCGATTGGCAGGGCGACCGTCACCTCCGCCGCGGCCTCGCCGACACCGTGATCTACGAGATGCACGTCCGAGGCTTCACCAACAGCCCTACGAGCGGCGTTGCCCATCCCGGCACCTATCTCGGGGTGATTGAGAAGATCCCCTACCTCCAATCGCTGGGCGTGACCGCCGTCGAGTTGATGCCCATTCACGACTTCGCGGCCGCGCTGCCGGGGGCTGACGGCACGGTTCGTGGCAACTACTGGGGCTACGATCCGATCGCCTTCTTCGCGCCCCATCGGGGTTACGCGTCCGGTACCGAGCCGGGCTGCCAGGTTCGGGAGTTCAAGGAGATGGTGCGGGCGCTGCATGCCGCCGGGATCGAGGTGATTCTCGACGTGGTCTTCAACCACACCGCCGAGGGCAACCACCTCGGCCCCACGCTCTCCCTCAAGGGGCTGGAAAACCGCGTTTATTACATGCTCGGCGACGGTGGCTCGACCTACAAGAACTACACCGGCTGCGGCAACACGATCAACGGCAACCATCCGATCGTTCGCGAGCTGATCTTTCTCTGCCTGCGGCACTGGGTGCACAACTACCACGTCGATGGCTTTCGGTTCGACCTGGCGAGCGTGCTCAGTCGCGACCGCAACGGCGATATCCTCCCCAACCCGCCGATTGTCGAGCTGATCACGGAAGACCCGATGCTCGCCGACACCAAGATCATCGCCGAAGCCTGGGACGCGGCCGGCGCCTATCAGGTGGGCTCGTTCGCCGACATGCGCTGGGCCGAGTGGAACGGCCGCTACCGTGACGACGTGCGGAGGTTCTGGCGGGGAGATTTTGCGCAGACGGGCCACCTCGCCACGCGGCTGGCCGGGTCGAGCGACCTGTACGGCAACGACGGCCGCCAGCCCTGCCACAGCATCAACTTCTTCACCTCACACGATGGCTTCACGCTCGCTGATCTCGTGAGTTATCGCGAGAAGCACAACGAGGCCAATGGCGAGGGCAATCGCGACGGCGACAACAACAACTTCTCGGAAAATTACGGTGTCGAGGGGCCGACACGACGGCCTGAGGTGAACGAGCTGCGGTCGCGGCAGATCCGTAACATGCTCGCCACGCTGCTCGTGAGCCAGGGTGTGCCGATGATGCTCTCGGGCGACGAGTGCCGCCGCACGCAGGGGGGCAACAACAACGCGTGGTGCCAGGACAACGCGGTCTCGTGGTTCGACTGGAGCCTCGTGAAAACAAACGCCGACATCGGGAGATTCGCCCGGGAGTTGATCCGATTTCGGCGTGGCAACCCCACGCTCCGCAGCCGCTCGTTTCTGGAGGGGGGCTCGAGCGCAGCGGGCATCCTTCCCGACGTGGAATGGTTCTCGCCCGATGGCGTCCACATTGACTGGTACACAGCCGACGGTGGCCTGACCTGTTTCTTCGGCGCGCCCTCGGTTGAGAAACTCCGGCAGGGAATCGACCTGTCCGCAGGCGGCATCGAGGGTGTGCCGCGTCACGTGCTGATCTTCGCCCATGCGGGCAGTGCTCCGCGGACGTTTGCGATGCCCCAGCCCACGGCGGTGCGAACGCTGCCGTGGCGGCTGTTCGTCCACACTGGCCAGTCTCCGCCCGATGATATTTTCACCGATGGCCGCGGGCCGGTGATCGACGTAGAGAAGCCTCTCCTGCTGCCAGAGCGATCGCTCGTCGTGATGGTGGCCGATGCCGAGCCGTCGCCGGGGCGAGGATACGCCCCAGGCTCCTCGAGCGTTCGCCAACCCCCTTGCCTCCCGTCAGGAAGCCCCAAGCGCAAGCGCGGGGAATGCGGGTAGCACCCCGCCCCGCTCCACCAAAGGCAGCTGTGCTCTCGCCCCCTTAGGCCCTGTAGACATCCCACGGGGCACCGCTGATAATGTAAGGTTCGCCGGACTTGCGCCCGGCTCGCGCAAGACGTTTTCCCGCCGCCGATTTGGAGCCTCCCCATGATTCCCTGTGGCACACCCCTAAAAATCCTGTTGCTTTCGGTAGCCTGCTGCCTCGGCGTCGCCGCGGGGTGTGCCCCCGCGACCACCAAGGCCCCAACGGCCAAGCCGGCCACGGTGAGCCACGACCACGGCCATGATCACGATCATGACGAGCCTGAGTCGTTTGCTGATGGCATCAAGAAGCTCGAATCACTGGCGGAAGATCTCACCGAAAAACTCGCCGACAACGCCGGCGAAGCCGCTGACGACACGGTCCACGACCTGGGCCATCTCCTGGAGGAGGTCCGTGAGTTCGCTACGAAGGAAAACTTCGAAGGCGACGTCGCCGCCGCTGTCACCAGCGCCCTCGACGAACTCGAGGAGTGCTTTGGCAAGGTCGACGAGGCGTTTCATTCCGGCGATGAAAAAGCTGATCCGGCGAAGGTGCTAGGGACGGTCAAGGAGCGGATCGAGGCGGCATTCACCTCACTGAAGGCGAAGGTTTCCGGGGAGAAGAAGTGATGATCAGTTATTTGCGTCGAAGGTTCATAGGAATGGTGTCGGTGATGGCACTGTTCTCGTTGACGGGCGTGGAGGCACGCGCCGAGGTTGATGTGAATGCCGTCCGTGGCACGCTCCTGCTCGCCGAGGAGCCCGCCGGTGCGGTCACGCTGGCGGCCGCGAAGGCAAAGCTCACGCCCGCGCCGCAGCCTGTCCTGGTGGCCGGCAGGATCGGGGGCCGGGGCACGGAACCCTTTGGTAGGAACGAAGCCACGTTTTCCATGCTTGAGATCCCGGCCGACGACCATGCGAAGAAGCCCGGCCACAAGCCGGACGACTGCCCGTTTTGCAAGAAGCGCAACGCCAACTCGCCGATCGCGGCCGTGACGTTCGTGGGCGCCGACGGCAAGGTGATTCCGCTGGACGCGCAGAAGCTCCTCGGGCTCGCCGAAGGCCAGGACGTCGTCGTCCGCGGCACCGGCTTCTTCGACCCCAAGCTCGGTATTCCCATTATCCAGATCACCGGCGGCGGCATTTTCATCCGCAAGCCCTAG